>JBHHXR010000118.1:0-10489 GCA_046757205.1 Paracoccaceae bacterium
GGATTTGGCTGCGAGGGCGCGGTTCTGTCCGGCCGCGAGCGGGCGTTTTTCGCGGATTCCGATCCCTGGGGTTTCATCCTGTTCGCCAGAAACATCGAAACGCCGGATCAGGTCCGGCGCCTGAT
Organism: Paracoccaceae bacterium; assembly: GCA_046757205.1. Lineage (GTDB taxonomy): Bacteria > Pseudomonadota > Alphaproteobacteria > Rhodobacterales > Rhodobacteraceae > JBHHXR01. The sequence continues at coordinate 126 of JBHHXR010000118.1, forward strand.
CGGCGACCTGCGCGATTCGGTGGGCCGCGAGGCGCCGGTCCTGATCGATCAGGAAGGCGGCCGCGTCGCGCGCCTGCGCCCGCCGCACTGGCGCGACTGGGAGCCGCCGCTCGATCTGTGCCAGCGCCTGCCGGACCGAGCGGCGAGGGCCAGGGCCTTGCACCTTCGGTACCGGGTGATCGCCGCGGAACTCCGCGCGCTGGGAATCGACGTCAACTGCGCGCCGGTGGCCGACATGGTGCGGTCCGGTACGCACGGCGTGCTGCGCAACCGGTGCTATGGGACCGAGCCCGAAGAAGTGTCGCAACTGGCGCAGGCGGTCGCCGGGGCGCTGCTGGCGGGCGGCGTATTGCCGGTGATGAAGCACATGCCCGGCCACGGGCTGGCGACGGTTGACAGCCACCATGCGTTGCCGGTGGTGCACGACGGGGCCAAGGCGCTGGAGCAGAGCGATTTTTCGGTCTTCCGTGCGCTCGCCGATCTGCCGCTCGCGATGACGGCGCATGTGGTCTTTTCGGCGCTGGATCCGAGGAACCCGGCGACGCTGTCGCCGCGCTTGGTAGCGCTGATGCGCGGGGAGCTTGGCTTCAGCGGCCTGCTGCTGACCGACGATCTGTCCATGCAGGCACTGTCGGGAACGCCGGCGGAGCGCGCCGAGCGGGCGTTGGCGGCCGGCTGCGACGTCGTTCTGCACTGCAACGGAGATGGCGGGGAAATGCAGGCGGTGGCGGCCGCCTGCCCGCGGCTCGCGGGCCTCGCGCGGCACCGCGCCGATGCCGCACTCGCCTTGCGGACGGTGCCGGAAACCGCCAACATGGCGGAATTGCTGCGCCAATACGACGATCTGATGCAGGAGCGGCTGGGTGCCTGACGATCATTTTCACACCGAAATTCCGCCGGCCGCCGCCGGCCGGCCGGCCCCAGATGCGCTTCTGGTCGATGTCGACGGTTACGAAGGCCCGCTGGATCTGCTGCTGACGCTGGCGCGAACGCAGAAGGTCGATCTGCGCAAGGTGTCGATCCTGCAATTGGCCGAGCAGTACCTCACCTTCGTTGAGGCGGCACGCACGCTGCGCATCGAACTGGCGGCCGATTACCTGGTGATGGCGGCCTGGCTGGCCTACCTGAAGTCGCGGCTGCTGCTGCCGGCGGACCCGTCCGAAGATGGCCCCAGCGGCGAGGAACTGGCGGCGCATCTGGCGTTCCAGCTCGAACGGCTGGAGGCGATGCGCCGGGTGGCGGCGCAACTGATGGGCCGCGACCAGCTCGGCCGCGAGTTCTTCGCGCGCGGCGAGCCGCAGGGGGTGGCGCGCTGCCGGCGGGTGGAACGGACGGCGACGCTGCTCGATCTGCTGCAGGCCTATTCGCGGATCCGGACGCGCGACGAGTTCCGGCCGCTGAACATGCGCCGCGACCCGACCTACACGCCGGAACAGGCGCTCGAACGGATGCGGGGGCTGATCGGTTACGCCGCCGAGTGGGGACCGCTGAGCCAGTATCTGCCCGAAGAGTTGCGCCGTGATCCGCAACTTCGCCGCAGCGCGCTGGCCTCGACCTTCGCGGCGTCGCTGGAACTGGTGAAGACAGGGGCTGCGGAAATCCGCCAGGACGGCGCATTCGCGCCGCTCTATCTGCGCAGGGCGGGGGCCGGCCATGCCTGAGGCGGTTGGCGACGACGCCCTCGAGAGCCTGTTCGACGCGCCGCCGATACCGGAACAGGAGCGCATGGTCGAGGCGCTGCTGTTCGCCAGCGCCGAACCGATGAGCGTGGCGGAACTGGCGCAGCGCATGCCGCAGGGCAGCGAACCGGCAGAGGCGCTTGAGCGGTTGCAGAAGCGCTACGAAGGGCGAGGCGTACGGGTCGTCCGGATCGGCGAAGCATGGGCGTTCCGCACCGCGCCCGACCTCGGCTTTCTGATGAGCCGCGAGGTGGTCGAGCGCCGCCGCCTGTCGCGCGCCGCCATCGAGACGCTGGCGATCATCGCCTACCACCAGCCGGTGACGCGCACCGAGATCGAGGAAATTCGCGGGGTTTCGGTCTCGCGCGGCACCATCGACCAGCTTCTGGAGTTGAACTGGATTAGATTGGGCCGCCGGCGCATGACCCCGGGCCGCCCCGTGACCTTTGTCGTCACGCCGGTGTTTCTCGACACGTTCGGGCTGGAAAGCGCCAAGGATTTGCCGGGGATCAAGGAGTTGCGCGAGGCCGGGCTGCTGGACAACCGGCCGTCGCCGGGCGGTGCTTTCGCCGACACCGGGGAAGAAGGCGGCGAGGAAGACGAGATCGCCGACATGTTCGACGATGAACTGCCGGGCGAGACCGATCCCTGAAGCAATTCGCGTCTGAGCCCACCCCAACCGTCCCGGCCCCTGCGCCGGGATCCTTCGACGCGAGGCCCCGGATCAGGTCCGGGGCGGTGAGGGTCCAAACGGCAATCGCCTCAAGCCACCTTGAAATGCTTGCTGAGTTTCAGCCCCTGGCCCTGATAACTGGATCCCATATCGGCGCCGTAAAGAATATCGGGCGTTTCGGCCATCGTCTCGTAGACCAGCCGCCCGACGATCTGGCCGTGCTCCAGAACGAACGGCGCCTCGTGGCAGCGCACTTCCAGCACGCCGCGAGCGCCTTTTCCGCCCGCCGCAGCGTGACCGAATCCGGGATCGAAAAAACCCGCGTAATGCACCCGGAACTCACACACCATCGCCAGATAGGGCGCCATCTCGGCGGCGCAGTCGGGCGGCACGTGCACCGCTTCGCGGCTGACCAGGATGTAGAACGCGCCGGGGTCGAGGATGATGTGCCCGCCCGAGGCGGTCACCGGTTCCCAGAAATCGGCCGGGTCGTAGTGGCCGATCCGGTCGAGGTCGACTAGCCCGGTATGCGGCTTGGCACGGTAGCCCGCCAGTGCGCCCTCGCCGGGTTTCAGATCGACCGAGAAGCCAAGCCCGCCGTCGATATGCGCCTCCACGTCGACAAGGCCGAGGCGGCGGTCGAGTTCGCGCAGCGCGTCGTCGTCGATCAGAGCCTGTCCGCGGCGGAACCGGATCTGGTTCAGCCGCATACCGGGCCTGACCAGAACCGAGAACGACAGCGGCGATATTTCAGCGAAGAGCGGCCCCGAATATCCCGCCTCGATCCGGTCAAACTCTTCGCCGCCGTCGGTGATCAGGCGGGTCAGGATATCCAGCCGGCCGGTCGAACTCTTGGCGTTGGCCACTGCGGATATGTCGGCGGGCAGGTCCAGGGATTCCATCAGCGGCACGACATAGACGCAACCCTTTTCCAGCACCGCGCCGTCGCCGAGATCGACCTCGTGCATGGAGAAATCGCCGAGGCGCTGCGCGAACGTCCTGCCGCCACCGGGCAGAAACGAGGCGCGCACGCGCCAGGCGCTTGCGCCCAACCGCAGATCCAGACTGGCCGGCTGTACCTGTTCGGGCCGGATTTTCACTTCCGAGCCAATGGCGCGTGCCGCGATCATTCGCCGGATTTGCTGGGAGGGCAGAACACCCCGCGGAAGATCGGTCAAGCTCTGCCTCCGCCGGCCCGGTGTATGCATGGCCGCAAGACGGCGGCTTGTCGGAAATTGGTCGGGCTAGCGAGATTCGAACTCACGACCTTTCGTCCCCCAGACGAACGCGCTACCAGACTGCGCCATAGCCCGACATGGCGTCTTTATATCCCCCGGTCGTATCGAGGCAAGCGGGAAACACCGCACCGGTTTCCCGGGCCTTCAACTCCGCATCGAATCGCGCAACGCCCTGAGGCGTTCGATGATTCGCGACAGCGTCTCCCGGTCAAGGCCAGGTTCCGGGGCGGTCTGCACGGCAGTGTTCGCCGTTTCGATGGCGGTTTCGGCTGCCGTCGGTTCCGCGCCGGCGCCGGGAGTTTCAAACAGACCGGGCTGTTTGGGGCTTGCGGGTTCTGCCGCACGGGTTGCGGCCCGTCTTTTTTCGATTACTCCGGCGAGTACGTCGCGGGTCTCCTCCGATTCCATGCCGAGCGCGATGACGTGCCGGACGCCCTTTTCCTTGATCAGTTTCTGGGCGCCCTTGATGGTCAGGCCGTCGGTATAAAGAAGCCCGCGTATCCCCCTGAGAAGGTTGATGTCGTCCGGCCGGTAATAGCGCCTGCCGCCGCCCCGTTTGACGGGCTTTATCTGACTGAACTTGCTTTCCCAGAATCGCAGGACATGGGCCGGAATGTCCAACAACTCGGAGACTTCGCTTATCGTGCGGAATGCCTCGCGCGATTTTTCCATGCCTGACCGCCCTACCCGGAATTCAGTGCTTGTTACCGGCGTCAACCCGGGCCTTCATCAGGTGCGACGGACGGAATGTGAGAACGCGGCGCGGTTCGATGGGAACCTCCTCGCCGGTCTTCGGATTGCGCCCGACCCGCGCCGACTTCGAGCGGACGGAAAACGTTCCGAACGACGACAGTTTGACGCTCTCGCCGCGCACCAGCGCGTCGGACATGTGTTTCAGAACGCTTTCAACCAGTTCCGCCGACTCGTTACGCGATAGTCCGACCTCCCGGTAGACCGCTTCGCTCAAATCCATGCGGGTCAGTGTTGTGTTGCTCATGCTTGGTTTCTCCCCAGACCGGCCTCAAGTTAGGGTCAATGGGGAAAGGGAGTCAATAACAATGGGTTGCGCGGTTTTTTGTAGGTTTCGTGAAAACCCTACCAGCGCATGGCCGCGGCGCCCCAGGCACGACCGCCGCCGCTCGCCTCCATAAGCAGAAGAGCACCGCGTTTTATCCGGCCTGCGCCGACGGCGACCGACAGCGCAAGCGGGATCGAGGCGGCGGAAGTGTTGCCGTGGTCCTGAACCGTCACCACAACCCGCTCCATCGGTACGCCCATCTTCTGGGCCGTCCGCCTGATGATTCGCAGATTGGCCTGATGGGGGACGATCCAGTCCACGTCGTCGGAGTGGACGCCGGCCTTTTCGAGCGCTGCTTCCGCCGCCTCGGCGAGCTTGACGACGGCGTGCTTGAAGACCTCGCGGCCCTGCATTTTCAGAACGCCCGTCGTCTGCGTGTCGGACGGGCCGCCGTCTACATAGAGCAGTTCGTTGTATTGGCCGTCGGAACTGAGATCGGTGGAAAGAATGCCACGGTCCGCCGGCGTGCCTTCGCCTTCGCTGGCCTCGATCACCAGCGCACCGGCGCCGTCACCGAACAAAACGCAGGTCGAGCGGTCCTGCCAGTCCATGATGCGCGAGAAGGTCTCGGCCCCCACCACGAGGATACGCTTGGCCTGGCCGGAGACGATCATCGCGTTGGCGTTGGACAGCGCAAAGATGAAGCCGGCGCAGACCGCCTGGATGTCGAAGGCGAATCCCGACCTCATTCCGATAGCGTTCTGCACCCGCGTCGCCGTCGAGGGAAAGGTCTGGTCCGGCGTCGCCGTGGCCAGGATGATGGCGTCGAGATCCTGCCCGGAAAGCTCCGCCTTCGCCAGCGCCATTTCGGCGGCCTTGAAGGCCAGGTCCGAGGTTTTCTCGTCCGCCGCGGCGAAATGCCGCCGTTCGATCCCGGTGCGCGACCGGATCCACTCGTCAGACGTGTCGAGGGTCTTTTCGAATTCGGCGTTCTCGACCACGCGTTCGGGAAGATAGTGCCCGCACCCACGAGCGACAGCGCGTATCACGCTCATCCAAGACCTGCCTCTGAACCTTTGTTTTGCCGGCTATCTTCGCCCCGCGGGAGCCCTGATGCAACCCGGCGCGCGAGTTTTTCCGAGAACCCGTTGTGGGCGAGCACAAAGGCAAGCTTGATCGCGGCAGATATGCCGGTCGCGTCGGCCCCGCCATGCGACTTGATAACGGTGCCGTTGAGGCCGAGAAACACGCCGCCATTGACATGGCGCGGGTCGATCCGCTTGTGCAGGCGGCGCAGCGAGGTGAGCGCGAACAGCGCGCCGATCCGCGACAGCGGCGTGTGGGCGAAGGCCTCGCGCAGAAGCCCGCGGATCAGCGAGGCGGTACCCTCGGCCGTCTTGAGCGCCACGTTGCCGGAAAACCCGTCGGTCACGACGACGTCGACCTTGGCCGTCGGCAGATCGCTGCCTTCGACAAATCCGACGAACTCGAAATCGCCGTCAGGGGCGATCTGCGTGATTATTTCGGCGGCTTCGCGCAGTTGCGTGCGCCCCTTGTGAAGCTCGGTTCCGACGTTCAGCAGCCCGACCCGCGGACGGACGAGTTTCAGCCCGTTGCGCGCATAGGAGGCGCCCATCACCGCATATTGCACGAGGTCCGCCGCGTCGGCGCGGATATCGGCCCCGGCGTCCAGCAATATGTTGTAGCCCGCCGGGTTGCGCGACGGCCAGAGCACGGCGATCGCCGGGCGGCCGACATTCGGCAGCTTGCGCAACTGAAGCATCGACATCGCCATCAGCGCGCCGGTGTTGCCGCACGACACCGCTACCGTGGCGTCGCCCGAGGCGACCGCCTCCAGAGCGCTCCACATGCTGGACCCCTTGCCCCGGCGCAATGCCTTCGACGGCTTTTCGTCCATCGAGATGTTGGTGGCGGCGTGACGTATCACGGTCCGCTCCGACAGCAGCGGACGGCGCCGCAGAAGCGCCTTCAGCTCGGCCTCGTCGCCATGCAGGATGAAGGAAATGTCCGGGTTCTTCTTTGCCGATCTCGACAGACCGGCAATGACGGCGGCGGCACCGCGGTCCCCGCCCATGGCGTCAACCGATATCACGGTCTTTCCATCGAATGCGGGGTCTGTCCGGTTCTGCTGGGTGGCCATCCCGGACCAACCTCATGTGTCGTGGCGTTACGCGGCGTCTTCGTCCAGATCGATGTCTTCGACCATAGACACTACTTCGCGCTCCGCATAGTGCCCGCAGGCACCGCAGACATGATGCGGGCGTTTCAGCTCGCCGCAATTGGGGCATTCGTTCGGGTTGGCGGCAATCAGCGCATCGTGCGAACGGCGCAAACCGCGCTTCGAGCGCGTGATCTTGCTCTTGGGGACAGCCATCTTAAGACCTCAGTTGTCAGGGCGGGATCTGCCCCGCGTGTCCGGCATCGGCGTCGCCCGCACGTCTGTGCGGCACCGGCGGCAATCCGAACAGGAAACGAAGCCGGGAAAATACTGAATATCGGAACGACCGCAAGTGTTTTCTGTACGCGGCAGGGTCAGTCTTTCAGCTTGTTGCGCAGCGCCGCCAGGCCGGCGAACGGGCGGTGGGGCTTCGGCTGGGCGGGAGCGGCGCCCGGCGGCCTGAACTCGGCCTGCACGAGCGCGGCGCCCTCGGCCCGGGGGTAGTCCGGAAGCGCCAGTGCGATTTCCTCCGTCGCCACCAAGCCGAGATCGATGGCATCGCCGAGAATATCGGTTTCCGTTTCTTCCGGATCGAACTGTATCTCGTCTCTGCCGGGCGCGCCCGCCACGAACCGGCGCTGCACCGGCATGTCGAGCCGCGTTGTGACCGGAGCGAGAGTGACCACACAGCTTTGCACGACGGTTGCGCCGAGCCGGCCGTTCAGAACCAGCGATTCGCCGCTTTCTTCGGAAATCTCCCCGCGAAACCGCAGTTTCCTCACGCTGCGCGCGCCGTACAGACGCGCCAGCGCGACATATTCGGCCCGCTCCGGCGCGATGTCGAAGCCGTAGACGCGTTCGCGCAGCAGTTCCGCCCGGGTGACGGGTCGGGAAAACTCCGGTGCAGGGTTCATGTTTTCCGGGTGTGCCATTTTCTCAAAGCTCCGGCGCTGGCGCAGTCTTGCTTTGCCGCCGCCCAAGTTTCTTGAAATTAGATCATGGCCGGGATAGGTGAGCAAGAGGAATTGAATGCGTGATCGGGGACACCTCCAGCCTTTGACAAGTCGTTTCATACTGTTGATTTCGCTTTTGCTGGCGTCGGGTGTCGTGGTTGCCTGCGCGCCGACGCAGGAAGTGCACGGTTTCGTGCCGTCCCGCGCCGAGATCGAGGGACTGACCCCGGGCGTCGACACGGTGTCCAGCGTCGAGGAGAATCTTGGCAGGCCGTCGAGCACGGGGCTGATTGACGAACGCGGCTGGTATTATGTCTCCACGAGGATAGAGAATTTTGCCTTCTACCCGCCGAAGGTAACCGACCGCACCGTGGTTGCGGTGCTGTTCGACGGAAAAGGGACGGTCGCGTCGGTGAACACCTATGGCATCGAGGATGGCCGGATCATCAACCTCAATCCCAGGATCACCCAGACCAGCGGCCGGACGCTGGGAATTCTCGAACAACTGTTCGGCAACCTGGGCCGCTTCAACGCTTCCGAGATTATCGACGGATCCGGCGGTTAACCGCGTTCGTCGCCTTCGAACCGCAGCGCGACGCCGTTCATGCAGTACCGCCGACCGGTCGGCGCCGGTCCGTCGGCCAACACGTGGCCCAGATGCGCCTCGCACCCTGCGCAGACGACTTCCGTGCGACGCGTGAACAGGCTGTTGTCGGGCCGTTCCTCGACGACGCCGGCCCGAAGCGGGCGAAAGAAACTGGGCCAGCCGGTGCCGCTGTCGTATTTCGCTTCCGAGGAGAACAGTTCGGCGTCGCAGCAAACGCAGCGGAAGACGCCCGGCCGTTTGGGGAAATCGTCATGGGTGAAAGGCCGCTCCGTGCCCTTGCGCCGCGTCACCTTGTAGGCCAGTTCGGACAGTTGCGCCCGCCATTCCGGTTCCGATTTCGTGACCTTGTCTTGCATTCGGTTTTTCCCTCCACATGTTCCGGTGACCGGCTTGTGTGTCAATTCGCGTCATACACAAGCCGCGGCGCTGGGGTAAACACCCTTTGGGACGACGCGATCGGGAGAACACGATGGCCGGACTGTTTCGGGGGCGTTATTCGGCGCGACTTGCCCGGAACGCCGAAGACGTTGCGGCGGCGCAGGCGCTGCGGTTCCGGACCTTTCGCGGGAGCACGGACGATGGTGCCGACGGCCGCGACGCCGACGAGTTCGATCGGCTTTGCCAGCATGTGCTGGTCGAGGATACCCGCACCGGAAAACTGGTCTGCTGCTACCGTTTCATGCCGCTCGAGGACGGTTCCGAAATCGCCCGTTCGTATTCGGCGCAGTTCTACAATCTCGACCGTCTGAAGGACTATTCCGGCCGGGTTGTGGAAATGGGGCGATTCTGCGTCGATCCGGGCGTGAGGGACGCGGCGATCCTGCGCGTCGCATGGTCGGCGATGACGGGTTATGTCGACGAAAACGGCGTCGCGCTGCTGTTCGGCTGTTCCAGTTTCAGTGGAACCGAGGCGGCTTCGTACGAGGATACGTTCGCCCTGCTGAAGGAGCGCCACCTGGGACCGAAACGCTGGCTGCCCCGTCCCAAGGCGCCGCGCATATTCAGCTTCGCGAAGCGGCTGAGGCTGAAGAAACCGGACCTGAAACTGGCGATGCGGCGGATGCCGCCGCTGTTGCGCAGCTATCTGGCGATGGGTGCATGGGTGTCGGACCATGCCGTGGTCGATCACGATCTCAATACGCTGCACGTCTTCACCGGCGTCGAGATCGACCGCATACCGAAGACCCGGAAGCGTCTGCTGCGCGCCGCGGTGTGAGTCAAACCGACACCGTGGCGGTTCCGCCATGCCGGGCGGACCAGTCCAGCGGATCATTCAGGAAGTTCTCCACCTCACCGAGCGTCCGGCCGTCGAAGCTTCCGAGCGCCTTCGCGGCAGCGAGAACGTCGTGCCACGTCGCAAGGTAATGCAGGCTTACACCATGCGCGGCCAGGTTCTTCTCGGTGTCCGGGAAGACGGAGTAGAAAAAGATCACCGCCGTATGCTCGCAGGTGGCGCCGGCCTTGCGGATCGCCTCGATGAATTTGACCTTCGAGCCGCCGTCGGTGGTCAGGTCCTCGACCAGCAGCACCCGGCTGCCTTCCGGCATCACCCCCTCGATCTGCGCGTCGCGGCCGTAGCCTTTCGGTTTCTTGCGCACATACTGCATCGGCAGGCCCATGCGCTCGGCCATCCAGGCGGCGAACGGGATGCCCGCGGTTTCGCCGCCGGCCACCGAATCGAAGGCCTCGAAGCCGGCCTCGCGCAGGATCGTCGCCGTCATGAAATCCATCAGCGCGGCGCGGATGCGCGGATAGGAGATCAGCCTGCGGCAGTCGATATAGGAGGGCGAGACCAAGCCCGAGGCCAGCGTGTAGGGGTTCTCGGTCTCGAAATGCACGGCGCCGGCTTCCAGGAGCATTTTCGCGGTCAGTTCCGCCATCACCGACCTGTCGGGGAAAGCATTCGAAAACATCGGCGGCTCCTTCAGGTGACGTGCCAGTAGAGCGGATGGCCCGGGTCAAAGACCGTTACCGGGCCGTCATCGCTATCTATTTTTTCGGGGTAATCAACTGGTTC
>JBHHXR010000119.1:0-10420 GCA_046757205.1 Paracoccaceae bacterium
CGCAACACCCGCCGCCGCTGCTCGCTCCTGGTGGAACGCCACGACGCCGGCGCCGTGACCCGCGTTCTCGTCGACGCCAGCCCCGACCTCCGGGAGCAGCTTCTCGACGCCGGCATCGGTCTGCTCGATGGCGTGATGTTCACCCACCCGCACGCCGACCACGTGCACGGGCTCGACGATCTGCGGATGATCGTGTTCAACCGCGGCTCGCGGCTGCCGGTCTGGGCCGACGGCCCGACATCGGACGCGCTGATCGGCCGCTTCGGCTACGCCTTCATCCAGCCCGCCGGCAGCCCCTACCCCCCCATCCTCGACCTCAAGCCGATCGGCGGCCCGGTGCGCGTTCCCGGGGCCGGCGGCGACATCCTGTTCGAGCCGTTCGAGGTCGTGCACGGCACCATAAACGCGCTCGGCTTCCGCATCGGCGGCCTCGCCTACCTGCCCGACGTGTCGGCCATCCCGGATACCGCCTGGCCCTTGCTTGAAGGCCTCGACACGCTGGTCATCGACGCGCTGCGCTACACGCCGCACCCGACGCACACCCATCTTGAACAGACCCTGCAGTGGATCGCCCGCGCCGCGCCGCGCCGCGCGGTCATCACCAACATGCATATCGACCTCGACTACGCGACGCTCGACCGGGAAACGCCGGACACGGTGACGCCTGCCCATGACGGCATGATCATCGAGCTGGACGGCTAGGCGGGTGCTTGGCCTCCTGCAGATCGTCGCGCCGGTCTTTCTGATCGTCGGCGCGGGCTATGTCGCGACGCGCACCGGAGCGTTCAGGCACAGCGCGGTCGACGGCCTGATTGCGTTCACCCAGAATTTCGCCATCCCCTGCCTGCTGTTCCGGGCCATCGCGCAACTCGATATCAGTCACGTGTTCAACCCTGGCCTGCTGATTTCGTTTTACGCCGGGGCAACGATCTGCTTCGTTCTCGGCGTCATCGGGGCGCGGACGATCTTCCGCCGCCGGCCCGGCGAGGCGGTCGCGATCGGGTTCAGCGCGCTGTTTTCCAACACCGTGCTTCTGGGCCTGCCGATCATGGAGCGGGCCTACGGCGCCGGCGCCCTGCCCGGCAACTATGCCATCGTCGCCCTGCATGCGCCGTTCTGCTTCCTGCTCGGCATCTCGTTCATGGAATTCGCCCGCACCGATGGGCGAGGTTTGCTGGGGACCGTGCGCGGCGTGGTCGCCGCCATGTTCAGGAACGCGCTGATGATCGGCATCTTGCTGGGGTTCATCGCCAATATTGGCGACATCCGGTTGCCCGGCACCGTCAATGCCTCGATCGACATGATGATCCGGGCCGCGTTGCCGGCGGCGCTGTTCGGCCTCGGCGGCGTGCTGACGCGCTACCGCATCCGCGCCTCGCTGGGCGAGGCGGCGATGACTTCGACGCTGTCGCTGATGGTGCACCCGGCGATCGCGCTGTTGCTGGCGACGCAGGTGTTCGCCGTATCGCAGGACTTCGTTCGCTCCGCCGTGGTAACGGCCGCCATGGCGCCCGGCGTCAATGCCTTCGTCTTCGCCAGCATGTACGACCGCGCCAAGGGCATCGCCGCCACGACGGTGCTGCTCAGTACCGCGATTTCGATACTGACGGTGACCTTCTGGCTAGGCGTGCTGGGCCGGTAGCCGGCGTCACGCCGGCGTCATGCCCCGCAGCCGTTCGGAACGCCTGCGCAACAGTTCCAGCACCGTCAGCAGGACCACCGAGAGCGTCACCAGGATCGTCGCCACCGCCAGGATGGTCGGGCTGATCTGCTCGCGCAGGCCGGTGAACATCTGCCAGGGCAGCGTTTTCTGGCTGGCGGAACCGACGAAAAGCACCACCACCACCTCGTCGAACGAGGTGATGAAAGCGAACAGGGCGCCGGAGATCACGCCTGGCAGAATAAGCGGCATCTGCACCTTGAAGAAGGTGCGCACCGGATCGGCCCCCATATTCGCCGCAGCGCGGGTCAGAGACCGGTCAAAGCCCACCAGCGTGGCCGTCACCGTGATGATGACAAAGGGAACGCCGAGCACGGCGTGAGACAGTATGACCTTGACGTAACCCAGGAATTTCTTGTCCAGATTGAGCGTTTCCTCGAGCCAGCTGCCGACGTCGGAGTAGAAGAAGAACATGCCGGTGGCCGAGATGATCAGCGGCACGATCATCGGTGAAATCAGCATCGCCATGATCGCCCGGCGGTAGGGCACATGGCTCTGGCTGAGCCCGATGGCCGCCAGCGTACCCAACGAGACCGATATTATCGTCGCCAGGGGCGCGATGATCAGCGAGTTCTTGAGCGACCTCTGCCAATCGTTGTTGCTCCAGAAATCGCGGTAATGTTTCAGCGAATACCCGTCGGGATCAAACCGCAGCATTTCCGGCGTGAAGGTAAAGAAATCCTCGGCGTTGAACGACAGCGGCAGCACCACGAGGATCGGTGTGATCAGAAAGAAGAACACCGCACCGCAAATCACCAGGAAAGTGTAGTGCCACAACACCTGGCCGCTGGTCATATAGGGTTGCATGCTGGCCCGGTAACGCCCTTCATACAGCCAGTAGATGAACCAACCGAAGAACCAGCCGAGAACCGCCCCGACGACCAGCAGCGGAATGCCACCCAGAACAAAACCGCCGACGGCCAGGCCCAGAATGGATATCCACCGTCCCGCCTTTTCGTTTTTCAGGAAGGTGATGAATACGTAAGCCATGGCCGCGGTCAGGGCCGCGCCTATCACCACGCCCAGCAACCCCGAACCGTTGGCCGACCCGATCAGCAGCCCGAAGAAGCCGCCGGCCGCCGCGACCACGGGCACGACCAGCGAAAGAGGCTTTCTTGAGATCGGTGTGAGTACCGCCATCGCGTCAGCCCCCCAGTTTCACGTTGTCTATGCCCACGATCTGGTCATAGGCCCAGTAGAGGATCAGAACCACCACCAGCAGCACGGTGCCCAGCGCAGCGGCAAGACCCCAGTTGAGAGAGCTCGAGATGTGATAGGCGATCCGGTTCGAGATGAAGACGCCCTTGGTGCCGCCGACGATCTCGGGCGTGATGTAGTAGCCGATGGACAGGATGAACACCAGAATCGAACCGGCGCCGATACCGGGAACCGTTTGCGGGAAGTAGACGCGCCAGAAAGCCGTCCAGTTGGTCGCACCCAGCGATTTCGCCGCCCGCAGAAAACTCGGCGGTATCGTCTGCATCACCGAATACATCGGCAGGATCATGAATGGCAGCAAGATATGGGTCATGGCGACGATGGTGCCGAACTGGTTGTTGATCATCACCAGCCGGCTGTCGTCGGCCACCAGGCCCAGCACCACCAGCACGTCGTTGATCACGCCCTGTTGCTGCAGCATCACCTTCCACGCCGACGTTCGCACCAGCAGCGACGTCCAGAACGGCAGAAGCACCAGGATCATCAGCAGATTGGCCTGTCGCATGGGCAGGTTCGCAAGCAGCCAGGAAACCGGATAACCCAGCAGAATACAACTGCCGGTAATCACCAGCGACATGATCAGCGTGCGGATAAAGAGCTTGACCAGGATGCGCTTGTTTTCGGGCTGCACCTGCACCCCTTCCGCCGTCCTCTGCATGTCGATGGCGTTCAGGAAATACCCGTCTGTAAGGGACGAAGAGTAGGTCTTGATCGTTTTCCAGGTCTCTAGGTCGCCCCAGCCCTTGTGAAGGCCGATGAACTTTTCCTTGAAAGGGGCATCCTTTTCGATATCCCACTTCTTGATCTTGCGGCCGGACTTGCGGAACATCGAGGCGATGCCGGTGCGCTCGTAGTTCAGCCGGGTGCCCAGCTTGGTGTGTTTCTTTTCCTTGACGGCGACGATCAGGTCGGCGGCCAAGGCGGCATATACCGGTTCGCCCGGCAATTCGCCGGAACTCGCATCCCAGGTTTCCAGGGCCACGACGGTCTGCGGCAGCGTGTCGGTCACGATGCTGTTTTCGACCGACCGGAACAGCATCTTGCCGATCGGGTATATGAACGAGATGAGGACAAAGATCAGAAGCGGCGCGATCAGCAGTAACGCGCGAAGCTTTTGCCGTCTCAGCGCCCGGGCAAGACTGCGTTTCAGCGGCGTGCCATCCGCGGCCAGGACCGGTCCGGAAACTGTTGTGTCGCTCATGGCGCCCTCGTCGGCGTAGTGGCTATCGGTAAAGACTCAAAAGCAAAAAGGGGAAGAGGCCACGCATGGCCTCTTCCGCCGTCAGACAGGATTATTTCGCCAGCCACGCCTGGAACTTGGCGTCGATGTCGTCGCGATAGTCCGCCCAGAACTCGTAGTTGTAGAGGAACGTGTTCTTGGCGTTTTCCGGATCCGTCGGCATGTGCGGTGCCATGTCGATCCCCAGTTCGGCATGCTTGCCGACCAGCGGGGCCGAGGACTTGCGCGCCGGACCATACGAGATGAACTTGGCCTGATCCGCCAGACGCTGTGTGTCGGTGGCGAAGTAGACATAATCCAGCGCCCGCTTCTTGCGCTCTTCCGACAGCCCGGTCGGAATGATCCAGCCGTCGAGGTCGAACACCTGCGCGTCCCACAGCATGCCAACAGGCTGATTCTGCTCCTCGATCACCGAGAACAGGCGGCCGTTATAGGTCGAACCCATGACGATCTCGCCATCGGCCAGAAGCTGTGGCGTGTCGGCGCCGGCCGACCACCAGATCACGCTGTCCTTGATGGTGTCGAGCTTTGCCAGCGCCCGGTCCTGACCTTCGGGCGTCGCCAGAACTTCATAGACCTGGTCTTTTGGCACACCGTCGCACAGCAGCGCCCACTCGACGTTGTTGATCGGCCGTTTCTCAAGCGAACGCTTTCCCGGATATTTTTCGAGGTCGAATACGTCGCAGATCGAGCTGGGCGGCGTATCTCCGACCATGTCGGTGCGGTATCCGAAGGTCGTCGAATAGACAATCTGCGGGATGAAGCAGTCGGAAACCAGCAGGTCGCCGAAATCCTCCGAGGCAGGCGTGCCATCGGGCGCCGGCGCAAGCTGCGTGTCGGCGTCGATTTCCATCGCCAGGCCCTCGTCGCAGAGGCGCATGGCGTCTGCCGCCACGACATCGACGACGTCCCAGGTCACGTTGCCCGCCTCGTGCATCGCGCGCAGCTTGGCAACCGCTTCCGCGGAGCTTTCATCGTTGATGATAGTCACGCCGGGGTTATTGGCCATGTAGGGCTCGTGATAGGCCTTGAGCTGGGACTTCGAATAGGCCCCGCCCCAGGAAACGATGGTCATCTCCTCGGCCATCGCCGAGCTGGCGGCAATGGCCGCTACGCCCGCTCCGATCAGCAAATGTTTGAGTTTCATAAGATATTTCTCCCGTTGTTTTGTCCGTAGTTTTCTACGGTGCATGTCGGACGTTTCGCACCGGTCCCCGCCGCGTTAGCTCGCATCGAGCGCGCGGCAATCCTCGATATTCCAGCTTACCGGCGTCACCTCGCCGACCTTCAGATGCTTGTGTCCGGCGGCGTTCGGCACCTTGACGACGAACTCGTCGTAGACGCCGACCTTCATCCGGCAGCGGATGTGATCGCCGAGATAGATCAGTTCCTTGACCTCGGCCTCGGTCACGTTCGGCCCCACCTGGTCCAGCGAAATGCGCTCCGGCCGGATCGACAGCGTGGTGCGCTCGCCGACGCCGCCGCAGTTGACCTTCAGCGCCGTGCCGGTGATGCCGCCGTCGATCTCCACCTCGACGTTGTCGCCGTCCACCGCCTTCACGGTCGCGCCCAGCCGGTTGTTCTCGCCGATGAACTGCGCCACGAAGGCGTTCTCCGGCCGCTCGTAGAGATCGTCGGGCGTCGCCAACTGCTGGATCACCCCATCGTCGAACACCGCGATGCGATCCGACATGGTCAGCGCTTCCGACTGGTCGTGCGTCACATACACCACCGTGATGCCAAGCCTGTCGTGCAAATGCTTGATCTCGAACTGCATGTGCTCGCGCAACTGCTTGTCGAGCGCGCCCAGCGGCTCGTCCATCAGCACCAGCTTCGGCTCGAAAACAAGCGCGCGCGCCAGCGCGATGCGCTGCTGCTGACCGCCGGAAAGCTGCGCCGGGCGGCGGCCCGCGAAATCGGCCATCTGCACCATGTCGAGGCCGCGCATCACGGTCTCCTCGCGCTCCGCCTTGCCCATGCCGCGGACTTCCAGCGGAAACGCCAGGTTCTCGCCCACGGTCATGTGCGGAAACAGCGCGTAGTTCTGGAACACCATGCCGATGCCGCGCTTGTGCGGCGGGATGTTGTTGATCGGCTGGCCATCGAGCAGAATATCACCGTGGGTGGCGGTCTCGAACCCGGCCAGCATCATCAGGCAGGTGGTCTTGCCGGAGCCGGACGGCCCCAGCATCGTGAGGAATTCGCCCTGACCGATGTAAAGGTTGAGGTCCTTTACGACCAGGGTTTCGCCATCGTAGCTTTTCTGAACACGGTCGAACGCAACGTATGCGTCCTGCGGATTTTGATCCAGCACGTAAGGTTCTCCATCACCCTGTTGTCCTGCGGCGTTCTTGTCAGCCGCTTGCCCGAAGCTTAGCAATTCCTCGGTGCCGATTGCAATCAGTCAATTTTCCCCGTCGCTCAGCCCGACAAATGCGGATGTTCGAGCCCCAAAAACGGCACTTTCCGCAAAATTTGCGGCATCAGGCGATTCGTATCGCGGCCGCGGACCCACGCCGCGCCCGCGGGATTGACGGCGATCGATGTTCCCGGATTGCGGGTTTTCTGTTATCATCGTTTCGCACGCGGTATTTGAGGATTTCGGGCCGGATGCCGGTTCGTTTCCGCGGGGGTGACATGAAATTCTGTTGCTTGATCGCCGCAGCGATCATTGGGGCGTCGGTGTCGGCCATCCCGGCAGCGGCAGTGACGACGACGCTGGGCGTGGGCGGAACATGGATCGGAAGCGACTATTTCGAGGACCCGCACACCGGCCGATCCCGCGGCGTTGAGCAATACCGCGATCAGGCCGGCTTCTATTATCAAACGTCGTCGTCCTACGGCGGCGACACGATCACGCTGCATGACGACGCGTTCGGCGCCACGGCCGCCAGAGTGTACCGGCAGGGCCGTGGCCTGTTCTCGCTGGATCAGGCGGATATCTACGGCTATTCGAGAACTTACCGGACCGCGCCCGAGCCTTTCGGCGGCGATCCGGACTCCGACGACGCGTGGGATTTGCTTTATTACGATAACCTGGGCCTCCGCTTCCGGATCGACGGCTATCTGGCGGGCGACCGCGTGTCGTCGCTCGTGCTGCCGAGATACGAAGAGTATCAACCGGCGCAGACCGTCTCCTTCGGCGACCGTTTCGCCGATATCGACATGGCGGTGTTCACGCTGCTGTTCTACGATGAGGGTTTGCCTTGGGGCTTGCCGGACGAATTTTGGCCTTCGCCGAACACCGTCTGGTGCGACGAGTGGTGCGGCGAGGTCGGCCTCAACAATGTTCAGCTGAGTTACGTGGCGCCGGTGCCACTTCCCGCCGCGCTGCCGCTGTTCGGCTCGGCGCTTATCGGCATCGCCCTGCTGAGCTGGCGTCGCCGCCGTCGTTTCTGACCGGCCTTCCCGTATTCCCCCGCCGGGCGAATGCGCCGGAATGCGCCCGCCTCGGGGCGAGCGCGATCCTTGTCAGTTCGGGCAGGGGTTGGCGTCAGGGCGCATTGAGATCTAACGCCGTCTCATGCGGTTCGCGCGGGCGACCTTGCGATCGGCGCGCCGCTGTCTTTGCCTGGCGTTCTTGTTGGCCCGCCGCGCTGCCGCGTTGGTTTTCCGCGCCTTTTTGGCGGCGATCCTGGCCTTCGCGCGCGCGTCTCTTGCCCTCGCGACGGCCTTTTTCGCACGCTCGGCCGCTCTGCCGGCCCAGACAGCCCGATTGTCGGCGCGTCTCTTTGCGGCTTTGGCGCGCCGCAGGGACGACACGGTGCCGTCCTTTTTCGCTTTCGCGGCCGCGGCCCTCGCGAGGCGCCGTGCAGCTTTCGCACGCTGCGCCGCTGCTTTCGCACGCTGCGCCGCGGTCTTTGCCGAAACGCCCATCCTGGACGCGCGCGTGGCGAATCTCTTGGCCAGCGAAGTCTTCCGCTTGGCTGTCCTTGTCATGACCAGCGCGCGCTTCCTCGCTTTCTTCGCGCGAGCGACCGAGTTCTTTGCGGTCGCCACCGCTTCCGCCAGAAGCTCGGTCTTGAGGTGCTGCCGCCGGGCTTTCGCCTCGGATTTCGTCAGCGCGGTCGTGGCCAGCACCGGCGGCCGGTCGTCGCTGTCGTCGGCTGCCACGACGGTCGGGCAGATCATGTTCGGGACGCAGTGGCCCGGGCCACCCGGCGAAGTCGTCGATCCCGAAATCGAGGGAGTCGCCGCAAGAGACATTGCGGCCGCTAGTACACCGGCGATCAGCCGATTCGAATTGATGATCATGAGATGACCCCACGCACTCGTTACACTGAAACGAACGGCCCCATACATCGCCGGAGCCGTTCTCGTCACCTCGCAGAATCGGCGCCAAATGCGCTCGAATTCGGTCGACCAAGAGGCTTTTCTGAGAATTTTTCGAAAATTCGGAGTTTTTCCGCGCGGGCACGTCTGTCTCGCACCCCGCGCATCAGCGTCACATCGGTAAAATCACACTTTCTGAAGCGATTCCAATGCTTTGATGATTTTCTTTAACCCGCTGTCAATCTTGTCCAGCTCGTTGAAGCTCTTGTTGAACCTGTCGACCAGTTTCTGCGCCTTGGCGTCAAGCTGGCCGATCTGCTTTTTCAGCTTCGATATTTCCGCCTTATTCTTGGCTTACTCGGCCTTCTTCAGTTTGTCCTGCAAGTCGATGATCTGCCCGGCCAGCTTGTACCATTCGCCGGTCAACTGGTAGATGTGCTTGGTGTACCCCTTGAAGAGAACGCTGTCCTTGCGGATCTTGTCCTCGAGGCCCAATGCGATCTTGCGGACGCTCTCGGTTCGGGCGGTTATCTGTTTTTCCGCCTTTTGGCAGTTCTTTTCCCAGGTTTTTACCTTCGCAAGCCTCTTCTTGTAGTCCTGAAAAGCCATCCGCGCGCTCCATGTCCGACACAAATCCGGCCCATCCGCATGATCCGGCCCGGCGGATTCGCGGTATTCTTCGACACTCCCATGGTACCCGCGAGCGGCCCAGGCGCCGAAGACAATATCGCCGCAGTGTGAACGCCTGCGCAGCACGGGCCCACGGAGCGATTCGCCCGTCCGCAGCCGGTCTGGCGCGGCATTGGCGCCTCACCGGCCGTCCCCGTCACCTTCGTCACTTTTCGGTCACCGAACCGCCCTCGCCGCCGGCGCGCCGTCGCCACCGCCCCGCCGGAAGCCATGAAACGCGCCGAAAGGGCACCGCCGGTCCGCCTCTGCGGCCCGCCGCTACCCGCCGCCGCGCCCCGCGCCCACCGCCGTCACCTTGACCACCTTGCGGCCGCCGAACTGGCCCAGCCGGCCGCGCAGCATCGGTACCGGGCCGTTGCCGGTGGCCAGTTCGACCCGCACATCGCCGAGCGCGGTATCGGGCAGTTCGACCACCTCGCCCGGGCGCAGCGCAGCCGCCCGCGCCAGCGGCAGGCTCAGCCGCCCCAGAACCGCGTTCATTGCCAGCACGCTCGCCCCGGCGGCGTCTTCCATGTGGCGCCGCCACAGCGCCGCCGCCGCCCGGTCGGCACCGTGCCGCGCCGTCGCGCGTTCGACGTCGATCTCCCGGAACGGCGCCGCCGGCAGCACCAGGCGCATGACGCCGGTGCGCCCGTCCTCGCCGATATCGAGCGCCAGCCGGAATACCACGTAGCTTCCCCGCGGCATCTTGTGCACCAGCGGACCGGCCGCGGTTTCATGCCACGCCGTCTCGAAGCGGCCGAGCGCGTCCTGGCCGACGGCGTCGGCGAGCGTGGCGCGGAAGCGCTCCATCAACATGTTTGCAAAGGGCCGGCACAGCGCCGCGTCGATGGCGGTGACCGCCCGCCCGCCGCGGTCGAGCCCACCGATCCCGCCGGTGCCGGTGGCGATTTCCACCAGATGGCCGACGGTATCGCGCTCCAGCACGAACAATCCGTGTCCGCCGCCGTCACCGCGCGTCAGCACCCAGATCAGCGACGCCTCCGGCAGGGCGTCCAGCATCACCTCCATCGCCACCACCTCGCAGCTTTCCACCAGCCCCTCGACCGCTACGCCGCGCAGCGCGGCGCCGCATTTCACCACCGCGGTCTGCAGGCTCTCGCTGATCGCGCCCTGCATCGAAAGTTCCAGCTTGCGCGTCTTCGACGCGCCGATCTTGCGGCGAATCAGATCGCCATGGGTTGCCGCCATCCGCGCCTCCCGCACTTGCCCCGGCACCGACTCTAGGAACCGATTCCTTGACATCGGGTTGACCAGCGGCATCCGCCCGTCGTTTCCGG
>JBHHXR010000120.1:0-10337 GCA_046757205.1 Paracoccaceae bacterium
GGACGGTGGACAGCCCATCCCGCATAACCCTCGAAAACAACGGAAAAATCCGGTCGCAGCCGGATGGGGAGAAAGCTTTCGTGAAGGCAAGTGGCGGAGAGGAAGGGATTCGAACCCTCGAGACGGTTCCCCGCCTACTCCCTTAGCAGGGGAGCGCCTTCGACCACTCGGCCACCTCTCCGCCGGTGGGTTTAGCCCGGGCGGCGTTGGAAACACAAGGCTATTCTGGTTGCGTCCTCTGCCGTGGGCGGCCCGCAGCGGTCGCCGGGGAACGCTTGCGGCTCAGAAGAGAAAGTCGCCGGCGCCCGGGTCCGGCGGCGCCTCGTCGTGGAGGCCGCCAACGCCGGCGGCCGGGTCGATGTCGGGCGGCGGCGCGGGACCTGCGGGCCCGTCTATCGTCGCCGTCGCGTAGGGCAGATCGGCGGTCAGATGGGTGACGCCGTTTTCCGATGCGCTGCCGGCGAGCACGTGCACTGTCGTACCGTCGACGAAAACCGCCGTGTCCGAGACGTTGTCCAGCGTCGTGGTGAAATCGTCGGCCAGCACGTCGATCGGGTCGAGCGAGCCGGTCCTGGACAGGTGAAACAGCGTCAGCCCGTCATCCCCGCCGCCGGCCAGCACGTAGGTGACGCCGTTCACCACTGCCACCTGCAGCGTGGCGATGCCGCCGAACCTCGTGGCCAGCGTGTCGGCCACCTGATCGGCTGCCGCCAGGCTGCCATCGGCGCCGACCCGGAAAACGGTTATCGTGTCCGAGCCGGTCGCCCCCATCAGCAACAGCGCGCTGCCGTCGACGTCGGCGGTCGCCAGCACCGAGGGATACAGGTAGCCGAGGCCGTCGCCACGCAGCGATTGCCCCGCCGCCGCAAGCCCGCCGCCCGCGGTTGCTTCGAAGACCTGCACGCCAGCGTCGAAGGCCGAGGCGGCGAACAGGAAATCCGTGCCGTGAAACCGGGCGCTGGCCAGCGCCGTCACATCGCCCAGCGGCACGGTCGGCGTGTCGGCGACGCCGGACCGGTACGCCAACGCGCCGTCCGCGGCGACCGCATACATGTCCAGCCCGGCCACCCCCTGCCGCGCCGACAGGAAACCCGGGCCGCCGGCCTGCACGTGATCGCTGACCAGAACGTTTCCGAAATGTCCGGCCGGATCCGACAGGCTGTGCGCCTGCATCAGGCCCGTTGCGGTGCTGAAAGCAAAGACGCCGGTGTCGTCGTCCCAGCGCCCGGCGGGCACCACGAACAGCCCCGATGCCAGACCCATGACCGTCAAGCCGGCAACGGACGCGGTGCCGGACGTGGCGTCCGGCAAGACTTCACTTTGAAATACCAGCGAGCCATCGGCCATTATCTCGAAACTGCTGAGCGCGCTGTCCGCCTCGGCGGCAATGATCAGGTACCGCCGGCCCTCGGCCGCAATGATCTCAAGAGCCGACACGCCCCGTAGATGCAGCGTATCGTCGTCGATGACAGTTGCCAGCGTCTGAAATGGCATGGCCCGATTTCCGCGCAAAGTCGCGGGCATCATCAGCAAGGCGGGTTAACGAGGTGGAAAACACCTCACGCACTAAACAAAAAATGCAGCACATCGCCGTCGGCGACGACGTAGCTCTTTCCTTCGGCGCGCATCTTCCCGCCTTCCTTCGCCCCCTGCTCGCCGCCGCAGCGGACGAAATCGTCGTAGGCGATGGTCTCGGCGCGGATGAAGCCGCGTTCGAAATCGCCGTGGATGACACCGGCTGCCTTCGGCGCGGTGGTTCCCGCCGGCACCGTCCAGGCCCGCGCTTCCTTGGGGCCGACGGTGAAGAAGGTGATGAGCCCCAGCAGGTCGTAACCGGCGCGGATCAGCCGGTCGAGCCCGGCTTCCTCCAGCCCCAGCTCGGCGAGGAACTCGCCGCGCTCGCCATCGGCGAGCTGGCTGATCTCCTCCTCGATGGCCGCCGAGATCACCACGCAGCCGGCGCCTTCGGCCTGCGCCTTGTCGGCGACCCGCGCCGAGTGCGCGTTGCCCGTCGCGGCGCAAGCCTCGTCGACGTTGCAGACGTAGAGCACCGGCTTGGCGGTCAGAAGCTGCAGCATGTTCCAGGCGCGGCGTTCTTCCTCGCTCACCTCCACGCTGCGGGCGGGGCGTCCGTCTTCCAGCGCCGCCCTGGCGCGGCGCAGCAGCCGGTCCTGCTCCGCCGCCTCCCTGTCGCCGCCCTTGATCTTGCGCGCCAGATTGTTCAGCCGCCGCTCGATGCCTTCCAGATCGGCCAGCATCAGTTCCGTCTCGACGGTCCCGGCGTCCGATACCGGGTCGATGCAGCCGTCCACATGGGCCACGTCGCGGTCCTCGAAACAGCGCAGTACATGGGCGATGGCGTCGCACTCGCGGATACTGGCGAGGAACTGGTTGCCCAGCCCCTCGCCCCTCGATGCTCCCTTCACCAGCCCGGCGATATCGACGAAGGTCATCCGCGTGGGGATGATCTTCGCCGATTTGCCTAGCTTCGCCAGAATATCGAGCCGCGGGTCGGGCACGGAAACCTCGCCGATATTCGGCTCGATGGTGCAGAACGGAAAGTTCGCCGCCTGCGCCGCGGCGGTGCGTGTCAGCGCGTTGAAAAGCGTCGACTTGCCGACATTCGGCAGCCCGACGATGCCGGTCCTGAAGCCCATGGATTTGCCTGTCTGTGCGTAGGTCGGGCTGCTAGTAGGGTCTGTTTCGGGGGTTGGCAAGGCGGCAATTCGTGGCGGCAGGATCCGGAGGCAGCGCTTGCCGCACCGGACAGCGTGGCCTCCGGTGGTTGCGACTGGCCCGTTGTCTGGGCGGAAGGAGGGGCGCCGCGGCGGTGTTTGTCCGTGGCAGGCCCTGGGCTCCGCTTCCCAAAACGGCATGCCGTCCGCGCCGCCGCCCTCAGCTTGACGGCCGCGGCTGTTTTCGCGATTGATTTTCCCCGCGCCTTTGGGCAAGTCAGGGCCGACCTGCCGGAAGGACCGCCATGACCCGCATCGACACCACCTTCGCCCGCCTCCGGGCCGCTGACAAATCCGCCTTCATCGCCTATGTCATGGCCGGCGATCCCGACTACGAGACCTCGGTGGAACTGGTGAAGGGCCTGCCCGCCGCCGGCGTCGACATCATCGAACTGGGCGTGCCCTTCACCGACCCGATGGCCGACGGCCCGGCGATCCAGACGGCCGGGCAGCGGGCGCTGGCCGCAGGCATGACGCTGAAAAAGACCCTGCGGATGGCGCGCGAGTTCCGTATGGGCGACGATAGGACGCCTATCGTGCTGATGGGCTATTACAACCCGATCTTTTCGATGGGCGTGCCGGCCTTTCTGGAAGCGGCGAAGGCGTCCGGCATCGACGGCCTGATCGTCGTCGACCTGCCGCCGGAGGAGGATGACGAACTGTGCCTGCCGGCGCGGGAAGCCGGGCTCGACTTCATCCGCCTGGCCACCCCGACCACCGACGACAGGCGGCTGCCGAAGGTGCTGACCAACACCTCGGGCTTCGTCTACTACGTCTCGATCACCGGCATCACCGGCGCCGCCGCGGCGCAGGCCGCGGCGGTGGCGCCCGAGGTGGCGCGCATCAAGGCCTCGACCGATCTGCCGGTCTGCGTCGGCTTCGGCATCCGCACCCCGCAGGCGGCCGAAGCCATCGCCGGCGTCGCCGACGGCGCCGTCGTCGGCTCCGCCATCGTCAGCCGGGTGGCCGCGGGCCGGTCGGTTCCCGAGTTGCTGGATTTCGTGCGCTCCCTGGCCGACGGCGCGCACCGGGCCTAGCCGGACCGGCACCGCCACGAAGGGGGCTCTTCACGCCGGCGGGCCGATACCGCCGGACGCCCGCCCGCGATCCGCAGGCCAACCCGGCGCTGCGCCCCTTCTGGGTTCCGCAAATATCCTCGCCGAAGGCTCCTGCCCTCCCGACCGGCGATGCGGTCGGGAACGCGCCGGCGTCACCCGGTGACACGAAACCCCGTCGGCCCTTCCGGCACCGCGACCTCTTCGGTCTCGACACCGATGACGACCGCCGCCTCCGGCCCGTCCTCCAGCAGCCGCACCATGGCGTCGACCGCGCCCGCCCCACCGGCGATCAGCGCCGTCACCGACCCGTCCGCCTCGTTGCGGACCCAGCCGTCCAAGCCCAGTGCCTCGGCCTGCCTGCGCGTCCACCAGCGGAACGCGACGCCCTGCACGCGCCCGGTTATGCGTGCC
The DNA here is from genome assembly GCA_046757205.1 of Paracoccaceae bacterium. Lineage (GTDB taxonomy): Bacteria > Pseudomonadota > Alphaproteobacteria > Rhodobacterales > Rhodobacteraceae > JBHHXR01. The sequence goes on from JBHHXR010000120.1 coordinate 4,205, forward strand.
CTCACAGCCTTCCGTTCTTCGGCCATCGCTAATCCGCCACCACGAACACGTGCAGCGCCACCGGCCCGTGCGCGCCAAGCTGCAGCACCTGCCCGATATCGGCGGACCGCGACGGGCCGGTGACCATGTTCACCGTCCTGGGGTTCAGCCCGCGCGTCCGGTAGGCTGCCCACATGTCCTCGAACCCGGCCATGATATCGCGCTCGTGCAGCACAACGAAATGGGTCTCGCCGAGGAATGTCAGGGTGACCGGGTTTTCGGCGCCCGAGGCCAGCACCAGCGTACCGGTCTCGGCCAGTCCGAATTCCGCCCGCGACAGCGTCGCCGGTTCCTCGATCCGCCCGACGCCCCGCGTCGCCTCGATACCGCCCCAGTCGAGGCCCGAGAAATCCGCGTCGGCGCCATGCCGGATGGCGGCCGGCAGGTTGCGGTTGCGCAGTTCGTGTGCCAGCGCCCTCGGCAGTTCGCGCAGCGACGATACCCGGCTCACCGTGGCGTCGACCGCTTCCAGCTTGGCCATGAACTGGCTCAGCCGGCGTTCGCCGGCGGACTGCGCCTGCGCCGGCGCAGCGCGATGTTCGGGGGCCGGCTGCGCTTGCCTTTCCGCCGTGGCGGCGCGGACCCGCGCCAGTATCCGGTCCCGCGCGGTCATCTGCCGCGCCTCTTCACCTGCGACATGAACGTCGCGCCCTGCGGTCTCGGCAGGTCGCGGTGCGAAGTCCAGCCGCCGGCCATCGGCAGCCGCGACAGGGCGCCGCGCCGCCCGGCAAGCAGCCGCAGCGCGCCGGTGCCCAGCCCGGTGACGATCCGGTACAGCCATGCCCGCCTGGCGGCGAAGGCCCACAGCCCCAGCCCCCAGCGCTGCGCCACCGGCGCCAGGTTCTTCTCGAATTCCCGCTCGCGCCAGTGCCGCATCATCTTCGGCAGTGGAATGCGCATCGGGCAGACATCCTCGCACTTGCCGCAGAAGGTCGAGGCGTTCGGCAACTGCCCGCCCTTCTCGACCCCGATCAGCGACGGCGTCAGCACCGCGCCCATCGGGCCGGGATAGACCCAGCCGTAAGCGTGCCCGCCAACCGCCTGATAGACCGGGCAGTGGTTCATGCACGCCCCGCAGCGGATGCAGCGCAGCATGTCCTGGAAATCGGTGCCCAGCATGTTGGAGCGGCCGTTGTCCAGAAGCACCACATGAAATTCCTCCGGCCCGTCGGGATCTTTCTCCCTGCGCGGACCGCTCGAAAACGTCGTGTAGACCGCCATTTCCTGCCCGGTGGCGGAGCGCGCGAGTATGCGCAGGATGGTCGAGGCGTCGTCCAGCGTCGCCACCGTCTTCTCCAGCGACGCCATGACGATATGCACCCTCGGCAGCGACTGGCTGAGGTCGCCGTTGCCCTCGTTGGTGACGATGACGGACTGCCCGGTCTCGGCGATCAGCATGTTGGCGCCGGTGATCCCGACCTCGGCCTCGAAATATTTCTTCCGCAGCACCGAGCGCGCCTCGGCCAGCATGGTGTCGAGCCCGTCGAGGTCGCGATCCGCCGGCAGGTCGGCATGCGCCTTGCGGAACGTCTCGCGCACCTGGTCGACCGTCACATGTATCGCCGGCGCAATGATGTGGCTCGGGGTCTCGCCGCGAAGCTGGATGACGTATTCGCCGAGATCGGTTTCCACCGCCTCGATGCCGTTGTCGGCAAGATGATCGTTGATCCCGCATTCCTCCGAGATCATCGTCTTGCCCTTGTTGACCGTCTTCGCCCCGGCGGCGCGGCAGATATCGAGCACGATGCGCCGCGCGTCTTCGGCGGTCTCGGCCCAGTGCACCTGCCCGCCGGCCTCGATCACCTTGGCTTCGTATTCCTCCAGATAGCTGTCCAGGTTGGCCAGTACGTGGTTCTTGATGTCGCGGGCCTGGTCGCGCAGCCGGTCGAATTCCGGCAGCCGGGCGATCGCCGCCGCCCGCTTGCCGGTGAACCCGGTGCGCGAGCCGCGCAGCGCTGCCTGAAGGTTGGCGTCGGCCAGGGCATCGTGCACGTTTTCCTTGAAATTCGAGGTGGTCGGCGCGTTGAGGCTCATGCTTCATCCTCGCCGATGGCCGGGCCCTCCGTCATCCCGGACAGCACCTCCACCACGTGCCGCGCCTTGAAGGAACGCCCCTCGCGCCGCGCCTTTCCGGCGATGTTCAGCAGGCATCCGAGATCGCCGGCCAAGAGCAAGTCCGCTCCGGTTTCGGCGGCGTTTCGCGTCTTGTCGGATACCATGACATCGGAAATCTCGGGGTATTTCACGCAGAAGGAGCCGCCGAAACCGCAGCAGACCTCGGCCTCTTCCATTTCCCGTATTTCCGAGCCGGCCAGTAGCCTGCGCGGCTGTTGCCTGACGCCGAGCGAGCGCAGCCCCGAACAACTGTCGTGATAGGTCGCCACCACCGCGGTGGCGTCGGCGGGCGCGTTCACGCCCAGGACGTCGGCGAGGAAGGCGGTGATCTCGTGGGTTCGCCCCGCGAGTTCACGCGCGCGCTCCCGCCACGGGCTGCCCTCCGAAAACATGTCGGGATAGTCCCTGACGATTGTCGCCGCGCAGGAACCGGACGGCGCCACCACGTGATCGTAGCCGGCGAATTCCTCGATGACGCGGCGGGCCAGCGCCGCCGCCGCCTCGCGGTCGCCGGAATTCCACGCCGGCTGCCCGCAGCAGGTCTGCTTCGGGGGAATGTCGACATCGCACCCGGCGTCTTCCAGAAGCTTGATCGCCGCGAAACCGACGCCGGGGCGGAACGCATCCACCAGGCAGGTGGCGAACAGGGCGACGCGGGGTTTCGGCATTGGCGGGCTCGCGCGGCATTTCGGTGCGGTTTTCAAACCAGTAGTCCATTTGCCGGCAATGTTCCACCGGTCATGACGCCGCCGCCCTGAAGGCCAGGCTGGCTGGAATCCTCCGGTCTTGCGGGAGCGCGTATTTTCCCTTTTCAAACTTCGCGAAACCCCCTATAGCGCTGGCTTCGGCGGCGCTTACACCCTTGGAGGAACGCCGCTTTCAGGAATTGAAGGAGCAAGCCAATGGCCGAGATGCCAGTTCTCGAAGCCGCGGCTCGCACAGGGACCGGCAAGGGGGCCGCCCGTGCAGCACGGCGCGTAGGAAACGTACCCGGAGTGATTTATGGCGGCGGGAAGGATCCCGTCACCGTCAACATCAAGTTCAACGAACTGCTGAAGATGCTGAAGGCCGGCAAGTTCCTGTCGACGCTGATCAATCTGAAGGTCGACGGCGAGGACAACCGCGTCATCTGCCGCGCCGTTCAGCGCGATGTGGTCAAGGATCTGCCGACCCATGCCGATTTCCTGCGGCTTTCCGAGCGCAGCCGCATCAACCTGCACATTCCGGTCGTGTTCGAGAACGAGGATGTCTGCGAGGGCCTCAAGAAGGGCGGCGCGCTCACCGTCGTGCGGCCGGAGGTCGAACTGACGGTTACCGCCGGCAACATCCCCGATCACCTGACCGTCGATCTGGAGGGCCGCGATTTCGGCGAGGTCATCCACATCTCCGACATCACGCTTCCGGCCGGCGCCAAACCGGTGATCACCGGCCGCGACTTCGTGATCGCCAACATCTCCGCCCCGTCCGGGCTGACCGCCGAAGAGGAAGAGGGCGTCGTCGAGGAAGAGGATGTCGAAGTCGCACTGGTCGGCGAAGAGGAAGAGGCCGAAGCCGAGGCCGAGGCCGAGGCCGAAGAGTAATTTCCCGGACCATGGCACTGTGTTAGACAGGGCGCGCCGCGGCGAAAGCGGCGCGTCCTTCAGTTTGCGGAACGAGACCGTTCATGAAACTCTTCGCAGGCCTTGGAAACCCCGGCGCCAAATACGCCCGCCAGCGCCACAATATCGGGTTCATGGCGGTCGACGCGATCGCGCAGGCACATGGTTTCGGGCCGTGGCGGTCCAAGTTCCAGGGAGAGATTTCCGAGGGCCGCCTGGGCACAGAGAAGGTCCTGCTTCTGAAACCGCAGACTTTCATGAACCGCTCCGGCCAGTCGGTCGGCGAGGCGATGCGGTTCTTCAAGCTCGGCCCGGAAGACGTTATCGTGTTTCACGACGAGCTCGACCTCGCGCCCGGCAAGTGCCGGGTTAGAACCGGCGGCGGGCTGGCCGGCCATAACGGCCTGCGCTCGCTCGACGCCCATATCGGCAACCAATTCACGCGCGTCCGCCTCGGCATCGGCCATCCCGGCCACAAGGACCGCGTGTCGCCGCACGTGCTCGGCGATTTCGCCAAGGCGGATGCCGAATGGCTCGGCGACCTCCTGCGCGGCATCGCCGACGGCGCCCCGGCGCTGGCGGCGGGAGACGCCGCCCGGTTCATGAACGCGGTCGCGCTGCGGACGGCGCCGCCGCGATCGTCCGACAAGCCTCAGAAACCAAAGCCGCCGGGCAAGCCGCAACCGCCAACGGATGCGGAGGCCGGGCCTGCGCAGCCGCGTACCGCCCTGCAAAGGCTGATGGACAGGTTTTCACGTTGACACGGCCGCCCGGTCACCTCGTTGCGGGGTACGGATTCAATCCGGAGCAGGCGCTGCCGGCGGCGCGCGGAACTTGAAAATTCTTTGAAAAAATATTATGTTAAGAGCCTAAAACCAGAGCCTGTCGCACTGCGGGGAATGACCAAGTGCGACTGTGCGGCATTTCTCGCAGGTGGCAAGCTCTCCGGCACAGGAGAAATCCGATGAGGAGCAGCTTTGCGAAATCAATTGCCAATGTGGCGTGCGCGGCGGCGATCTCGCTGATCGCCGGCGGGGTGTTCGCCGGTGACGTCGACCACCGCAAGGTCGTCAACGGCCTGACGGTCCATTTCGGGATAGTACCGGTCGACAGGCTGCGGTCGTTTCCCGAAGAAAGCGAGGAAGCGGCAGCGCATATCAGCATTCCGGCGGGCAGGGACGTCCAACACCTTGTCGTCGCGGTGTTCGAAGGCAAGGAAATGAAGCGTGTTACCGATGTCGATGTCTATGCAAGGGTGAGGGAGCCGGGGCTGGCGTGGACCACAAAGCACCTTGGTCCGACGACGCTGAACGGCGCCACCACATTCTGCAATTACTTCACTTTGCATGATCACCGGGACTACGTGATCGACATCGACATAAAGCGTGCGGACACGAACAAGACCGTCACGGCTGAATTCGACTATCGCAGCGGGTGATACGCGGCCCTGGTGCGGCCCCGGTTCTCTGAAACGTTCGAAGCCGTATGGGCTTCTCGCGCCGAGGGGACCGCTGCCGGGTAACCCGCTCTCGAAGCGGTGCCGGCGGCGGCATCAGCCATTTCTGCCGCGCGCCGCCAGCTTGCCCTCTTCCGACAGGAGATCCTCGATGAACAGGCAGACGAGCTGCGAGCGTCCGGTCACGCCCGCCTTGCGGTAGATCGCGTTGCTCTGCGCCTTGACCGTGCCTTCGGAAGTCTTTCTCAGCTCCGCGATTTCGACAAGCGAAAACCCCTTGACCGCCAGCCACGCGACCTCGCGCTCCGCCGGGGTCAGGCCCCAGGCCTGAAAATACTCCTCGATGACCTCGGCGATGGCGCCCGAGGCGCTGCGCAATGCGCGTTCGGCGACGTCGGCCCGCCGGACGGCGGAGGCCACCGCGACGGCGCCGAGCGCCGCACCCAGAACAAGGCCGATCGTCGCCACGACGTCGACGGTCTCCTGCTCGCCGCCGCTCAGCGGATCGGCGGCGAGGCCGAAAAACCCGGCAAGCAGGTGCCAAAGGAAAATGCTGGCGCAGAATGACTGGATAAGTACCAGCACCCCAAGAATAAGCGCTCCGCGCGGCATGTCGTTCCGCCTCCGGCCGGTCATGGAAGGTTTGCGCGATAGGTAGCCGACAAATTGCCGCTCGGAAACAGCAAAACCCGCGGTCTCTGGAAATTGTCGCCCGCCGGTCGGTGCCCGCCGTCCCTGGCGGCCGGCCGCAGAGCCGGCGCCGGGGCTGCTTCATCGTGACGACCCGAGGCAGGTCTTATCCCGGCGGTTTGCGCGGCGTTTCGCCTTGGAGGGTTCTTTTCCCACGCCGCGCGCCGTCCGAGAGTCCACCCGATATTGCCGTCCGGCCGCGGCTTTTCCATTGGACTAGCGTTTACGGTCGGCT
>JBHHXR010000121.1:0-10326 GCA_046757205.1 Paracoccaceae bacterium
CGGCCGCCGGGCTTGGCATCGCGCCGGAACGTTCCTACGCAAGCTGGGCGGAAATGGCCGCCGCCGAAGCCGCCCGGCCCGACGGCATCGAGGCCGTCTCCATCGTCACGCCCAACCACCTGCATTTCGGTCCGGCCAAGGCGTTTCTGGAGGCCGGCATCCACGTCATCTGCGACAAGCCGCTGACGCACCGGCTGGAAGACGCGCTGGAACTGGAACGGATCGTCGCCGCATCCGGCCGCCTGTTCGTGCTGACGCACAACTATTCCGGCTATCCGATGATCCGCCAGGCCCGCGAAATGGTGGCGTCCGGCGGCCTCGGCGATATCCGCGTCGTTCAGGTCGAGTATCCGCAGGACTGGCTGACCGACGCGCTGGAAGACAGCGGCCAGAAGCAGGCGCGCTGGCGCACCGATCCGGAAAAATCCGGCGCCGGCGGCTGCATCGGCGATATCGGCACCCACGCCTACCAGCTTGCCCGTTTCGTTTCCGGCCTGAAACTCGACCGCCTGTCGGCCGATCTTTGCAGCTTCGTCTCGGGCCGGCAGCTCGACGACAACGCCAACGTCCTGCTGCGTTTTCAGGGCGGCGCACGCGGCATGCTGTGGTCGAGCCAGGTCGCGCCCGGCAACGCCAACGCGCTACGCCTGCGCATCTACGGATCGAAGGGCGGGCTGGAGTGGTGGCAGGAGGAGCCGAACGGTCTCTGGCACGCGCCCTACGGCGAGCCGAAGCGCCTGCTCACCCGCGCCGGGGCCGGGTCCCATCCGGCGGCCGAAAGGGTCAGCCGCATCCCGCCCGGCCATCCGGAGGGCTATCTGGAAGGCTTCGCCAATATCTACACCGAGGCGGCGGCCGCGATCCGGGCGCGGGCCGAGGGCAGGGGCGAGGTGGCGCAGGACGTCCTGTTTCCAACCGTGGAAGACGGCGTCGAAGGCATGCGTTTCATCGCCGCCGCCGTCGCGTCGTCGAAGGCCGATGGCCGCTGGACCGGGTTGTCCGACGTCTGACGCCAGCGCCGGGATCACGCCTCGGGATGGAAACACGCGGCGCGGTGGCCGCTCTCGCCTTCCAGTTCGGGCCGATCCGCGTGGCAGCGGTCGGTGGCCTTCCAGCAACGCGGCGAAAACGGGCAGCCCGGCGGCAGGTCGAGCGGCGACGGCAATTCGCCCTGCAGCTTGATCCGCTGCTTTGGCGCCAGCGGATCGGCGTTCGGCGTCGCCGACAGGAGCGCCTTGGTGTAGGGGTGCCGCGGGTTGCCGAAGATATCGGCCTTGGCGCCGAACTCCACCGGCCGGCCGAGATACATCACCATGATCTCGTCGGCCATGTGACGAACCACCGAAAGGTCGTGCGAGATGAACAGATAGGCGAGCCCGAGCTTTTCCTGCAAGTCCACCAGAAGGTTCAGGATCTGGCTCTGGATCGACAGATCGAGCGCCGACACCGGCTCGTCGAGCACCAGCACCTTCGGCTCCAGCATGAGCGCGCGCGCCACCGCGATGCGCTGCCGCTGGCCGCCGGAGAACATGTGCGGATAGCGGTCGAAATGCTCCGGCCGCAGCCCGACGAGTTTCAGCATTTCGCGCGCCGCGGCGGTCCGCTCAGCCGCCGTCATCTCGGGGCGGTTGATCTTCAGCGGCTCCTCGAGGATGGCGCCTATCCGCTGCCGCGGGTTCAGCGAGCCATAGGGATCCTGAAACACGATCTGCACGGTGGAGCGCAACTTGCCCCAGGTTTCCGGAACCACGTCGGTGCCGTCCAGCACCAGGGTGCCGGAGGTCGGCGGCTCGATCATCGTCACCAGCCGCGCCAGCGTCGATTTTCCGCACCCCGATTCACCGACGACGGCGAGCGTTTTTCCCGGCTCCAGCGTGAAGCTGGCTTCCGACAGCGCGCGCAACACCTGGTCGTGGCGGAACGGCCCGCCCCTCACCGGGTAGTGCCGCGAGAGCCCGTCGGCGATGACCACCGGCGCGCTCATGCCTCGACCTCGGCACCAAGCGGAAAATGGCACCGCGCGTGGCCCAGCTCGCTGCCGCAGGGCGCCGGCACCTGGTGCCTGCAGCGGTCCTCGGCGAAGCTGCAGCGCGGCGAAAACAGGCACCCTTCGGGGCGGTCGAACTGGCCCGGTACGACGCCCGGAATGGTCGGCAGGTGCTTCGACGTGGCGCGTTCCGGCAGCGCCGCCAGCAACGCAGCCGTGTAGGGGTGGCGCGGGCGTTCGAACAGGGCGCGCACCTCCTGCTCCTCGACCTTCTGTCCGGCATACTTGACGCAGACCCGCTCCGCCGTCTCGGCGACCACGCCCATGTCGTGGGTGATCAGGATCAGGCCCATGCCGGTTTCCTTCTGGAGCCCCGTCAGCAGATCGAGTATCTGCGCCTGAATGGTCACGTCGAGCGCCGTCGTCGGCTCGTCGGCGATCAGCAGCTTGGGCCGGCAGGCGATCGCCATGGCGATCATCACGCGCTGGTTCATGCCGCCAGAGAGCTGGTGCGGAAAGGCGCTGAGCCGCTTTTCCGGTGCCGGAATGCCGACCTGCTCGAAAAGTTCGACAGCGCGTTTCTGGCGCTCGGCGCGGTCGAGGCCGAGGTGCAGCCGCAGCGCCTCCTTGATCTGGAACGCCACCGTGAAGCACGGGTTGAGCGAGGACATCGGCTCCTGAAAGATCATCGCCATGTCCTTGCCGATGATCTTGCGCCGCGCCTGCGCGGTAACCCCGCGCAGGTCCTGGCCCTGAAACGACATTGCGTCGGCCGTCACCGTGGCGGTCCACGGCAACAGCCCCATCAGGGCAAGCATGGCGACCGATTTTCCCGAACCGGATTCCCCGACGATGGCGAGGATCTCCCCGGTATCGACCGATATGTCGACGCCGTCGACCGCCCGGAATGCGCCCGAGGCGGTGCTGAACTCGACCGTGAGATTGCGGATTTCCAGGAGCGCCATCGCCTCAGCTCCGCTTCAGTTTCGGGTCGAGCGCGTCGCGCAGCCCGTCGCCCATCAGGTTGATCGCCAGCACGGTGACCAGGATCGCCAGACCGGGGAACGTCACCACCCACCAGGCGCGCAGGATGAACTCGCGCGCCTCGGCCAGCATGGTGCCCCATTCCGGCGTCGGCGGCTGCGCCCCCATGCCGAGAAAGCCGAGCGCGGCGGCGTCGAGGATGGCCGTGGAGAAGCTCAGCGCCGCCTGCACGATGATCGGGGCGAGGCAATTGGGCAGCACGGTGATGAACATGAGCCGCGGCAGCCGCGCCCCGGCCACCTTCGCCGATGTGACATAGTCCTTCGGGCGTTCGCCCATCACCGAGGCGCGCGTCAGCCGCACGTAGTGCGGTTGCAGCACGATGGCGATGGCGATCATCGCGTTGGTCAGCGAGGGCCCCAGGATCGCCACCAGCACCAGCGCCAGCAGCAGCGACGGGAAGGCGAGGATGATGTCCATCACCCGCATGACGATGGTGTCGATCCATTTCGGCGCGAAGCCGGACAACAGCCCGACCATGATGCCGCCCGAGGCTGCCACCACCACCACCACGATACCGACGAAGAAGGAATAGCGCGCGCCGTGCAGAAGCCGCGAGAGCATGTCGCGGCCGACAACGTCGGTGCCCAGCGGATAGGCCCAGTCGCCGCCCTCCTGCCACGCCGGCGGCTGCAACAGATGCCCGCGGTACTGTAGGATCGGGTCGTGCGGCGCGATCAGCGGCGCCAACAGCGCCACGGCGACGAACGCGCTGAATATCCACAGACCCAGCACGGCGCCGCGGTTTTCCCGGAAATAGTACCAGAATTCGCGCAGGCGCCCCGGTCTCTCGATCGCCGTTTCCATCAGCCCTTCCTTATTTTCGGGTTGATCAGACCGTACAGGACATCGACCGTCAGGTTGACGATCATCACCATCACCGCGATCAGCAACAGGCCCCCCTGCACCACCGGATAGTCGCGCCGGAAGATCGAATCCACCATCCATTTGCCGATGCCGGGCCACGAGAAGATGGTTTCGGTCAGGATGGCGCCGGCCAGCAGCGTACCGACCGAAAGCCCGATCACCGTGATCACCGGAATGAGCGCGTTGCGCAGCGCGTGCAGGCCGTTGACGCGAGCCGGCGACAGGCCCTTGGCCTTGGCGGTGCGGATGTAGTCCTCGCTCAGCACCTCCAGCATCGCCGAACGCGTCTGCCGCGCGATCACCGCCAGCGGGATGGTGCCGAGCACGATGGTCGGCAGAACAAGGTGCTGCACGGCGGAGCGGAAGGCGCCCTTCTCGCCCGACAACAGCGAATCGATCAGCATGAAGCCGGTCGAGTCGTCGAAGTAATAGAGCAGCGAGATGCGCCCCGATACCGGCGTCCAGCCGAGATTGCCGGAAAACACGATGATCAGCAGCAGCGCCCACCAGAAGATCGGCATCGAATACCCCACCAGCGCCGACGACATCAGCGCCCGGTCGAAGAACTTGCCACGGTTCACCGCCGCGATCACACCGGCCGGCAGGCCGAGCGCGACGGCGAAGATCATGGCGCAGCTCGACAGTTCCAGCGTCGCTGGAAACAGCGAGAAAAACTCGTCCCAGACCGGCCTCTTGGTCACGAAACTCTCGCCGAGATTGCCGTGCAGCACGCCCCACAGGTACTCGCCGTATTGCTGCAACAGCGGCTTGTCGAAGCCAAACTTGGCGACCAGCGCGGCATAGCGCTCGTCGGTCATGCCGCGCTCGCCGGCCATCACGATGATCGGGTCGCCCGGCAGAACGCGGATGAAGGAAAACGAGATCAGCGTCACCCCGAAGAATGTCGGCAGGAAGGTCAGCAGCCTCGACAGCAGGAAACGCAGCATCAGCCGACCACCATCAGTTCCTTGGGAAACGTCGTCAGCGAGCGGCAGCCGTCCGCCGTGACCAGCACGTCGTCCTCGATGCGCACGCCGAAACCGCCGATGCGGTAGAGTCCCGGTTCATTCGTAAACACCATTCCCGCCTCCAGTACCTGATCGTTGCCGCGCATGATATAGGGCTCTTCGTGTACCTGACGGCCCAACCCGTGTCCGGTCTTGTGGCGAATACGGTCGGCAAAGGGCGACGCTTCCAGCACGGCGGTCACTGCGTCGTCCACGTCATGCGCCGTCGCGCCGGGCTGCGCTACCTGGTTCCCGCGCCGGTTGGCGCGCAGCACCGTATCGTAGACCTCCCGCTGCTCGTCATCCGCGTGGCCGACAAAAACGGTGCGCGTGATGTCGGCGCAGAAGCCGCCCCGCCGCGCGCCGAAATCCAGGAGCAGCGCGTCGCCTTCGCAAATCCGGTAATCGTCGCGGGCATGCGCGTGCGGCAACGCCGAATTGTCGCCGGCCGCGACAATCGGGCCGAAAGCGTGCTCTTCGGCGCCTTCGGCAAACAGCGCCTGCGTCAGAATCCCCTCGACGCGTTTCTCGGTCATGCCGGCGCGCACCTCGTCCACAACCCGCGAAAGCGCTCGTTCCGAGACCGCGATGGCCGCTTCCAGCCGGGCTATCTCTTCGCCGGTCTTGCGGACGCGCAGCCGGGAAATCTCGCGCTCGGCGTCGATGATATCCGGGTTCCCGTAGGCCCGCATCAGCGCATGGTGCACGAACACCCGCATCACCTGCCCCTCGACCGCCAGCGTCGAGACCGGCAGATGCGCCGCCAGCGCCGCAAAGGCGGCGGCATAGCCGTCCTGATCGCGCCAGTCGAAAACCTCGCCCTCAAACCCGATCGCATCGAACGACCGCAGTTCCAGATTTGGCACGATGGCGGCCGGTGCGCCCCTGGTCGGGATCACCACCACCAGCGGGCGTTCGTTGCCGTGAAAATCCTGCCCGAACAGCCGGGTGAAATTGGCGCCGGGGACCAGCGCCACGGCATCTGCGCCCAAATCCTGCGCTACCCGGCGGTATTCGCCGTAACGGTCTCTCATGTCGGAAAATCCGGATGGATTGGCCGGGGCTGAGCGCCCCGGCCGGTCGGTATCATTCGGCGATATCCACACCGTAGAAGATGTGGCCGCCCAGCGGATGCACCTTGTAGCCCTTGACCGAGGGCAGCATCGGCATGGTGACCACCGAGTGCGCGATGGTTGCCCACGGCGCCTGTTCCTTGAAGACAACCTGCGCCTGCTTGTATATCTCCGTGCGCTTGGCAACATCGGTTTCCACCTTGCCCTGAAGGATAAGGTCGTTGAACGGCTTGTAGCACCACTGTGCCCGGTTCGACCGCTCGACGCCGTCGCAGCCCAGCAGAACCGCCAGGAAGTTGTCCGGATCGCCGTTGTCGCCGGTCCAGCCCAAGAGGATGGCGCCGTCGCGGTCCAGTGCACGCGAACGGCTCAGGTATTCGCCCCATTCGTAGGAGACGATTTCCACCGTCACGCCGACCTTGGCAAAGTCGGCCTGCATCAGTTCGGCCATGCGCCGGGCGTTCGGGTTGTAGGGACGCTGCACCGGCATCGCCCAGATCTTCATGCTCAGATCCTTGACGCCCTCGGCTTCCAGCGCCGCCTTGGCGGCCGCCGGATCGTAGGGATCGTCCTCGATGGCGTCGTTATAGGACCACATGGTCGGCGGGATCGGGTTCTTGGCGACCTGCCCGGAGCCCTGGAACACAACGTCGATGATCGCCTGCTTGTCGATCGCCATGTTCAGCGCCTTGCGCACCTTGGCGTTGTCGAACGGCGGCTGGGTGGTGTTGTAGGCGAGATAGCCGACGTTCAGGCCTTCCTGCTCTTTCACCACGATGCCGGGATCGTCCTTCATCGCCTGGATATCGGCCGGGTTCGGGTACGGCATGACCTGACACTCACCCGCCTTCAGTTTCTGATAGCGCACGGACGCGTCAGGCGTGATCGCGAACACCAGATTGTCGAGCGGCGAGGCCCCTTCCCAATAGTCCGGGTTGGCCTTGTAGCGGATCACCGCGTCCTTCTGGTAGGCCACGAATGAGAACGGACCGGTGCCGATGGGCGCCTGGTTGAGCATTTCCGGGGTGCCGGCGGCCAGCATGGCGTCGGCGTATTCCTTCGACAGGATCGAGGCGAAGTCCATCGCCAGGTTGGAAATCATCGGCGCCTCGGGCCGGTTCAGCACGAATTTCACCGTGTAGTCGTCGACCTTGACGATCTCCTTGATCAGATCGGGCATCGACATGCCGCCGAAATATTCCCAGGTTCCGCCGGAAACACCGTGGTAGGGATGGTCGTCAAGGCGCTGACGCTCGAACGAAAATACCACGTCGTCGGCGTTGAAATCGCGCGTCGGCGTGAAGTTGGCGTTCGAATGGAACTTGACGCCCTTGCGCAGCTTGAACGTGTATTCCAGCCCGTCGGCGGAGGCTTCAACCTCCTCGGCAAGGCCGGGCACCACATTGGTGGTGCCGGTCTCGAACTCCATCAGCCGGTTGTAGATCGTGTGCGCCGCCGCGTCGAACGTGGTGCCCGACGTGTAGAGCGCCGGGTCAAACCCTTCCGGCGAGCCTTCCGAGCAGTAGACGAGCGTCTTGGCGGACGCGACGCCGGTTGAAAGCGCAACCAGCAATACGCCGGCTGCAAGTTTGCGTGGCAATTGCATTTTCTTCCTCCCAAATCTCTTTCAAACAGTTGGTCAGTCGCCGCCCTGACCTGATCGAGGACACGGTCATCTCCCAGTGTGCGACAGCCCCGCGCCAGCGGCGAGGCAGTCGTGAGATGCTGGTTGAAGTTCCCCTAGTCCAGACGGTCCAATCAGGCCGACCCGCCGAACACGCTAGGCCAATTCGCCGGTCAAGGGCAAGGCGGCTCTGGCCCTCCGTGCCGAAAAAAAACGGATATTCGCGATTCCGCGATCCCTGCCCGCGCCGAGAAAGGCAGGCCAGGGTCGCGGCCCCGGCGCCGCACCGTTCCCGGCGCCGCCCGCAGAACGAATTGGCGTTGGGACTCGCGGCTCGGGCATCATACCGGGAACCGAAATCATGTGCCTCCCGATCCGCCGTTTTCCAGGCACCGCAAACAGATTACCTTGCGGTCCTCGGCGCGGCCTTCGTGCTGGTGGGATTTGGCGCCCGGTTCTTCGCCGCCACTCTGCGCTCTCTCTCGTTCGGACGTGCCAGGGCGGGAAAGGAACACGCTTGAAATACGCAACGTCGATCACGTGGCGGTCAAGATGGTGTCGGCCGGGGCGACCAACCTGATGACCGGCTTCGCCGACGCCAGCATGGACGGCGCGCCGGTCGTGGCCATCGCCGGGCAAGGCACGACCACACGGATGCGCAAGGAAAGCCACCGGATCATGGATCTGAAGCGTCTCCATGAGCCGGTTTCCAAGCACAGCACCGAAATTCTGACACCGGAGATCGTTCCCGAACTGGTGCGCAAGGCGTTCAAGGACGCGCAGGCCGAAAAGCCCGGCGGCGTCTTCATCAGCTTCACCAACCCCAATTTCGTGAAATACGCCGAGTCCTTCGGCGCAAGAGGCTACCGCGTGAACGCAGCCAACGAGCTGATCCCGACGCTGGAACAGGCTTTTGCCGACGACACCGTTGTCGTGATCGACGTTCCGGTGGATTATTCGGAAAACATGAAACTGACCGAAAAACTCGGCCAGCTTGTCTGTCCGATCTGAATTCGGCCGACCGGATGCGGTGCCGACCGGCCCGTTTCGCCGGTTTCCGGCTTGCCCCCCGACCGCCATTCACGATAGGCGGCATGTGAGCCGAGACTCGAGGTTGTGGCCATGGACTACCTTCCCATCTTCTACGATATCCGCGGCAAGCGCGTACTGATCGACGGCGGCGGCATGATCGCCGCGCGCAGGGCCGAGCGGGCGTTGCAGGCGGGCGCCAGGGTCGAGGTGTTCGATACCGGGTTGAGCGATGAATTCGAAGCGCTGCACGGCCGGCGGAACCTCGCGCATGTCGCGCGGCCGCCGGAGGCCGCCGATCTGCCCGGTTGCGCTCTCGCCTACGGAACCACCGGCGACGCGGACCGGGACCGGCGGTTGCGCGAATTCACCCGTGCGGCCGGCGTGCCGCTGAACGTGGCGGATATCGGCGATTACTGCGATTTCATCACCCCCTCGATCGTCGACCGCTCGCCGCTCGTCATCGCCATAACGTCGGGTGGCGCGGCACCGATCATCGCCCGCATTTTGCGGGCGCATCTGGAGACGCTGCTGCCGCCGGCCTACGGCAAGCTGGCCGCTTTCTTCGGCGGTTTTCGCGAACTGGTCGCGAAGAAACTTACCGACGCCCGCCAGCGGCGGCGCTTCTGGGAAACGGCGATCGAAGGCCGGGTGGCCGACCTTTTCCTTTCGGGACACGCAGAAGAAGCAGAGCAGGTGCTGACTGCGGAGCTGGAAATTGCCGGCGGCGAGAGGGCTGCGCGGGCAACCGGCGAAATCTACCTCGTCGGCGCCGGCCCCGGCGCGCCCGACCTGTTGACCTTCCGCGCGCTGCGGCTGATGCAGCGCGCCGACGTGGTGCTCTACGACCGGCTGGTCGGCGACGGCATCATCGATCTGGTGCGCCGCGAAGCGGAGCGCATCTATGTCGGCAAGCTGCCGAAGCAGCACACCATGTCGCAGGACGATATCAGCCGCCTGATGGTCAGGCTGGCGAAAGAGGGCAAACGCGTGCTGCGGCTGAAGGGCGGCGATCCGTTCATCTTCGGGCGCGGCGGCGAGGAAATCGAAATGCTCGCCGAACACGGCATTCCGTTTCAGGTGGTGCCGGGGATCACGGCGGCCTCCGGCTGCTCGACCCATGCCGGCATCCCGCTGACGCACCGCAACCACGCGCAATCCTGCGTGTTCGTCACCGCCCACGGCAAGGACGGCGTGCTCGATCTCGACTGGGAGGTTCTGGTCCGGCCGTCGCAGACGGTGGTCGTTTACATGGGGCTCGCCAACCTCGCCAGCCTGTGCGACGAATTCATCGCCCACGGCGCCAACGCCGAGACGCCGGCAGCGCTGGTCGACAACGGCACCCGCGAATCGCAGCGGGTGGTAGTCGGTACGGTCCGCAGCCTGCACCGAAAGGCACAGCAGGCCGGCGTTACCGGCCCGGCGATCATCATCATCGGCGATGTGGTCCGCCTGCACGACGACCTGAAGTGGCATTCCTACCGGCCGGCCGAACACTCCGGGATGCGTATCGCACCGGTGGCGACGTCAACCGGGTCTTGGGATTCGAAGCTCTCAGATTAAGAAAATTCGTAATATTACAATTTTCTTAATTACGGTTTTGAAACTTGCCCCGCTATAGTCCCGCGAAAGGTAAGGATCTTAGATTCACAAACCAAGTGCGACACCTGCTATCAGCAGGATCGCCATGGGAGA
>JBHHXR010000122.1:0-10280 GCA_046757205.1 Paracoccaceae bacterium
CCGGTCAGAACGCCACCGAGGAGGAAATTCCGTGACCGAAACGCCGAACGCAGAATGCCGCTCTCCGGACGGGCAACGATGGCGTCGCTCATGTCCGCCGCCTCAGCCGAGGGTCGACCCAGGCGTAGGTGAGGTCGACGAGGAAAGTCACCAGCGCCACGGCAAAGACCAGGATCATCACCACGCTTTCGACCACGATCAGGTCGCGCTGCGTGATACCCTGGAACACCAGCCGCCCGAGGCCGGGCAGGAAGAACACGTTCTCGATGATGATCGCGCCGGCGAGCAGGAACGAGAACTGAAGGCCGAGAATGGTCAGAACCGGGATCATCGCGTTGCGCAGCGCGTGGCGCCACAGCGCCTGTTTCCGGGTCAGCCCCTTTGCCCGCGCGGTCCGGACGAAATCCTCGTCCAGCGTGTCGAGCAGGGAGGAGCGGATCACCCGCGCCAGGATCGACGCCTGCGGCAGCGCAAGCGATATCGCCGGCAGCGTCAGGGATTTCATGCCGAGCCAGAAGCCCTTGTCCCAACCGGGAAAACCGCCAGCGGAAAACCATCGAAGCGTGATGGAAAACAGCAGCACCAGAAGCATGGCAAACCAGAAATTCGGCACCGCGATGCCAAGCTGGGTTGCCCCCATTACCGAGACATCCCCGACCGAGCCGCGCCGCGATGCCGCCAGGATTCCGGCCGGAAACGCGATGGCCGTGGAAAGCGTCAGCGCATAAACGGCCAAGGGCAGCGATATCCACAAACGGTCGCCGATGAGTTCCGCAACCGGCGTCCGGTAGGTGTAGCTCACCCCGAAATCACCGACCGCCATTCCGGAAAGCCAGTGCAGGTAGCGCAGCGGCGCCGATGCATTCAGCCCAAGCTCGGCCTTCAGCGCGGCGACGGTATCGGGCTCTGCGTTAAGGCCGAGCATGTAAGACGCCGGGTCGCCGGGAATGACTTCTATCACCAGGAAAATGACCACGCTCGCGGCCAGCAGGCTGAGCAGCAGGGACACGAAGCGCTTGGCAGCAAAGGTGAGCATGTGCGGTTACGGCGTCCGGTCGGCTATGGGGAAATTGCCAAAACTCAAACGCCCCGGCCACCGGGCCGGGGCCTCATGTCGGGTATGCCGTAACCACGAGGCCCCGGCTTGCGGCCGGGGCGGTATCGCGGTTGACGGCTCACTCCCAATAGACCCCTGTCAGATCATTGGCCTGCGTCGGCGAGTTTTCCCACAACCCTTTCAAGTTGGAGCGGGCGACGGAGGTACGGGCAAGCTGGAACAGGTAGCCGTTCACGTAGTCCTCGGCGATCTTGCGCTGTGCGGCCTGCAGGAGCTTGGTGCGCTCCGCCTCGTCCGTCGTGACGTTCAGCTTCTCCATGATCGCCTTGAACTCGTCGCTGGAGTACTGGAAATAGTAGTCGTCACGCGCGTAGATGCCGATATCCATCGGCTCGGTATGGCTGACAATGGTCAGGTCGTAGTCCTTGCCGCGGAACACCTGCTCCAGCCACTGCGCCCATTCCAGGTTGGAAATCTCCAGATCGATCCCGACCTTGCGCAACTGGTCGGCGATGATCTCGCCGCCGCGCCGCGCGTAAGAGGGCGGCGGCAGTTTCAGCGTCGCCTTGAAGCCGTTCGGGAAGCCGGCCTCGGCCAGCAGCTTTTTCGACAGCGCCGGATCGTAGTTCGACAGGCCGGTCAGGTCGACATAGGCCGGGTTGTGCGGCGCGAAATGGGTACCGATGGGCGTACCGTAGCCGAACATCGCGCCGTCGATGATCGCCTGCCGGTCGATGGCGTGGGCAACCGCCTCGCGGACCCGGACATCGTCAAACGGCGGCTTCTTGTTGTTGGTCGAAAGGATGGTCTCGCCTTCGGTGGAGCCGACCACCACGTTGAACCGGGGATCGGCCTTGAGCTGGTCCAGAAGCTCCGGTGCCGGGAAGCCCGGGAAGGCGTCGATATCTTCGGCCATTACCGCAGCAAAGGCCGCCGTCGGGTCGGAGATGAACTTGAACGTCGCCTTGTCCAGCGCAACCGGCTCTCCCCAGTAATCGGGGTTTTTCACGATTGAAACGTGATCGCCCTTGACCCATTCGGAGAACTTGAACGGGCCGGTTCCTATCGGGTTCGTCGCGTTGCCATCGGCGCTGCTGCGCGACACGATAACGGCGTCGCCCCACGCCAGGTTGAACAGCATCGCGCCGGTCGGCTGCTTGAGCGTGATCCGCACCGTTATGGGGTCGAGTGCGTCCACATAGGTGATGGGCTTGAACAACGCTTTCTGCGCGTTCGTGCTGTCTTCGGCCATCGCCCTTTCAAGCGAAAACTTGACGTCCCGCGAGTCGAATTTCGCCCCGTCGTGGAACGTCACTCCGGAACGAAGGGTGAAGGTGTATTCCAGCCCGTTATCCGAAATCCACCACGAGCTTGCCAGCGCCGGGCGGATGGAGCCGTCCGGGCCGAACCGGGTGAGCCCCTCGAAGACGTTGGCGTATACCACCTCGTCGATGGCGGCTGCGGCGCCGCCCGTCGGGTCGAGCATCGGCGGTTCGAGCTGCATTCCGATGGTGACTTCGCCCGCCGCGAAGGCCGGCGACCACAGGGCAGTCAGCCCCAGCGCAGCAACCGCTGCGACCCGTGTTACGGCGTGTTTCATTTTTCCCTCCTCCATTGAACCCGGACCGCCAGACGGTGGTCCCGCATTAATCCAGCAGCAGGTCGGCCAGCGTCAGCGCCATGACCTTTGCTGCGTCCCGCATGTCGTCGATCCCGACATATTCGTCCGGCTGGTGCGCCAGATCGAGTATCCCCGGACCGTACGCCACACAATTCCTGAGCTTTCCGATCCTGTCGATATGTTTTTGATCATAAGTGCCCGGCGAGACGACAAAATCCGGCTCGACTCCGAGCACCGAAGCGACGGAGTTGGAGAGGCTCCGCACGATGGGCGCATCCTCCCGCGTCATTGTCGGCAGCACTTCATGCAGGTCGCGGATCGAGTAGCTCAGGTCCGGCCGCCGGTCCCGCAGGTCATCAAGCGCGGCGCGGATTTCGTCCTTCACGTCCCGCAATCTCTCCTCGATCAGGAAGCGGCGGTCGACGATCATCCGGCAACTGTGCGGCACGCAGGGCGCCGGCAGCCCGGTGTAGTCGTCGCCTGGTTCCGCCTCGCCGCCGTGGATCGAGTTGATGTTGAGCGTGGACCGCCGGGCGCCGTCCGGCACCACGGGCATGTCGGTGCGTTTCGCGGCCAGCGCCGGGTAGAGCCTCTCCTCGAACTGGTTCAGGACGGCGCCCATGTGGCGGACCGCGCAGTCGCCGAGAAACGGCATGGAACCGTGTGCGATCCGTCCGAAGGTTTCGATTTCGGCCCAGTAGACCCCGCGATGGCCGAGGCATATCCGGTCCTTGTTCAACGGTTCGGGGATGATCACGTGCTGCACGCGGTCGGGGCTGAAAAATCCCTTTTCCGCCAGATGGGCGACGCCGCCGAAGCCGCCCGACTCCTCGTCGGCGGTGCCGGAAATCTCGATCGCGCCGGAATAGTCGGGGAAACGGCCGATGAACGCCTCGGCGGCGATGATCGACGCCGCCAGCCCGCCCTTCATGTCGCACGCTCCGCGCCCAAAAAGCTTTCGGTCGCGGATTTCACCGGCAAAGGGATCGACACTCCACCCCGAGCCGACCGTCACGACGTCGGTATGCGAATTGAAGTGCACGCAGTCTCCCGCGCGGCGGCCTTCGTGCCGCGCGACGACGTTCCAGCGCGGGTAACGGTCGCTGTCGCCGGGCGCGCCTTCGGCCCGCACGAATTCCGTTTCAAACCCGTGACGCGAGAGACGCCGCTTCAGAACCTCGCAAATCTCGAAGTACCGATCGCCGGGCGGATTGAGCGTCGGGATCGCGATCAGTTCACGGGTCAGCGCGACAAGATCGTCCTCCCGCGCATCGATGTCTTCGCACAGACCGGAAAATTGCCCATCGCGCATGCGGCGCGTCCCCTTTTCAGGCGGCAGTCTTCGTCAAAAGCGCGATGTCCGCAAGTGGCAACCGCCGGCGGCGAAGATTCCGGCGCCGACAAAAGCCGGGTTCACGCCGTCTCGCCGGAAAACAGGCTTCCGGTTTTCGTTCTCAGAAACTCCGCCAGCGGAACTGACTCCTGCTTCAGGAAACCGGCTTGAGGCAAGATGCCCGACCTCACCAGTTCCATGACCGCAACCACCGAGGCCGAGGTCGTCCAGGCAATCGCGGTTTCCCGCAGCCCGGCAAGATCCTTCGGCTTGTAGGCGCGGACGAACTCGTTGCGCTGCAGCCTGCCTTCGATGATCCCCTCCGCCGAGATGTGAAGATAAACAACGTCGTCATCGACGGGCGGCTTCGCGTTTACCAGTATCTCCCCGGCAAGCTCGCGCCGCTCGCGCATCAGAAGTTCGTGGAAGAAGAAATTCATCAGCTGCATGTGACCCGGGTAACGCATTGTCTTGTAGTCGATATTGTCGACCGTCCCCAGATACGTGTCGCACATGGTCCCCAGCCCGCCCGACGTCGTGAAAGCCTCGAGTTTCATGCCCTCGACATAGACGGTTTCGTGCCATTCCATCGGCGAGACCCACTTGCGCTCGCCTTCCTCGATCACCTCGCAGTCATTGAGGTATTCGTTCACCACGCCCTCGGGCGACCAGTTGAAGGCGTATCCCATCAGCCCGGTCGGGTGCTGCGGCAGGGCGCCCACCCGCATGCGGCAGGAGCGGCAGGTTTCGAACGACGATATCAGCGACGCCCCGACGATCCCCACGAAGCCCGGCGCCAGCCCGCATTGCGGCGCCATCAGCCCTTCGGAGGTCTTGGCCAGTTCGCGGATCCGCCCGGTGGTCGGAACGTCCTCGGTCAGGTCGAAATAATGGATGCCCGCGGCGTGCGCGGCTTCGGCGACGCCGGTATTCAGGTGATAGGGCAGGCAGGACAGCACCGCGTCCATGTCTTCCAGCCGGCGGCGAATTCCGTCCGGGTCGGCAAGCTCGACCCGCTCGACGGCGAAGGGGTATTCCCGCCGCAATGTCCGGGCGTCGAAACCGGTCACGGCGAATCCGCTCCCGTGAAGCAGCCGGGCGGCCAGCGACCCGATCTTTCCCAACCCCAGGACTGCTATCTTTTCCACGCCCTAAACCTCGAACTTGATGCCCTGAGCCAACGGCAATTCGCGCGAATAGTTCACGGTGCTGGTCTGTCGCCGCATGTAACCCTTCCAGGCGTCCGAGCCGCTCTCGCGCCCGCCGCCGGTATCCTTCTCGCCGCCGAACGCGCCACCGATCTCGGCGCCCGAAGGTCCGATATTGACGTTTGCAATGCCGCAGTCCGAACCGACAGCGGACAGAAACATCTCGGTCTCCCTGACGTCGGTCGAAAAGATGCTCGACGACAAACCCTGCGGCACGCCGTTGTGCAAGGCGATGGCCTCGTCCAACTCACGGTACTTCATCACGTACAGAATAGGCGCGAAAGTCTCGTGGCACACGACCTCGGTCTGCGCCGGCATTTCCGCGATGGCCGGTTTTGCATAGGCGGCATAGGGGTAGGTCTCCACCAGCGTCTGCCCGCCGCCGTGAACCGTGCCGCCGTCGGCGCGCACCTGTTGCAGAGCGCGTTCCATGGCCTCGAGCGCCGCCACGTCGATCAGCGGGCCGACCAGAACCCCGTCGACCAGCGGGTTTCCGATGGGCAACGAGCCGTAGGTGGTTATCAGCCGGGGCAGAAGCTGATCGTAGATGTCTTCGTGAACGATCAGGCGGCGCAGCGTGGTGCAGCGCTGGCCCGCCGTACCGACAGCGGAAAACACGATGGCGCGCAAGGCCATCTCCAGGTCGGCCGAGGGTGCCACTATCATGGCGTTGTTGCCGCCAAGCTCCAGGATGCAACGGCCCATGCGCTCGGCAACCGCCGCGCCGACCGCCCGGCCCATCGGAACCGAGCCGGTGGCCGACACGATGGCCACGTCGCGGTCGCGCGCCAGCGCTTCGCCGCAGTCTCGCTTTCCGACGACGACCTGCGTCAGCGCCGCCGGCGCGTCCGGGCCAAAGCGATCGATGGCGCGCAGGCAGATTTTCTGGCTCGCCAGCGCCGTCAGCGGTGTCTTTTCCGATGGTTTCCAGATCACCGGATCGCCGCACACCAGCGCAACGGCGGCGTTCCAGCACCACGGTGCGACGGGGAAGTTGAACGCGGTGATGACACCGCACAGGCCCATCGGATGCCATGTCTCGCGCATGGCGTGCCCGGGCCGCTCCGAGGCGATGGTCAATCCGTATAGCTGCCGCGACAGGCCGACCGAGAAATCGCAGATGTCGATCATCTCCTGCACTTCGCCAAGCCCTTCCTGAAGTATCTTGCCGCATTCCAGACTGACCAGCCGCCCGAGGTTGTCCTTCTCGCGGCGCAACTCTTCGCCGATCAGGCGCACCAGTTCGCCGCGGCGCGGGGCCGGGACCTGGCGCCACAGGCGGAAGGCTTCAACCCCCGAGGAAACCTTTCTTGCGACATCGGCCGGCAGGTCTTCGTGGAGGCGCGCGATTTCCGATCCGTCGATCGGCGTGTGAACGGCCAGCGTGCCGCTGTGCAAGTCGCTTTCTTCCAGCCCGTTCGAGCGGATGATTTCGGTGAAAGTCATTGGCAGCCTCGCTTCATGAGTTACCTGACCGCAGACCGGCCAGAGTCGCCGCCGGCGTGATCGCCTCGGCGTCGGTTTTCAGATGCACGAGCGCCGGTTTTCCCGCCGCCCTGGCCCGTGCCAGCGCCGGGGCGAAGTCTTCCTGCACCTCGACCGTTTCGCCATGGCCGCCATGGGCCCGCGCCAGCGCTGCGAAATCGGGATTTCGCAGATCGGTGGCGCTGATCCTGCCGGGATATTTTTTCTCCTGGTGCATCCGTATGGTGCCGTAGATGCCGTTGTCCACCACGAGGACCACGACATTCGCCCCTTCCTGCACCGCCGTGCCGAATTCCTGCCCGGTCATCTGAAAGCATCCATCGCCGGCAAGGCAGATCACCTCGCGCTCCGGCTTGCGCAGCTTGGCGGCGATCGCGGCGGGCAGGCCGTATCCCATCGAACCGGAGGTGGGGCTGAGCTGGCCGTCGAAATGCCGGTAGCGCCAGAACCGGTGCAGCCAGATGGCGTAGTTTCCCGCGCCGTTGGTCATGATCGCGTCGTCGGGCAGCGTGGCGCGCAGGTGCTCCATCACGGCGCTCATCTTTACCGCGCCGGGGCCGTAGGGCGGCGTATCGGACCATGCGCGGTAGTCGTCATGCGCGTTCGTGGAGCGGCTGCGCGCGGGCAAGCCGGCTGCCGCCGCAAGGAATTCGCCCGGCGTCGCGTTGATCTCAAGCGCGGCGTTGTAGATGCGTCCAAGCTCTTCGGCGCCGGGATGGACGTGCACGAGTTTCATTTGCGGGCCGGGAATGTCTATCAGGGAAAATCCCTGTGACGGGTTTTCCGAGAACCGGGCACCCAGAAGAAGAAGCAAATCGCTTTCCGCTATCCTCTTTTTCAGCGCCGGGTTTATCCCCAGACCGACGTCACCGGCATAATTGGGGTGCAGATTGTCGAACAGATACTGGCGGCGGAAGGAACAGCCGGCGGGCAACCCCCAGGCCGCCGAGAATGCCTCGACGCGGGCCTTGTCGCCCCGGCGCCAGCGCGAACCGCCCAGAACCATGAACGGGCGCTCCGCCGCCGTCAGCAGCTTTCCGAAGGCCGCGATGTCTTCAGGGGAAGGCGCGGGGGCGGCAACATTCACTTGGTCCGCCGCCGCCGCATCCGGCGTTTCGCGCAGCATGTCTTCCGGCAATGCCAGCACCACCGGCCCGGGCCTGCCCGACATGGCCAAATGCCAGGCGTGCGATATCACTTCCGGTATCCGGTCGGCGTGGTCGATCTCGTCCACCCATTTGGCGAGATCGCGGAAGGTCTGGCGGTAATCGACCTCCTGAAACGCGTCGCGCCCGCGCATCCGCCGTCCGATCTGCCCGACGAACAGCACCATCGGCGTCGAATCCTGCCTGGCGATATGCACGCCGGCTGCCGCGTTCGTCGCGCCGGGGCCGCGGGTCACGAAGGCGACGCCCGGCCGGCCGGTCATCTTGCCCTCGGCATCGGCCATCATCGCCGCGCCGCCTTCATGGCGGGTCCCGACCGTTCGGATGGGGCTGTCAAAGAGCGCGTCCAGCACCGCCAGGAAACTCTCTCCGGGAACGCAGAACACCCGGTCGACGCCCTGCGCCTCCAGGCATTCGACGAGTATTTGCCCGCCGGTGCGCATGGCGCCCCTCAAAAGAACGCCTGAAGGCCGGTCTGCGCGCGGCCAAGGATCAGCGCGTGCACGTCGTGGGTGCCTTCATAGGTGTTGACCGTCTCCAGGTTGACCATGTGCCGCATGACCTGGAATTCCTCGGAAATGCCGTTGCCGCCGTGCATGTCCCGCGCCGCGCGGGCGATGTCCAGCGCCTTGCCGCAGTTGTTGCGTTTGACCAGCGATATCATCTCCGGCGCCTCGCGCCCTTCGTCCATCAACCGCCCGACGCGCAAGCTCGCCTGAAGGCCGAGCGCGATCTCGGTCTGCATGTCGGCAAGCTTTTTCTGGTAAAGCTGCGTCTGCGCCAGGGGCTTGTTGAACTGCTTTCGGTCCAGCCCGTACTGGCGCGCCGCGTGCCAGCAGAATTCGGCGGCGCCCATCGCCCCCCAGGAAATGCCGTAGCGGGCGCGATTGAGGCAGCCGAACGGCCCTTTCAGTCCTTCGACACCGGGCAGCAGCGCGTCCTCGCCGACCTCCACGCCATCCATGACGATTTCGCCGGTAACCGAGGTGCGCAGGCTGAGCTTGCCACCGATCTTGGGCGCGGCGAGCCCCTTCGTCCCTTTTTCAAGGACGAACCCGCGTATCCTTCCCGAATGCGCTTCCGATTTCGCCCAGACAATGAAAACGTCGGCGATCGGGCTGTTGGAAATCCACATCTTGGTGCCGGTCAGCCGATAGCCGTCCGCGGTTTTCCCGGCTCGCGTCTTCATCGCCGCCGGGTCGGAGCCGGCATCGGCTTCGGTCAGGCCGAAACAGCCGATCAGCTCGCCGGAAGCCAGTTTCGGCAGGTATTTCCGCCGCTGTTCCTCGGACCCGTAGGTCAGGATCGGATACATGACCAGGCTGGACTGCACCGACATCATGGAGCGATAGCCGGAATCCACCCGCTCGATCTCGCGAGCCGCAAGGCCGTAGCTCACGTAGTTGGCGCCGGCGCCGCCGTACTCTTCGGGCACCGTGATCCCCAACAGGCCCATTTGACCCATCTGGCGGAAAACCTCGGGGTCGGTCTTTTCCTCGCGAAAGGCGGCGATGACCCCGGGCTGAAGCCGCGACTGCGCGTAATTTCGCGCGGCGTCGCGTATCATGCGTTCCTCCTCGCTCAATTGATATTCGAGCAGGAACGGGTCGTCCCACCGGAAATTCGCGGGGGCGGATTTCTGCATTTCCATGTTCCTTCCTTGCGTTGCAGGCCGCTCCGGGCGGAGTTTACCACCGCGGTCCTTGGATTTCAGCCAGCAATGCCGCCGGGCCCGGCTGAGCTTGAAATCGAATATGCATTCTGATTTGTAATGGTAAATAGCATATATTCGAGATGGTGCCGGACCAAAGGCCGAAAATCAGAACATATCATTACGAAATGGAATGAAATGCTTGCACCCCGCCGCTTTCTCCCGCCGACGCATTTTCTCGCCAGTTTCGTGGCCGCGGCGCGCACCGGCAGTTTCACGCGGGCAGCACGGGAATTGTCGCTCACGCAGGGCGCGGTCAGTCGCCACATCCGGGCGCTCGAGGACCGACTCGGTGTCAGCCTTTTCGTCCGTGACCGGCAGCGCGTGCGGCTGACCGATGCCGGCGCCAATTATGCGCGCGAAGTGCGCGAGGCGCTCGACGGCATCGCGCGGGCATCGCTTGCGCTTCAGGCGAATCCCGAAGGCGGAAGCTTGAATCTCGCGATCCTGCCGACCTTCGGCACCCGCTGGCTCGCCCCGCGCCTGCCGCGTTTCCTGTCCTTGCATACCGGGGTATCGGTCAACCTGACGACGCGGCTCCGGCCGTTCGATTTCAATACCGACAGGCAGGACGCGGCAATTCATTTCGGCAAGGCGGACTGGCCCGGCACCGGGTCTGTTCATCTGATGGACGAACGTGTGGTCCCGGTCGCTTCGCCCGAGTTCCTGTCGCGCCACCCGGTCGGGCGCGCGGAAGAC
>JBHHXR010000123.1:0-10194 GCA_046757205.1 Paracoccaceae bacterium
TCTCCGGCTATGGCGAATGCTACGCATCGACGGTCGGCCCGAAGGCCATGACAGCAGTGATCGAGGACGTGTTCGCGCGCCACATGGCGGGCGAGAACCCGCAGAACATCGAGCTGATGTTCCGCCGGGTCTATTCCTCGGGCTTCACCCAGCGCCCCGACCTGACCGTCATGGGCGCGTTTTCAGGCCTCGAAATCGCCTGCTGGGACATCGTCGGCAAGGCGCTGGAGCAGCCCGTGCACATGCTCATGGGCGGCCGGGTGAACGATCGCATCCGCTCCTACACCTACCTCTACCCCGGTGAGGGGCAGGACCCGGCGACCTTCTACGCCTCGCCGGAAATGTCGGCCGAACGCGCCCGCGAACTGGTCGATCTCGGCTTTACCGCCATCAAGTTCGACCCCGCCGGCCCCTACACCATCTTCGACGGCCACCAGCCGTCGATGACCGACCTTGAACGTTCCGAGGCGTTCTGCAGGCAGATCCGCGAGGCCATCGGCAACCGCGCAGACATCCTCTTTGGCACCCACGGCCAGTTCACCACGTCCGCCGCCATTCGCCTCGCCCGCCGTCTGGAACCTTACGATCCGCTGTGGTTCGAGGAGCCTTGCCCGCCAGACAACCTGCTGGAATTCGCCAACGTCGCGAAAGCCTGCCGCATCCCCATCGCCACCGGCGAGCGGCTGACCACCAAGGCCGAGTTCGCCACGCTCCTGCGCACCGGCGGCGCGGCGATCCTGCAACCGGCGCTCGGCCGCGCCGGCGGTATCCTGGAGGCCAGAAAGATCGCCATCATGGCCGAAGCCTTCAACGCCCAGATGGCCCCGCATTTCTACGCCGGCCCCATCGAATGGGCGGCCAATATCCAGCTCGCCGCCTCGATCCCCAATTTCCTGATCGCCGAAACCATCGGCACCGGCGGCGGCTTCCACGCCGAGTTGCTGGAGACGCCGATCCACTGGCAAGACGGCTATATCCACCTTCCCGAAACTCCCGGCCTCGGGGTCGAACTCAACGAAGCCGTCGCTCGTACGCACCCCTATGACGGCGACCGGCTGCATCTGGAAATGCAGAACCAGCCGCATAGCAATTCCGGCGAAACCCGCTTCACCGGCGGGCACGACGATACTTTCTGATCGGCAACAACTCTCAAGGGCCGCAACCCTGTCAACGCAGTTTGATACGTCTCATGGCGGCCGGTAGCTGCGTTTGAGCGGTACTGAATCTGCCCGCCAGGCTGTCTGACGGGAGTCTTCGGACTATTCCGGCACGCTCTCTCCCGAACCGCCGAGTTCCGCCGGAAAGTCCTTCAACTTCGGCAGACCGTCCTTCATCGGCAGCACCGTTTCGGCATAGTTCACATGCACGCCGGGCTCGAACTTCAGCGTCGGGATTGTCGCCGCATAGACATCGACAAGCCCCAGTGGCGCGTGGCCGGTCATCACATGCCCGCCGCATTCGCTGCAGAACCGGCGCTGGCTTGTTTCGGTTTTTTCAAAAGTGGAAAGCTTGTCCGCGCCCCTTGTGACCTTCACCGCCTCCGGCTTCCACAAGGTAAAGGCATTTACCGGCCCGGCTGACCACGAACGGCAGGACGAGCAATGACAATACCCCATCCCCTCCGGCGCACCGGAAACCTCAATTTCCACCGCGCCACAAAAACACGCACCCGTGCGTGTATCAGACATGTCCTATCCCTCCCGGTTTATTGGGGTCCACCTGGACCAAGGCCCGAGTAATTGATTTAAATGGCCCAGGTATCGCTCCAGCAAAGAGCGTTGAAAACGCAAATACCTTAATTATTACCGCACCAATTAGACGAGAAAGGACGCTACGATTTTTCGTGTTAAAATGAAAGGAAAAAGTGCGGCATTATGCCGCAGCTTATTGCACAGGCTTTCTCTTCGCCTCATTGATCGGCACCCGCCGATGACCCATACGATGCAGCCTCGCCGAACGACCGGAAGGGACCCAACCTGCAATGCCCAACCCCATCCTCACCCAAGCTCAAATCGACGCCTACGCCCGCGACGGCGCCATCGTGTTGCGCGATGCCTTCGCCGAATGGGTTGAGACCATGCGCGCCGGCGTCGAGCGCAACATGGCGGAACCCTCGGAATACGCGTCCGAAAACGCCGTCACCGAGGGCCGTTTCTTCGACGATTACTGCAACTGGACCCGCATCCCGGAGTTTGAACGCATCGTCCGCGAGAGCCCGGCCGCGCAGATCGCCGCCGAGGCGATGCAGTCAACCACCGCGCAGTTCTTCCACGACCACGTGCTGGTCAAGGAACCCGGCACCCCGAAACCGACGCCGTGGCACCAGGACGGCCCGTATTATTTCGTCGAAGGCCAGCAGACCGTCTCGATGTGGCTGCCGCTCGATCCGGTCGAGGACAACACCCTGCGTTTCATCGCCGGTTCGCACCTGTGGGAAAAGATGGTGAGGCCGGTAAGCTGGGCCGACGACAGCGATTTCTACGGCAGGGGCGAGGACTGGATTCCGGTTCCCGACCCCGACGCCGACCCCGGCAACTCGACGATTCTCGAATGGCCGATGGAACCCGGCGACGCCGTTCTTTTCCATTTCCGCACGGTTCACGGCGCACGCGGAAACCCGGCGCGCTCACGCCGCCGGGCGCTTTCGCTGCGCTGGGTCGGCGACGACGCGCGCTACGTGGAACGCCCCGGCCGCACCTCGCCGCCCTATCCGGGCCACGGCATGAAGGCGGGCCAGCGCCTGCGCGAAGACTGGTTTCCGGTGATCGAACCACCTCGATGAAAGCGAATTCGCCGACTGGCGCGTGAAGACGACAGTGACAAGGGAAGATGCCTATGCCCGACACGGATGAAGCAATGCTCAAGGTCTGGGACCCGCTGGTGCGCGTTTCGCACTGGACCCTCGTGGTTGCCTTCCTGGTCGCCTATTACACCGAAGGCGACGCCCTGATGGCGCTGCATGCGTGGGCCGGATATGTCGTCGGGGTGGTCATCGCGCTGCGCGTGCTGTGGGGTTTCGTCGGGCCAAAGCACGCGCGCTTCAGCGACTTCGTCTACAAACCGAAAACGAGCTGGGCCTACGCCAAGGCGCTTCTGCGCTTCCGCTCGGAAAGATACATCGGCCACAGCCCCGCCGGCGGCGCCATGATCCTCATTCTGCTCGTCGGCCTCGCCGTCACTGTCTGGTCCGGCCTGGAAACCTACGCCATCAAGGAAAACGCCGGGCCGCTGGCGTCGGCGACCGCAGGCGCCGCCAACACCGGCAAGGGTGGCGGATTGTGGTCGGTGGTTCACGAAAACGTGGGCGGATTCATGATGTTTCTCGTCGTCTTTCATGTCGCCGGGGCGCTCTTCGCCAGCATTGCGCACCGCGAAAACCTCGTCCGTTCGATGATCGACGGCAAGAAACCGCTCAGGTAACGCAGCCCGCCCGGCGCGGCGTTGCACCGATACCACGCACTCTGCGCCACACCGGCCCGCGCTCCCTTTCGGCGGGTGCGGCGCGGTGTTACATTGCGGCGCAACGCGACCCCGGAAGGACACCCCCCATGCGTCTGATATCACTGGTTCTGCTGCTCTTCGCGCTCACCGCCTGCAACACCGTCGAAGGTGTCGGCGAGGATATCGCCGCCGGCGGCCGGGCGCTCAACCGCGCGTTCTGACAGCGCCATCCCCGGCGCCTATTCCTGTGCCCCGATGAAAGTGCCGTTGCGCAGGTCGCTCATCGCCTTCAGAAGCTCCTCGCGCGTGTTCATCACGATCGGGCCATGCCAGGCGACCGGCTCGCGGATCGGCGTTCCGGACACCAGCAGGAACCGCACGCCGTCGGGTCCGGCCTGTACCGTCACCTCGTCGCCGGTGTCGAAATTCACCAGCGTGCGGTTGCCCGACATGTCGCGGATGTTCAATTCCTCGCCGGCCACCTCCTTTTCAACCCGCACCCCGTAAGGCCTCGAGGCGCCGCGGAAATCCCCGGCGCCCTCGAACACGTAGGCAAACGCCTTGCGGTAGGTATCGACCGGGAAAGTCTTGCGGGTACCGCCGGGCACGGAGATGTCCAGATACTGCGGTTCCGCCGCGACCCCGTCGACCGGCCCGGCATATCCCCGGAAATCGCCGACGATCACCCGGATGCGCGTTCCGTCATCGTCGACCAGTTCCGGTATGTCCTTCGCCGCGATGTCCTGATAGCGCGGCGCCGTCATCTTCAGCGACGACGGCAGATTTGCCCAGAGCTGGAAGCCATGCATCCGCCCGTCGCGGTCGCCCTGCGGCATCTCCTGGTGCATGATGCCGGACCCGGCGGTCATCCACTGCACCGACCCCGCGCCCAGCCTGCCGGAATTGCCCAGGCTGTCGCCGTGCTCCACGGTGCCGGCCAGAACGTAGGTGATGGTCTCGATGCCCCGGTGCGGATGCCAGGGAAATCCGCGCATGTAAGCCGCCGGATCGTCGTTGCGGAAATCGTCGAACAACAGGAAAGGGTCGAGTTCCTTGGGGTCATGGAATCCGAAGGCGCGGTGCAGATGCACGCCCGCACCTTCCATGGTCGGCTGGGCAAGGCGTTCTGATTTCACGGGGCGCAGTGACATGGCGGACCTTCCGGTTCGGTGTTGCCCCCAACATGTGGCATCGTGCCGCGCGCTTTCCAATCAATTTCCCGCAACAGTCTGTTGCGCGATCCTGGTCAATCCCGGCACCCCGCCGCCGCGCCTCCCCCTTTTCTCAGCAATTCGTACGCATGACGGCACCGCTCGGCGATCCCGCCCGGATTTCCGGTTCCGGAGGGACAAAGGCGAAGCTGGGCGCCGGTCACGGTGCCGATTTTTCGGCCGAATACCCGTTTTTTCGCGGGCCGCGTTTCCTTCGCCCGCCGGCTCTGAAATAGTCGCGACATGTCAACCACGCGGAAAAACGAGATGCCCACCGGAACCAGACAGCTCTACCGACCGATCCCTCTGCCCGACCGTTTCGACTGGGACGACGCGCGCGCCCTGCAGGAAGCCGCGGCCTTTCACGACCGCATGAAACGCCGCCACACGGTACGCGACTTCGCCCCGGCCCCGGTACCCCGCGCCGTCATCGAAACTGCGGTTCTCACGGCCGGCACCGCACCGAGCGGCGCCAACCACCAGCCCTGGCACTTCGTCGCGGTATCCGACCCGGCCATCAAGTCCCGCATCCGCGCGGCGGCCGAGGCGGAAGAGCGCGATTTCTACGCCGGCGGCGCCGGCAAGGAATGGCTGCGCGCGCTGGAGCCGGTCGGCACCAATTTCGAAAAGCCGCATCTCGACATCGCGCCGTGGCTGATCGTGATCTTCGCGCAGCGCTATGGCGTGTCGCCCGACGGCACGCGCCACAAGAACTACTACGTTCCCGAAAGCGTCGGCATCGCCACCGGGTTCCTGATCGCCGCGCTGCACCATGCCGGACTGGCCACGCTCACCCACACGCCGAACCCGATGCGCTTTCTCAACGCCCTCCTCGACCGCCCGGCGTCGGAAAAACCGGTGATGATCCTCGCCGCCGGGCACCCGGCCAAGGACGCGACCGTCCCCGCCGCCGCCAAGCAAAAAAAACCGCTCGACGAAATCCTCACGGTCCTCGACTGAGGACCGGCCGGCTACCGCGCCACGCCTCACGCCGGGCGGTATTCGAAGCGCGCCCGCACCAGCCCGTGGTCGGTAGACCCCGCCGCCTTGTGATCTTCTTCGTTGAGATGGTCGTTGGCCAGGTCCATCCCCTTGAACGCCCAGACGCGCTTGCGCGAGTTGTCGTAGAACTCCTGGCTTACCAGCACGTGGTCGAGCGATTCCTTCACGTTCTGATGGACGTGCGTGTAGTAGACGTCGCGCATGGAGCGGTATTCCTGCAGCGACCCGACGGTGTACAAATCCACATCGGACCCGCCCTGGCTCAGCCCCGACAGGATGTAGTTCGGCTGCCCCGTCAGGATGTTCAAGGTATTGGAAAGCTGGCTGTCGTTGAGATCGCCCAGCACCACCACCGGCGTGTCGGTGCCCTTCATCCGCTCCGTCAGGATCATCCGCAGCGCCGCCGCCTCCGCCGTGCGCCGGATGGTGGAAATCGCCGAGCCCAGCGCCTCGCTGTGCCGCGAATAGGTCTGGGCGCTGTACCACGGCTCGTTGAATACCCTGGTCGGCATCTTCGACTTGAAATGGCAGACATAGCAGTGGATCAGCTTGCCATTGGTGCGCGGCCGCACCGTGAAATGCAGCACCGGTCGCGAGAAGCTGTCGATGGTGACGCGTATCGCCGCCGCCTGCGGGTCGCCGCCACCGCCGCTTTCCAGCACGAAGTCACCGGGAAAATCCTCGATCCAGTCGGCGTCGCCGACCAGAATATCCGACCGCACCGCCCCGGCGCAGACGATCCGCCCGCCGGCGTGCCCCTGCGGGACAAGGGGCGTGTAGCCCGCCGTCAGCCCGGCGGCCGCCAGCACATCGTCCAGCGCCTCGCCGTGCCAAAGCTCCTGAAACCCCCAGACATCCGCCGGCTTCCGCGCCAGCATGCGGCCCGCCCAGGCGACCTTGCGGTCATACTCCGCCTGCGTCCACGGCGTGGTGTTGAAATAGAGCGGCAGACCCGCCCGCTGAAGATTGTAAAGGTTGAAACTGCCGACACTGAACTGCGTTCTGGCCATTATCGCCTCCTGAAAATTCGCATGACAATGCGCGGAGCCTTTCATGGCCTGTCGCGCACATCAACCCGCCACGCCTTTCACGACACGTGCCGGTCGCGAACGGGCGAGACCGGCCTACCCGCCTGTTCCACCAAACCGGAAACCCGGGCGAAGGAGCGCGCATGAAGATCGGATTCATCGGCCTCGGCAATGTCGGCAGCAAACTCTCCGGCAGCCTGTTGCGCAACGGCATGGACCTGAGCGTGCACGACCTCGACGCCGCATTGGTGCAGAAATTCGTCGACAGGGGCGCTGCGCGCGGCGAAAGCCCGGCCCAGATGATGCGCGACTGCGAGGCGGTGATCACGTGCCTGCCCTCGCCCGCCGCCTCGGCGGCCGTGATGGAGGCCGAGGACGGCATCCTCTCGGCCGTCGCGCCCGGCAGGATATGGATGGAAATGTCGACCACCGACGAGGCCGAAGTGAAGCGCCTCGGCGCCAAGGTCATCGCCAGGGGCGGCGCGGCGGTCGACTGCCCGGTCTCCGGCGGCTGCCACCGCGCCGCCACCGGCAACATCTCGATCTTCGCCGGCTGCGAGCGCGATACCTTCCAGCGCATCCTGCCGCTTCTGACCACCATGGGCCGGCGCGTCCTGCATACCGGCCCGCTCGGCTCCGCCTCGGTCCTGAAGGTGCTGACCAACTACCTCGCCACCGCCAACCTGATCACCGTGGCCGAGGCGCTGACCACCGCCAAGGCCGCCGGCATGGACCTCAACACCACCTTTGAGGCGGTCCGCATATCCTCGGGCACCTCCTTCGTGCACGAAACCGAGGGCCAGGTCATTCTCAACGGCTCGCGCGACATCTCCTTCACCATGGACCTCGTGCTGAAGGACATCGGTCTCTTCCAGGAAGTGGCCGACCGCGCCGGCGTAAGGCTGGAGATGAACCCGCTGATGATCGAGATATTCAAGGACGGCGTCGCGCGCTACGGCAGTCGCGAACTCTCGCCCAACATCATTCGCCGCCTGGAAGACGCCACCGGCCTCGACATCCGCGCGCCGGGCTTCCCGCCGGAAATGCTCGACGACGAACCCGAGGAAGCCGGATACGAGGTGATCCCCGACAGAGGTTGACGCCGATGACTGACGCAACAGAATTCATTGATCTCGACAGCTACCGATCGACCGGCCCGACGGCGCGGACTGCCGGGCGCTTCTGGCCCGTGTGCAGGCGGAACCCGGCGACGGCGGCTGCGCGGTGCCGAGAGGCCGGCGGCCGCGACATGTCGGCATTTTCTCGTTTGTCGAGGGCCCGCGCATGGTCGGCACGCCGGAACGCATCCGGCAACTCTACGGCAAGGTGCTGCCGATCCATCTCCAACGCGCCGGCCAGCGCAGCGACGGCTATATCGACTGAGACGGGAAGCCGACGCTCCCGGGCATGCGACTTGGCTATGGCGTATTGCCGCCGCACCGCGTAGACCGGCGCCGCAATGTCCAGGGAAACTGCCGACCGGAACGAAAAAATTGCCGTGCTGACGGCATCTCCCGTCCGGCGCATGTTCGGCGCCGGGCTGATGGCTGTCCTGGGCGCACTCATGTTTTACGTGGCGATCGCCGCTTCGCCGGACAACGAACTGCTGCTCGCCCTGCTGATCGCGGTTGGCGCGGTTGCCGTCTGGCAGGCGGCGCGGCTCTACCGGGCGACGCGCCACGGCCTCTACCTGACCCGCGAGGGCCTTTACGAGAGCACCGGCACGCGGCTGTGCACCGTGGCGCAGATCGCCTCGGTGGATCGCGGCTTCTTCGCCTTCAAGCCATCAAACGGCTTCCTCATCCGGCTCAAGGAACCGATGCCGCGGGTTTGGAAGCCGGGGCTCTACTGGCGTTTCGGGCGGCGTATCGGCGTCGGCGGCACGACGTCGCCGCGCCAGGGCAAGGAGATGGCGGACATCATCAGCCTGCTGATCGCCGACAACGACGCCGGCCGCACCCGCCGCTGACGCCTCTTTCCGGACCCCGACTGCCATCCTCCCGGGGCGATCACAGCCCCTTGGACTGGTAACTGGTCGCCACGCGGCCGATCGCGACGATATAGGCCGCCGTGCGCAGATCCGTCACATCGTCGCGCTGGTGCCAGACCTCGCGCATCGACTGGTATGCGCCCCGCATCGTGTCGTCGAGGCCCGAGCGCACCAGTTCCAGTTCGCCCGCGCCTTTCAGATATTTCTGCTTGAAGCCGCCGCTGAGCTGCCAGTTCAGCCCCTTCTCGGCGCTGAGCCGTTCCAACTCCTCCACGATGAGGATGTGGCGCGCCTCTTCCTGGCGGCGCTGCATGCGGCCAAACCGGATATGGCTGAGGTTCTTGACCCATTCGAAATAGGACACCGTCACGCCGCCGGCGTTGGCGAACATGTCGGGAATGATGACGGTGCCATTGCGGCGCAGTATCTCGTCGGCGCCGGCGGTGACCGGGCCGTTCGCCGCCTCGATGATCAGCGGCGCCTTTATTCGCTCGGCGTTTGAGAGGTTGATCACCCCTTCCAGCGCCGCCGGGATCAGGATGTCGCATTCCTCTTCCAGCACCGTCGACCCGTCCTCGACATAACCGCACCCAGAGAAGCCCTTGACGCCGCCGGTCAGCCTGATGTGCTCGTGCAGGTATTCGATCGGCACGCCGTCGGGATTGGTCACCGCGCCGTCGCATTCGATCACCGCGATGATCTTGCAGCCGTCCTCCTCCGAGAGGAACTTGGCTGCGTGGTAGCCGACATTGCCGAGGCCCTGGACGATCACCCGCTTGCCGTCGAGCGTCCCTGACAGGCCGCTCTTGGCGACGTCCTCGGGATGGCGGAAATACTCTTGCAGGGCGTACTCCACGCCGCGCCCGGTGGCCTCCACCCGGCCGGCGATACCGCCGCTGTGGGGCGGCTTGCCGGTGACGCAGGCGACGGCGTTGATGTCGGTGGTGTTCATGCGCCGGTACTGGTCGGCGATCCACGCCATCTCGCGCTCGCCGGTGCCCATGTCCGGCGCCGGCACGTTCTGCGCCGGGTTGATCAGGTCGCGCTTGGCCAACTCGTAGGCGAAACGCCGGGTGATCTGCTCCATCTCGTGCTCGTCCCATTGCCGCGGATCGATGCGCAGCCCGCCCTTCGATCCGCCGAACGGGGTTTCGACCAGGGCGCATTTGTAGGTCATCAGCGCCGCCAGCGCCTCGACCTCGTCCTGGTGGACCGCCATGGCAAAGCGGATGCCGCCCTTCACCGGTTCCATGTGTTCGGAGTGAACGGAGCGGTATCCCGTGAACGTTTCGAGCTGGCCGCGCAGCCGGACCCCGAACCTGACCGTGTAGGTCGAGTTGCAGACCTTTATCTTGTCGACCAGACCGGGCGAAAGGTCCATCAGCGCGGCCGCGCGGTCGAACATGATGTTCACGGAATCTCGGAAAGACGGCTCGGTTTTCTTGAGCATGATTTGTCCCTGGTTTTGTCGGCTGCGTCCCGCTGACGCAGCCCCAGCTGCCGGGGCAGGTGTACGGCGGGG
>JBHHXR010000124.1:0-10112 GCA_046757205.1 Paracoccaceae bacterium
GGTCGACCCTCGGCTGAGGCGGCGGACATGAGCGACGCCTTCGTTGCCCGTCCGGAGAGCGGCATTCTGCGTTCGGCGCTTCGGTCACGGAATTTCGTCCTCGGTGGCGTTCTGACCGGTGTCTTTGTGGTCGCCGCGTTGGCTTCCTTTTTCTGGACACCCCACGACGTGACCTCTCTCGCCATTTCCGACAAACTGAAACTCCCGTCGGCCGGGTTCTGGTTCGGAACCGACCATTTTGGGCGCGATATCTTCTCCATGATCATGGTCGGCGCCCGCACGTCGATCGCCGTGGCGATCGTCGCGGTCGGCATCGGCATCCTGCTTGGCGTGCCCCTGGGACTGGCGGCGGCGGCCCTGCGCGGCAGCATATTCGACGAGATCATCATGCGGGCGAACGACCTGATCTTCGCCTTCCCTGCCCTCCTGATCGCCATCCTGATCACGGCGGTGTTCGGTCCCGGCGCGCTCAACGCAATCATCGCCATCGGCATATTCAACACGCCGGTTTTCGCCCGCCTGTCGCGCGGCGCCGCGCTGTCGCTGTGGACACGGGATTTCCTGATGGCGGCGCGGGTCGCGGGCAAGGGCAAGGCGCGCATCTCGGCCGAGCACATCCTGCCCAACATCCTCAACCTGCTGATCGTTCAGGGCACCATCCAGTTCAGCCTCGGCATACTGGCCGAGGCCGGCCTGTCCTATGTCGGGCTCGGCGCGCAGCCGCCGGTGCCGAGCTGGGGGCGTATGCTGGCAGACAGCCAGACGATGATCTCCTTCGCGCCGCACCTGGCGATCTTTCCGGGCATGGCCATCGTGCTGACCGTGCTCGGGCTGAACCTGATGGGCGACGGGCTGCGCGACGTTCTGGACCCGCGCCTGCGGCGGAGCCGGACATGAGCCTGCTGGAAATCAGGAAGCTTTCCCTGTCGATCCATGGCGCACCGATCCTGAACGGCGTCAGCCTGGACATGGGCGAAGGCGAGGTCTTCGGGGTGATCGGCGAATCCGGCTCCGGCAAGAGCATGACGGCGTTTTCGGTGATGGGGCTTCTGCCGGCGGGCGCACGGACACAGGGCGAAGTCCTGCTTGAAGGTTCCGATCTTCTGGCCATGAGCGAGGCCCGACTGTGCGGCATCCGCGGGGCCAGCATCGGCATGGTCTTTCAGGAGCCAATGACAGCGCTGAACCCGGTGCGGACCATCGGCGACCAGGTTGCCGAAACCGCGCTGATACACGGCGCCATGTCGAAACGCGAAGCCATGAACACCGCGCGGCGGACACTCGACCGCGTGGGGCTGCCCGCCGACCGGTTTCCGCTCTCGCGCTACCCGCACGAGTTGTCGGGCGGCCAGCGGCAGCGGGTGGTGATCGCCATGGCCATCGCGCTTCGCCCGAAGCTGCTGATCGCCGACGAACCGACCACGGCGCTCGACGTCACGACGCAGGCGCAGATACTCGATCTGTTGCAGAAACTGGTGAGCGAAGACGGTATGGCGATGATGCTGATCACCCACGACCTCGGCGTCGTCGCCGGCATCGCCGACAGGATCGCGATCATGAAGGAGGGCGAGATCGTGGAGGCCGGAGAAACGCTCGCCGTGTTCCGCCAGATGCGGCACCCCTACACGCGCGCGCTCTACGCCGCTTCCAGCCATGTTCCGGGCAGGAAGGTCGGCGACGTCCAGCGGGAGGTTCCGGTTCTGGAGGTGCGCAGCGTCGTTCGGGAATACGCGCTGCCGCGGCCTTCGCTTTTCTCCGCCCACTCGCGATTTCCTGCCGTCGACGGCGTGAGTTTCTCCGTCGAGCGCGGCGAGAATGTCGGTCTGGTCGGCGAAAGCGGCTGTGGAAAGTCAACCCTCGCCCGGGCCATTCTGGCGCTGGAACCGGTGCAGGGCGGCTCCATTTCGGTCTGCGGTCAGATCGTCAGGGCGGAGGCGGACGTGGCGCGCGCCGTTCGCCGCCGCATGCAGGTCGTGTTTCAGGATCCCTACGGCAGCTTCAACCCGCGTCACCGCGTAGGGCGGCTGGTCGCCGAGCCGTTTCACCTGCTCGATGCGCCGCCGCGCGGCGCCGAAAGGAAAGACCGGGTTGCCGGCGCGCTAGAAAGCGTTGGTTTGCGCGCCGCCGATGCGGACAAGTACATCCACGAGTTTTCCGGCGGTCAGCGACAAAGGATCGCCATCGCGCGCGCGCTGATCATCGAGCCGGATCTGATCATTCTCGACGAGGCGGTTTCGGCCCTCGATGTGCAGGTTCGCGCGCAGATACTCGACCTGCTGGCCGATCTTTCGGACCGCCTCGATCTGTCGTATCTGTTTATCTCACATGATCTGTCGGTGGTCCGCGCGATTACCGATCGCGTGCTCGTCATGAAATCGGGGCGCATCGTCGAGGAAGGCCCGACGGAGCGCGTCTTCGCCGAGCCGCAGCACGAATACACGCGGACGCTGATCGCCGCCACGCCGCGCGTCGACGCGGCACTGGCGGCGCGGCAGGAACTGGGAGTTTCGCGATGACCCGGCACCCGGATTTATGGTTCGATCCGACGCTTGTGTTTGTCGGCGGCGCATGGCGGCCACCGGACGGCGGCGAGTTGCTGCCACTCGAAAACCCCTCCACCGGCGGCGAGGTCGGCACCATCGCCCGCGGCAACGCGGCCGACGTGGATGCCGCCGTTGGCGCGGCAAGAACGGCCTTGCAGGGTGACTGGGGCCGCATGACCGCGACCGAGCGCGGCCGGATACTGTCGCGCATGGGGCGGCTGGTACAGTCGAAGACCGAGACGCTGGCGCGGATCGAGGCGTCCGATGTGGGCAAGCCGCTGAAACAGGCGCGCGCCGACGCCGTCGCGCTGGCCCGCTACATGGAATTCTACGGCGGCGCGGCGGACAAGCTGCACGGTGAGACCATTCCTTATCTTGACGGCTACACGGTCTACACGCTGCGCCAGCCGCACGGCGTGACGGGGCATATCGTGCCGTGGAACTACCCGATGCAGATTATTGGGCGCTCCGTCGGCGCGGCGCTTGCGATGGGCAACGCGGCGGTGCTGAAACCGGCGGAAGAGGCCTGCCTGACGGCGCTCGCATTTGCCGCAATCGCCGAGGAGGCCGGTCTGCCGCCCGGCGCGCTGAACGTGGTGCCGGGGCTGGGCGAGGAAGCGGGCGCCGCGCTGAGCTCCCATCGGGGCGTCGATCATATCTCGTTCACCGGGTCCGTGGGCGTCGGTTCACTTGTGCAGGCAGCGGCGGCCCGAAACGTGGTTCCGGTCACGCTCGAGCTTGGCGGCAAGTCGCCGCAGATCGTGTTCGACGACGCCGACATCGACCGCGCGCTGCCGTTTCTGGTGAATGCGGGAATACAGAATGCCGGGCAGACATGTTCGGCGTCGTCGCGGATCCTGGTGCAGCGCGGCGTCTACGACCGGGTCACCAGGCTCATGGCCGAGCGGTACGGTGCCCTGCGCGTCGGAGCGGCGATGGACGATCTCGACGTCGGTCCGCTGATTTCGGCGCGGCAGAAATCGATGGTCGCGGGATTTCTCGAAAACGGCCGCGACCTGCGCGTGATCGCCAAAGGCGCACTTGCCGATGACGCGCCGCCGGGCGGTCATTACGTGGAGCCGGTGCTGCTTGGCGAAGTGGACCCCGCGCACGTTCTGGCGCGTGACGAGATATTCGGCCCCGTGCAGGTCGTCATCCCCTTCGACAGCGAGGAGGAGGCGCTGACCATCGCCAACGGCACCGACTACGGCCTTGTCGCCAGCGTCTGGTCGCGCGACGGCGGGCGGCAGATGCGGCTTGCCAGGGCGTTGCGATCCGGTCAGGTTTTCATCAACAACTACGGTGCCGGCGGCGGCGTTGAGTTGCCTTTCGGCGGCGTCGGGAAGTCGGGGCACGGGCGCGAGAAGGGATTCGAGGCGCTCTATTCCTTCTCGGTTCTGAAAACCGTTGCCGCCTGGCACGGATAAGGAGGGGACATGCGGCTTGCCGGAAAAACCGCCATCGTCACAGGGGCGGCATCGGGGTTCGGTGCGGGAATAGCCCGCAAGTTCATCTCCGAAGGCGCCCGGGTGATGATTGCCGATATCAACGGCGAGGCGGCGGAGGCAGTTGCCGCGGAGCTTGGCGAGAACGCTCTTGCGCAGGTTGTCGATATCTCGCGCGCAGACAGCGTGAACGCCATGGCGCAGGACGCCATCGCGGCATTCGAACGACTTGATATCCTGGTCAACAATGCCGGCGTCACCCACCTGCCAAAACCGCTCGAGGACGTGAGCGAGGAAGACTTCGACCGCGTTCTCGCGGTCAACGTCAAGTCCGTCTACCTTACGGCGCGCGCGCTGGTGCCGCATTTCAAGGCAAACGGGTCCGGCGCGATCCTCAACATCGCCTCCACCGCCGGTGTCAGCCCGCGCCCGCGGTTGAACTGGTACAACGCCTCCAAGGGCTGGATGATCACCGCCACCCGCACCATGGCCGTGGAACTCGCGCCTGCCGGGATCAGGGTCAACGCGTTGAACCCGGTCGCAGGCGAGACGCCGCTGCTGAAGAGCTTCATGGGCGAGGACACGCCGGCGGTCAGGGCGAAATTCCTTGCGACAATTCCGCTCGGGCGGTTTTCCACGCCGCAGGATATCGCGAACGCCGCCTGTTTTCTGTGTTCCGACGAGGCCTCAATGATCACCGGCGTGGCGATGGAAGTCGACGGCGGCCGCTGTATCTGAGCCATGACGATGAAACCGGGGCAAGGAAATGCGATCACCGACGTGCCGGGCCTGCGGGTCGGCAACGCGCAGGACGATAACCTGAAATCGGGCGTCACCGTTCTGGTCGGCGACGAACCGTTCGTGGCCTCCGTAAGTGTCATGGGCGGCGCGCCCGGCACCCGTGAGACCGATCTTCTTCGGCCCGACAAGATGGTCGATGCCGTCGATGCGCTGGTGCTTTCGGGCGGTTCGGCCTTCGGCCTCGACGCGGCCGCCGGCGTCATGGATGCGCTGGCCAGCGACGGGCGCGGATTTGCCGTCGGCGAAGCGCGCGTGCCGATCGTTCCGGCGGCCATTCTTTTCGATCTGCTGAACGGCGGCGACAAGTCGTGGGCGGTCAATCCTTACAGGAAGCTCGGAACCGACGCCTACCGCGCGGCAGGCACCGGTTTTGCCTTGGGCACCGCCGGTGCCGGAACCGGTGCGACCACGTGCGATCTGAAGGGCGGGCTGGGATCGGCGTCGATCGTCCTGCCATCGGGAATTACCGTTGGCGCACTGGTCGCGGCCAACGCGCTGGGATCGGTGACCGTTGGCGGGGAGGCGAATTTCTGGGCCGCTCCGTTCGAGGCGGAAGGGGAATTCGGCGGCCTCGGCCCGGCCGCCGCCACATACGTCCAGGATTCGACTTTCCGCACCAAGATATCGGCGACAGAAGAAGGCGCCAACACGACGATCGCGATCGTGGCGACGGACGCGGAGCTGAGCAAGGCAGAGGCGCACCGCATGGCCGTCGCCGCCCACGACGGCATGGCGCGGGCCATCGTTCCTTCGCACACGCCCTTCGACGGAGACCT
Source organism: Paracoccaceae bacterium (assembly GCA_046757205.1). Taxonomy (GTDB): domain Bacteria; phylum Pseudomonadota; class Alphaproteobacteria; order Rhodobacterales; family Rhodobacteraceae; genus JBHHXR01. Next base: position 5,566 of record JBHHXR010000124.1, read on the forward strand.
GGTGTTCTCCGTTTCGACACGCCGCCGACCGCCATCCGGCGGTCGCCACGACCTTCTGGCAATCGGCCACGCCGCTGCGGTCTGCCTTGCCAGGGCCATCGCCCGGGCGGTTTTCGAGGCGACACCGGCGCCCGGGGACCGCTTCCCCGCGTGGCGGGAAAAATTCCGTGGGAGAGCGGGGCCATGAAAGTACTCGAAATCAAGACGTCACCGATCGACGGGCAAAAACCGGGAACCTCGGGGCTGCGAAAGAAAACACCGGTCTTCATGCAGGCCCGCTACCTGGAGAATTTCGTGCAGGCGATCTTCGACGCCACCGGCGGCGCCAAGGGAAAGACCTACGTGCTCGGCGGCGACGGCCGCTATTTCAACGACCGCGCCCTGCAGACGATACTGCGCATGGCCGCCGCCAACGGCGCCGCCCGGGTGATCGTCGGCAGGGACGGTCTTCTGTCGACACCGGCGGCCTCCAACCTCATCCGCCGGCGCGGGACGGACGGCGGAATCATCCTTTCCGCCAGTCACAATCCCGGCGGTCCGGAAGGCGATTTCGGCATAAAGTTCAACACCGCGAACGGCGGGCCGGCGCCGGAGCAGGTTACCAAGAGCATTTTCGAAGCGGCCAATGGCATCGAGCGGTATTCGATCGAGACCTGCCCGGATCCCGACCTGGGCAGGACCGGCACGGTGTCGATTGGTGAAATGGAGATCGAGGTTGTCGATCCTGTCCGGGACTACGCGGAACTCATGCAGGAGCTGTTTGATTTCGACGCCATCAGGCGGCTCTTCGCCGACGGGTTCACCATGCGCTACGACGCCATGCACGCGGTAACCGGGCCCTACGCGAAGGCGATTCTGGAAGGCATGCTGGGCGCGCCGTCTGGAACCGTTGTCAACGGCGTTCCCAGCCCCGATTTCGGCGGCGGCCATCCGGACCCCAATCCGGTCTGGGCAAGCGAGCTTCTGCGGGCGATGTTCGCAGAAGATGCGCCGGATTTCGGTGCCGCCTCTGACGGCGACGGCGACCGCAACATGATTGTCGGCAAACAGGTCTACGTCACGCCGTCGGACAGCCTAGCGGTTCTGGCGGCGAACGCACATCTGGCGCCGGGCTATGCCCGCGGGCTGGCCGGGGTGGCCAGATCGATGCCGACGTCGCGCGCCGTCGATCGTGTTGCGAAGGGCCTCGGCATCGAATGTTTCGAAACGCCGACGGGATGGAAATTCTTCGGCAACCTGCTGGATGCCGGCAAAGCGACGCTGTGCGGCGAAGAGAGCGCCGGCACCGGATCCGACCATGTGCGGGAGAAGGACGGCCTTTGGGCCGTTCTGCTCTGGCTGAACGTTCTTGCCGAACGCCGCAAACCGGTTTCGGAAATTCTGGCGAAGCATTGGGCCGAATTCGGCCGCAATTACTATTCGCGGCATGACTACGAGGGCGTGGATGCAACGGCAGCGCAGGACATGATCGGGGAACTTCGGTCCGCCCTGCCCGGGTTGCCGGCGACGACGATCGCCGGCCTGAGGGTGGCGGCGGCGGACGATTTTTCCTACACCGACCCGGTGGACGGTTCGGTGTCGGAGCGGCAGGGCATCCGCATCATGTTCGAGGACCAGAGCCGGATCGTGTTCAGGCTGTCGGGGACCGGAACGGCGGGCGCCACGGTCCGGGTGTATCTGGAGCGCTTCGAGCCGGACCCGTCAAGGCAGTTCGAAGACACCCAAGACGCCCTCGCCGCGGTGATCGACGCCGCAGGGGAAATCTCGCATCTGAGAAGCCGCCTGGGCCGGAACGCGCCGGACGTGAAAACCTGATGCCCGCGAACGACGCGCTCGCTCAGTAGTCGCGCTCGAAAAACAGGCCGATGCTGGATTCGCCGTCGGAGCCCATGCTGCCGCGGGCGCGCACGTTGTCGGTGATGTCGAGGTTGATCGTCGCGCGGGAGGAACCTTCGGTGTCCGCCTCGACCCCGAGATAGACGCTGTCATCGACATACTTGCCAGCCTTTACCACGGTATTGCCCTGCTGGTCCGAAGAGATGTCGAAATCATCCAGGCCGGTCGCCTGGCGCAGGCCCCCGAAAATCGACCTGTCGGCTCCCCCAGTGAGTTCGGAAATGACCGACGCGACGCGGGCGAGCTGGATCGGCGACAATTCTCCGACGCTGCGCTCGAATACCAGCCGCGCGATGATCTCGTCCTCCGGCAGTTCCGGACTCGAGGTGATTCCGAGTACCGGGTCGGAGACCCGGCCCGACAAACGGATCGTCGCGCTGAGGCCGCCGGCGGACATGTTGGCGAGAAACAGCAGTTCCGGATCCAGATCGCCGAGCAGCGTCACCTGTCCTTCGTCCAGCGTGATCCTCTGCGCAAGGATGTTCAGGCGTCCTCGGATCAGCCTGAAACCGCCTTGGGGTATGTAATCGTCAATCGGGCCGCCGACCTTCAGCTTGCCGCCGAGTTCCGCATCGACGCCACGCCCACGGACGAAGACCCGGTTCTTCGAGGTGATTGTCAGATCGAGCTGGACGGGATACCGCGCCTTGTGCGCCGCGCCTTCCCGTGCAACCTTTCTGACGAGGCTCTCCGTTGTCTGCACGTTCCTCGGAGCGTGGCGGTGCGTTACCTGAAGCAGATCGGCCTCCTGCCCGAAACGCCCGGCGATAGACAATTCGGTCTCCTTCAGCGTCACGTCACCCGACAGCAGCGGCCCGCGCGCCAACGGTCCTTTCAGGGCCAGCGCCGCGTCGAAACGGCTGGTCAGGAAACGTCTGTTGGAATAGATCACGTCGCTCAGACTGATCTGAAGGTCCGCCGGAAGACCGGCGGGAATGTCGAAATCCATCCCGCCCGTGATGCCGATCCTGCCGCCCCCGGCAAACTGGCCCCGAGCCTCGACGATGGAAACCCGGTTGTCTTGCAGCCGCAACCGCATGGCGATCTTTTCGACCCGCATGTTGGTTGGCGGATCGGTGATGACGGCACCGCTGGTGGCCAGACTGCCCGAGAGCCGGGTACTGTCAAACCGGCCGCGAACCGTAAGATCGGCCTTCGCCAGGCCCTCCGCGTTCAGACCGCGCCGGAAATATATCGGAATGATGGCCGACAGCGGCACCAATCCGTCGATCTTGATGTCGAGACGGCCCGAAGGCGCAGCGACGAAACCCGACATGTCGACAGCCAAGCCGCCGGGACCGGTCACGCGGCCGGATTCTATTTGCAGACTCTTGCCGAAATACCTGCCTTTGACATCCGCTTTCAGCGGCGCAAGTTCCGCGATCCGCACTTCCCTGAGCGTAACGCCCTCCGCGCCAAGCTCGAACGTCACCGACGGATGCCGCAAGGTTCCCGCTATGTGCGAGCGCCCGGTGACCTGCCCGCGCAGGCCGCGATTGCCTATTCGCCGGTCAATGAAAGCGAGCGGAAATTTCTCCAGTTCCACGTCCAGAGCCATGTCGGCGCCGCCAAAGGGTATTTCGCCGGTGACGGCCGCCGTTACGCCGTCGGGTGACGTGAGTCTTGCATTTACGTCAATGCCGTCGTTCTGGTTGCTCGCCACCAGGGCATCCAGATCGAAGGCGGCAAGCCCCGCTTCCCTCAGCACCGAAGAGTTCAACCCCCTGCCCCGCAGATCCAGGAAGACGTTGGGCGCCGAGCGCAGCCCGTACATGGCCCCGTTTCCGCTCACCGTGCCCTCCAGGCCGAGGTCTGGCCGCAGTGCGTTGGCCAGCGACAGCGGCACCGCATCCAGCGTGATCGCCAGTCCGTACATGTCCGAGACGACACCGCTGGCCCGGATTTCGCCGTCGCCCATCTTTACGGCCAGCGTTTCAATCCGGACTTCGCCCTTCGAATACCGGATCAGCGCGGGGTAGGACAGCCCGGCCGACAAGGTTTCCTGCGACAGGTCGAGCGCCGTCAGGTCGACGCGAAATCCGCTGTCTTCTTCATCGAGCATTCCTTCGGCGTGCATCCTGGTGCCGTTCTGGAGCACGGCATTGGCGCGGAAAAGCGTCGCGCCACCCTGGTTAACCGCCAGCGCCGTGAAATCGTCGACCGAGACGCCCGCGATCCGGGCCTTCCTAGCCGCGACGGTGCCGGAAATCTTCGGCACGCCGTAGGCATCGCGCAGCTTGGCGCGGACGCGGCCATCGGCCAGTTTGATGGTCCGAAATGCCAGGTTGCGTACGTCGGCCACCGCCTCCAGGCTCTGGCGGCCGCCAGCGCGCGCGAAGCTGACATGGCCGCGGATGGCCCCCGCCGCGTCCTGCAACAACAGGGCCGCCGCAGTCGAAATATCGGACGCGTCGTAGTCGACCCGCCCTTCGATCAGCCCGTCCCCGTCCTGCCGCAACTCGCCGGTCAACACCGTGCCGGCGGTCCGGAACACCAGGTTGCTGACCGTCCGGCCGGCGTCACCGAAAGCAAGGTCGCTGGAAAACTGAACCGGGAAGGACTCCAGATTGGCCACACCGTTCAGACGGCCTGCCAGACGCTCGTCCGTGTACACTCCCGAAAAACCGAGGCCTGCCGCCACCAGCGGCCGG
>JBHHXR010000125.1:0-10088 GCA_046757205.1 Paracoccaceae bacterium
CACCGAATCGCGCAGATCACCGGTCAGGCGCCGGACCTGATCCGGCGTCTCGACGTTTCTGGCGAACAGGATGAAACCCCAGGGATCGGAATCCGCGAAAAATTCCCGCTCGCGGCCGGACAGAACCGCGCCCTCGCAGCCAAATACCACGGCGCGGGCGGCCACGGCCTAACGTCCCTGTGTGGGCGTGCAGGAAATGCTGCGCGCCTGCAATGCAGAACAGAACGACTTGCCGTCATCAAACGATTCGAACCCCGCCACCTGCAGCCGGTAGACGGTTCTGCCGCCCGACCTGGTCTCGGTGATGCTGCTCTCCCGCCCGCCCAGAAGGTCGCCGTTTTCAGCCAGTATCCGGGACCATTGCTGACGCGCGATGTCGGCGCTGGCGAAGGTTCCGAGGTTTACCGAAGTCTTGCCGGAACCGGCCTCCGCGCCGCTTTGCAGCGTCGGCTGGGTGCCGGCGATCATCCGGTCGATTTCCGTCGTCGGATCGACATCCGTCCTGAGCGACACCGGGCGGACACGCGGCGGGCGCGAGGTTACGAGATTGCCGTCGGCGTCGAAGGCGGCGTCGGGCAGTTCCTCGACCGGCGCGGCGTCGGTCTCGGCGGCCGGCGAAACCCGTTCCGCAGGCTCGGCGGGTTGTTCCACCACATTGCCCGCCGGAACCTCGTCGGGCAGCAGCTCCTCGGGCGGCGGCGCTGTCCGGCCGCCGGCATCTGCCCTGGGCGGCGGCGCACCGGACAGAACGCTGTTCACTTCCAGTCCCTGGTTGGCCGCCCGGTCGCCGCCCGGGTCCTCGGGCTGTTCGCGCATGGGGCCCTCGGTCGCCTTGCTCACCGGCAGTTCCGTCGCGTCGCGCACGCCCAGCCGGTAGGACCAGAACCCGCCACCGACGATCAGCGCAAGCGACGCCAGCGCCCCGAACCATTTCATTGCATTCCCGAGAATCGCGGCCATTCCGACCTCCTCGGTCCGCCGGTTCCCGGACATCAAGGTTTCCTGCATCGGGCTCCTTGCCTTTCCGCCCCCAACCTTATCTTGTGGACGCGGCCGCTCCAATCCCCAAATGTACCCTCAGGATGCTTGTTACATCTCTTCCAAGGGAGTGATTCCCAGAATACCAAGACCAGCGCCAATAACAACAGAAACGGAACCGACAAGCGCCAGCCGGGCCATCGTGGTTTCCGGCTCCGAGGTTTGCAGGAACCGCGAACCCGGCCGCACTTTGCCCATATGCTGAAGCGCGTGGTATTCCGAGGCCAGTTCATTGAGATAGAACGCGATGCGATGCGGCTCGTGATGGCGCGCCGCGAGTTCCACCTGTCGCGGCCATTCCGCGACCCGGCGCACCAGCGAGAGTTCCGCTTCGTCAGTCAAGCGCGCGGTGTCCGCCCTGAGCAGGGACGCCGGCTCGACGGCAAACCCGGCTTCGGCGGCCTTGCGCAGCACCGAGGCGATGCGGGCATGTGCGTACTGCACGTAAAAGACCGGATTGTCCTTCGATTGCTCCTGCGCCTTGGCGAAATCGAAATCCAGCGGCGCGTCGTTCTTGCGCGTCAACATGACGAATCGGGTGACGTCGGGACCGACCTCGTCAACCACGTCGCGCAGGGAAACGAACGTCCCCGCGCGCTTCGACATCTTGAAGGGCTTGCCGTCCTTGAACAGCCGCACTAGTTGGCAGAGCTTGATGTCGAGCGGCACCTTGCCGTCCGACAGCGCCGACACCGCCGCCTTCATCCGCTTGACATAGCCGCCGTGGTCGGCGCCGAGGACGTCGACGAGCTCGTCGAAGCCGCGCAGAATCTTGTCGTAGTGATAGGCGATATCGGGTGCAAAATAGGTCCACGAGCCGTCGGATTTCCTGACCGGCCTGTCGACGTCGTCGCCGTGGGCGGTGGAACGGAACAGCGTCTGCTCGCGCGCCTCCCAGTCTTCCGGAACGCGCCCCCTCGGCGGTTCCAGAACGCCCTCGTAGATCAGGCCCTTTTCGGCCAGGTGATCCAGCGCCGCCTCGATCCGCCCGGTTCCGTAGAGCGACTTTTCGGAAAAGAACACGTCCATTTCCACGTTCAGCGCCTTCAGATCGGCGCGGATCATGTCCATCATGGCCGATGTGGCGAATTCCCGCACCGGCGCCAGCCATTCCGCCTCGGGTCTGTCGATCAGCGTGTCGCCGAACCTGTCCTTGAGCGCCTGACCGACCGGGATCAGGTAATCGCCGGGGTAAAGGCCCTCGGCTATTTCGGGATCGAGCCCGTTCGATTCGCGGTAGCGCTCATAGGCCGAACGGGCCAGCACATCGACCTGCGCGCCGCCGTCGTTGATGTAATATTCCCGGGTCACGTCATAGCCGGCGAAATCCAGCAGCCCGGCCAGCGCATCACCGAAGACGGCACCGCGGGTATGGCCGACGTGCAGGGGGCCGGTCGGGTTGGCGGAGACGAACTCCACGTTGACCCTGCGCCCCGCCCCCATCGATGAACGGCCGAACGAAGCGGGATCGCTCAGGGCCGTGCGAACGACCCCGAGCCAGGTGTCCGGCGTCAGCCGCAGGTTGATGAACCCGGGGCCGGCGACCTCCGCCAGCGCGATACGTTCGTCCGCCGCCAGTTCTTCCGCCAGCACGCCAGCCAGATCGCGCGGCTTCATGCCCGCCTGCTTCGCCAGCACCATCGGCGCGTTGCTCGCCATTTCCCCGTGCCCGGCGTCGCGCGGCGGTTCAACCGAAACGTTGGAAAAGTCCAGCCCGCCGGGCAAATTGCCCGCTGCCGCCAACTGCTCCAGACGCTGCACCACCAGCGCGCGTATATCGGAAAAAAGGTTCATCCCGCAAATCCTGACAAGTTGGCGCCGGGTTTAACACGCCGCCTGCCAAGGTCAACGCCGCCCCGCGGGAAACCGGGGTCACGCCAACGTGTCGGGTGTCATGCAACCTTTTCTGCGTATGATCTTCAGGTTGTCCGTATACGAAAATGCGATCGAGATGTGTGGCGACGGCCGCGCCAGCACGGTGTCGTCCTTGCCCTTTACCGAGAATTCACGTCGGCTGCGCCATCGGGTCGGTCAGCCAGCGGTGCTCGTGCAGCGCAAAGCGGTCCGTCATGCCGGCGATGTAGTCGGCGATCACCGTCGCTTGCTGCGTTTCGTCGCCCTTGGTGGCCCAGCGCCGCCAGTCGTCGGGCAGCATGCCGGGGTCTTCCATGAAGATGCCGAAAATCTCCTTCACGATCAGACCGGCCTTGCGGCGCATGCGGCGCACCTTCCAGTGCCGGTACATGTTGGTGAAGAAGAAATCCCTGATCACCTCGATATCCGCCTCCATCGGGCCGGAAAACCGGATGACGTGGCGGCCGAGTTCGCGCACCGCCTGCGGGGAATCGGGTCCGGCCTCGGCCAGCAACCGCCGGCTCTCGGTGATGACGTCCTCGACCATTTCACCGAACACCCGGCGCAGCGCCTCGTGGCGCCGGCGGATATGGTCGAGGCCGGGATACTTCTTTTCCACCTCGTCGTAGCAGCGGCCGATGACCGGCAGTTCGCGGATCTGCGCCTCGCTGAAAAGGCCGGCGCGCAATCCGTCGTCGAGGTCGTGATTGTTGTAGGCGATATCGTCGGAAATCGCGGCTGCCTGCGCCTCGGCGCTGGCATAGGTTCCAAGCTCCAGATCGTGCTCGGCGTTGTACGCGGCCAGCGCCGCAGGCGGATCGCCCTCCACGGGGCCGTTATGCTTTGCGATACCTTCCAGAGTTTCCCAAGTGAGGTTCAACCCGTTGAACTCGGCATAGTGCCGCTCCAGCATGGTCACGATCTTGATGGTCTGCGCATTGTGATCGAAGCCGCCGAAAGGCTGCATCGCCTCGTTCAGAGCGTCCTCGCCGGTATGGCCGAACGGCGTGTGCCCGAGGTCGTGGGCCAGCGCCACCGCCTCGGTCAACTCGGCGTTCAGCCCCAGCACGCCGGCGATGGTGCGCGCCACCTGCGCCACCTCGATGGTATGGGTCAGCCGCGTGCGGTAGTAGTCGCCCTCGTGCTCGACGAACACCTGGGTCTTGTATTTCAGCCGCCGGAAGGCCGAGGAATGGATGATCCGGTCGCGGTCGCGCTGAAACGCCGAGCGGTGGGCGGATTCCTCTTCCGCGTGCAACCGCCCCCTGCTGGTGGACGGATCGGAGGCGTAGATCGCAGACATCTGACGCGTCGCCCTTGTTGTACGGGGAGCAACCCCCTAATTTACTGACTGCTTACAGGATGATGAGGAACGCCGAAAGATGAACCTAGCGCTGCCGCCGAAAGTGACGGACCGGGCCTACCAGCGGCTCGGGTCCATCAACGCCGCGCTGGACGCGCCGAAATGCCTGCGCGTCGCGGTCGAGGGTGGCGGGTGCTCGGGCTTTCAGTACGATATCCGGCTGGAGGATGCGCCGGCCGACGACGATCTGGTGCTGGAGCGGGACGGCCTGAGAGTATTGGTGGACCCGGTATCGCTGCCCTTCCTGTCGAACGCCACCATCGACTTTTCGCGCGAACTGATCGGCGCGCGCTTCGTCGTCAACAATCCGAACGCGACAAGCTCTTGCGGCTGCGGCACCTCGTTTTCGATCTGAGCTTGAGGCGCTTTCATCCGGGCGATAGCCTGACCGTGCCGAACGCGGAGCCGCCATGAAGATCGCATCGTTCAACATCAACGGGATCAAGGCGCGTCTGCCGGCCGTTCTCGACTGGCTGCAGGAGACGTCTCCCGATGTCGCCCTGTTGCAGGAGATCAAGTCGATCGACGCGAATTTTCCGTGTGAACCTATTGAAAATCTTGGATATAACGTCGAAGCGCACGGTCAGAAAAGCTTCAACGGGGTGGCCATCGTGTCGAAATATCCCGTGGAGGACGTGGTGCGCGGCCTGCCCGGCGATGACGATGACACACAGGCGCGCTGGATCGAGGCCACGGTGACGGGCGACAAAGCCACCGTGCGGGTTTGCTGCCTCTATCTGCCCAACGGCAACCCGGTCCCCGGACCGAAATTCGATTACAAGCTGGCGTGGATGGCGCGGATGAAGGCTCGGGCCGAGACGCTCCTGAAGTCCGAGGAAATTGCGCTAATGGCCGGGGATTACAATATAATCCCGCAGCCAGAGGACGCCCACAGCCCCGAGGATTGGTGGGGTGACGCGTTGTACAGGCCCGAAAGCCTCGCGGCTTTTCGCGAAATTCATCACCTTGGCTTCACCGATGCTTTCCGCGCCGTGAATTCCGCGCCGCTGAACTACACCTTCTGGGATTTCCAGCGCGGCGCCTGGAACCGCAACGACGGCATCCGGATCGACCATTTCCTGCTGACGCCGCAGGCCGCCGACCGGCTGAGCGACTGCCGGATCGACCGCTTCATGCGCGGCCGCGAGCGGCCTTCCGACCACGTGCCGATCTGGGTTGAGCTGGATGTGTGAGACATCTGCGAAACCGTCCCGCACCTGATCCGGGACCTCATGGTGCCCGAGATGCAAGGGGGGCCCCCGGCTCGGGGGCCGGGGCGGTGTGGGATTATTGCGCTGTCACGTCGCGCCCGTAGAGCCAGTCGAACTTGCCCAAGAGCAGGCCCGGCGCCAGCCGTGAGACCGCCCCCAGTCCGAGGTGCAGCGGGAGCGCCAGCGGCGCGCGCGCATGGTATACCCGCGCGTTCGTGCGCGCCGCCTGCTGAACGCGCGTGGCGCGGGGCTTGCGCTTGCGGGCGTAGGACACCAGACCATCGGCCACGTCCCGCGCCTGCGCCAGCGAACACGCCAGCACCCAGGCGTCCTCCAGCGCCATCGTCGCGCCCTGCGCCAGATAGGGCAGCATCGGGTGGCATGCATCGCCGAGCAAAGCCACGCGTTTCAAAGCCCAGCGCGGCAGAACCGGGTGGTCGAACAGACCCCACAGGAAGGTCTGATCGACGGCTTCCAGAAGCGCCGATACCGCCCTGCCCCACCCCGAAAACGCCCGCCGCAGGTTTTCCGGGTTTTCTGCATGCGTCCAGCCTTCCGCCGTCCAGGCGGCGCGCTCCTCGAACGCCGCCACGTTGATCACCGATCCGCCGCGCAGCGGATAGGCGACCAGGTGCCGGCGCGGCCCCATGAAGACAGTCGCCGCGTTCGCGACGGTGCCTGCCGGCAGCATCCCTGCATCGACCAGCCCACGCCACGCCACCTGCCCGGTGAACCGCGCCTCCGGCCCGTGAAACAACGCCGATCGCACGAAGGAGCGCACGCCGTCGGCGGCGACGACGCAATCGGCGGTCAGGTTGCTGCCGTCGTCGAGCCCGACATGGACTGCCTCGGCCGTCTCGGAGATGTTGGCGACCTCGGCGCCCAGCCGCACATAGACGCCCCGGCTCCGCACCGCCGCCGCCAGAACATCCAGCAGGTCGGCGCGGTGAAACTGCCAGTATGGATGGCCGTGCCGTCTTTCTATCGTCGCGCCCAGCGGCAGGCGCGCCACCAGGGCGCCGCTTCGGCCGTTGCGAAGTTCCACCGCCTCCGGCACGTTCGCCACCCGCGCGGCGGCCTCCGCCAATCCGAGAGCGGCCAGCACCGCAACGCCGTTGGGCGAAATCTGCAACCCGGCGCCGACTTCCTCAAGCGCCGGCGACCGCTCCAGAACCCGCACCTCCGCGCCGCGCCGCGCAAGCGCCAGGGCGGCCGCCAGACCGCCGATTCCGCCTCCGACGACGATAATGTCGAGTCCCTTGAGTTTCATGCGCCCGCCCTAGTTGTGAGCTTTCAACAGGTTGTCCGCCCCGGGGCGCAGCCTCGGGGCGCGCGCGATCCTTGTCAATCCGGACGGGGGTTTCCATCAAAGGGCATCATGATCCAGTGCCTTTCCGCCGGATCAGCCGCACGGAACAAAAAACCGGGGCAGAAATCCGCGCCCCGGTTCACCAGATCAGCAATCCTTCGCCACGGCGTCAGTCGTCACGGTGCACCCGTTCCTTGCGTTCGTGCCTTTCCTGCGCCTCCAGCGACAGCGTGGCGATCGGTCTTGCTTCCAGCCGTTTCAGCGAAATCGGCTCCCCGGTTTCCTCGCAGTAGCCGTAGCTGCCTTCATCGATCCGGCGCAGCGCGGCGTCGATCTTGGCGACCACCTTGCGCTGCCGGTCGCGGGTGCGCAGTTCCAGCGCGCGGTCGGTTTCTTCCGAAGCGCGGTCGGCCATGTCGGGGATGTTGCGCGTGCCCTCCTGCATTCCCTCGATGGTGCCGCGGCTCTCTTCCAGAATCGACTGTTTCCATGCGAGCAGCTTCTCGCGGAAATATTCGAGCTGGCGTTCATTCATGAAAGGTTCGTCTTCGGCCGGATGGTAGGCACCATCCATGATCTTCTCGGCTTTCATCACGCTCAACCTCAAATCTTTCGACGGGCATCCCAGCAGGCTCGTTTGCGGGCCCGCTTTCACCCGTCTCCTACCCTTAATAGCGGGCCTGATACAGAGAATTGGCGGCATTGTCACGCAGAAGATATGTGAACTTGCATCGGGTTCGCCGCCTGATACCCTCGGCGCAATTCGGGCAGCGAACGGGAACGCCGGCAATGCGATTCACATCCACCAGGGAATATGTTGCGACGGACGACCTGACGGTCGCGGTGAACGCCGCCATCACGCTGGAGCGGCCGCTTCTGGTCAAGGGCGAACCGGGAACCGGCAAGACCGAACTGGCAAAGCAGGTAGCGGCATCGCTGGAACTGCCGCTTCTGGAATGGGCGATCAAGTCGACGACGAAAGCCAGTCAGGGGCTTTATGAATACGACGCCGTCAGCCGCCTGCGCGACAGCCAGATCGGCGACGACCGGGTAAGCGACGTGCGCCATTACATCAAGCCGGGCAAATTGTGGGAGGCGTTTGGCGCCGCAACGCGCCACGTCCTGCTGATCGATGAGATCGACAAGGCCGATATCGAGTTTCCCAACGACCTGTTGCAGGAACTCGACCGCATGGAATTCCATGTCTACGAGACCGGCGAGACCATCCGGGCCAGGCAGCGCCCGATCGTCATCATCACCTCGAACAACGAAAAGGAACTGCCCGACGCCTTCCTGCGCCGCTGTTTCTTCCACTACATCCGCTTTCCCGACGCCGAAACGCTGGAACGGATCGTTGCCGTGCATTTCCCGGACATCAAGCAGGATCTGGTGCGCGAGGCGCTGACCCGGTTTTTCGAGATACGCGAAACGCCGGGCCTGAAAAAGAAACCCTCGACCTCGGAAGTGCTGGACTGGCTGAAGCTCCTGCTGGCCGAAGACCTGACGCCGCAGGACCTGCGCCGCGACGCCCGCGATACGCTGCCCAAGCTTCATGGCGCGCTGCTGAAGAACGAACAGGACGTGCACCTGTTCGAACGGCTCGCGTTCATGGCGCGCGGGAGGCAGGCATGACCCTTGTCATCCGGCCGGTCACGCGCAAGGACGAGGCCGACTGGCGAAAACTCTGGCGCGCCTATCTGGATTTCTACCGCACCGAGCGGCCCGACGAGGTCTATGCCGCCACATGGGCGCGCATCCATGACCCGGACGAGGACATGCACAGCCTTGTCGCCATCCGCGACGGCGCGGCGGTCGGGCTGGCGCAGTTTCTCTATCACCGTTCGTTCTGGGATATCGCGAACCGCTGCTATCTCAACGATCTCTACGTCACGCCCCAAGCACGCGGAACCGGCACCGGACGGGCGCTGATCGAGGCCGTCTATGCCGACTCGGATGCGCGGAATGCCGCCGCCGTTTACTGGCTGACGGCAGAGGACAACTATTCCGGCCGCCGACTTTATGACAGGCTGGCGATACGTACCCCGTTCATCAAATACCAGCGATAGCGATGAGAATTCGTGCAGGAACAACGACACTTTGCCTCGCGGCGCTGAATGCCTGCACGCTTTCCGAGCCGCCGCCGGCACCGCCGGTACCCGCCGACATTCCGAGATTCGCCGCCGCATCCTTCCCGCGCGGTGTGGCGCGCTCCAACGCGCAGATCGCCGACGATTTCATGGAACTGGTGTTCCGGCTGGAAACCGGCGAGCAGCTTGCCGGCCTGCTGAAATACGAGCACCCGGTGACGATCGCGCTGGCATCGCCGGAACTGTCGAGCTTCCAGCCGGAACTTACCGCCCTGCTGACCCGTCTGCGCACCGAGGCCGGTATTGCCATCTCGCAGGCCAGGGACCCGTCGCGGGCCGACATACGGGTCTATCTCGTGCCGCCGCATGCGATGCAGCGGGCGGCCCCGGGGGCGGCCTGCTTCATCGCGCCGGGCGTGCCGGACTGGCAAACGTTCTCGCGGATGCGCGCCAGCCGGCGGCCGCGCTGGTCCGACCAGACGAAACTCGGAGTGACTTCGATCTTCATCCCCAACAGCGCGCCGCCGCAGGAGGTGCGCGATTGCCTGCACGAGGAGATCGCGCAAGCGCTCGGCCCGGTGAACGACATCTACCGGATCCCCGATACCGTCTTCAACGACGACAATTTCGAGTCGGTTCTGACGCCGTTCGACATGCTGGTGCTGCGCATGCTCTATTCCGGCGATCTGACCGCCGGCATGCCGCGGCACCTGGTCGCCGGTCGGCTGCCGCGTCTGATCGACCGGATCAACCCCAAGGGAATCGCCGCTCCGCCATATTCCCGCGCGCCCGACATGCCGGGCTGGGACCGCAGCATCGAAATCGCGCTCGACCGGTCGAACCGCCGCGATACGCGCATGCGGGCAGCGGCGAGAGCCGTCAGGCTGGCCCGGGCGATGAAACCCACCGATCACCGTCTCGGCGTGGCAAACATGGCGCTCGGCCGCCTGTTGCTGCGCGACAATCCGCGCGCCGCCGCCGAGGCGTTTCTGAAAGCCTACGGCGTGTTCCGCGACAAGCTCGGCACACGCAACGTGCGAACGGCGCAGGCGGCCATGCATGTCGGCGTGATCGCGCTGCACGATGGCCGCCCCGATGTCACGCTTCTGCTGGCCGATCAGTCCATCCCGGCCGCGCGCAAGGCCGAAAACGCACTTCTGCTGTCGGGCCTTCTGGCGCTCCGTTCGGCCGCGCGGGCCCGTCGGGGACGCGGCGCGGAGTCGCAG
>JBHHXR010000126.1:0-10081 GCA_046757205.1 Paracoccaceae bacterium
CCAGGCGGGCGCGATGCGCCCACCTCGGGGCAGGCGCGATCCTCGTCAATTCGGATAGCGGTTTCTGTCAAAAGGCATCATGATCTAGGCGACTTTGCTTATAGAAAGCTTCTTTTCCGGTTCTTCCAGCAAATCGACGTTTCCCTCCGCGATCTGCCGCAACGCGCCGGGTTTCTTTATCAGGAGCCTGGCTGACCCTTCCCCGAGTTCCTCCACGATCTCTTGATCCCTCAGGTAGCGGAGGCTATCGGCAACCAGCTTTCTGTCCAGCCCCACATATTTCGCCAGCGATAACTGAGAGACCGGCAATTCCACCTTGTCTTTGGAGAAAACCGTTATCTGCCTGCGCTGAACTTCGAGGATAAACGCGGAAACCTTGGCCAGTACGCTTGCCAACGTGGCGGGTTCCCGGCGGTCGCCCTCGTTCCCCAAGGGGACCACCAGCCGTTCACGAACACTTGCGCGCGCCCGTTCGTTGGTGGACATGATTCTGTCGAACTCGTCAGGTGAAAGGATGCAGAACTTGACGTCGTTCACAGCAGTAAGGTACCCGCCCCTGATCCTGTCGTTTCCTCTCAGATCGACGACTGCACCACGCGCGTAGAAAGACGCCGGCGCGGCCTGGCCATCCACAAGGACCGGTTGTAAACCGAGCACGCCCGAAGCGATGGCAAGAACCGGAAACTCGGCGAACCGGTCAAGCCGGAAGCAAGACCCGCGACGCATACTTGCGGGGCCGGACTTGCTGGAAAGAGCGCTCAATTCGCGAAGATTCAGTTTCGCGCATACCAGGTCTTCTTCTTTGTAAAGCGGGCATTTTTCACAGCTGTCCGGTGCGTGGGTTTTTATCGATGGGATTGCGAACATCAGACTCTGCAAACGTCGGTACTGATAAATTGTAGCTTCCAAGGAAACCATCACACAAGAAAGCGGCGCAAGTTGGACGCCATTTTGACGCCATTTTGTGGTATACGAATGTCGGTCGGAAATTCCTGCTTCTCGATTTTCACGCGTGTCGAACCATGCCGCCGACGCCAGCGGCCGAGGCTGAGTGTCGGTCCGAAAAACTCCCGATCTGGGTTTCGGACCGGCGTCGCGCGTGAAAGCGCTCAGGCGTTCACATCGACAACCACGCGTCCCTTGACGCGCCCTTCAAGAATGTCCGCCCCGAGTTTCGGCAGATCGTCAAGCGTCGCCGGTTGTATCATGGCCTCAAGCTTGTCCATCGGAACGTCCCTCGCAACCCGGTTCCACGCGCGGACGCGTTTTTCATACGGTTGCATGACGGTTTCGATGCCCAGCAGGTTCACACCGCGCAGCAGAAACGGAATGATCGAGGCCGGAACCTTCGCGCCACCGGCCATGCCGACCGCCGCAACCGACGCTCCGAATTTCATCTGACCGAGAATTCGCGCAAGCATCGGCCCGCCCACCGCATCGATGCAGCCGGCCCATCGCCGGCTTTCCAGCGGCCGCTCCACGGTTTGGGACAGTTCTTCGCGCGGAACGATCTGCGTGGCGCCGAGAGACCGAAGATACTCTTCCGTTTCCGGCCGCCCGGTCACGGCGGCCACCTCGTAGCCAAGATTGGCAAGCAGCGCTGTCGCGATGGAGCCGACACCACCCGCCGCGCCCGTGACCAGTACCGGCCCCGTGCCGGGCTGCAGTCCGTGATCCTCGAGTGCATCGAGCGCCAGAACCGACGAAAGGCCGGCGGTGCCGACGGCTATCGCCTGCCTCGCGGTAAGGCCCTCCGGAAGCGGCACGATCCAGTCTGCCATGACCCGCGCCTTTTGCGCGTAGCCGCCCCAATGGGCCTCGCCCACGCGCCAGCCCGTCACGATCACCTTGTCGCCGGTCCTGTAGCGCGCGTCGTCGGCAGTTTCGACGGTGCCGGCGAAATCCACACCCGGAACATGGGGATATCGGCGAACCAGTCTCGCCGCCCCGCTCATGCACAAGCCGTCCTTGTAATTCACCGTGGAATATTCAACCGCGATGGTTACTTCCGCGTCCGGAAGATCGCCTGGCTCCAGCGTTCTTACCGCCGCCCGGATCGCGCCATCCGGCGCTTCGTCCACTACCAGTGCCCTGAACGACATGTCTTGACCCCGCCCTGATTTTCCACACCGCCCGGTTATTGCCGCGTTTGCTTCGGCTATCTCCGATTATTTCCCCCGGCCAGCCAAAGCGCAATGCAGCAGAAGGTCATGTGCGAGATTTCGTGCAATCGCCCGCACCGGCGGTGCCGGCACGCTCGTTGCCTGCAGGATGCACTTCCTGGCCGGGCGCAAGTCCGGGATCGATGGCACCGCCACCGGAAAAAAGAGAGCGCCAGGTTGGGGTCGCCGGAAAATCTCAGGGAAGCGGCGAATTCCCACTGATCGGCGGCGAATGCCGCGGGCGTGTCAGGCGCCCCGGTCGCGGCGCGCCCGGCGGCTCTGCTTGAAATCGACGTATGTGCGGTACCACAGATCGGCCGCTTTCAGGAAATGCGGGGAACCTCCGGGATACAACACGCTGGTCCTGAAACAGGTCGCCGAATACGCGGTCGCGCCGCGCTCGTCGCCGAGGGCCTGATACGCCGCCTTCATCCCCAGGTAAGGCGCCATGACGGTGCCTGAACCGGAAAATCCCATCGCGTGGTGAACCCCGTCGACGGAGCCAACGTGAGGCGTATGAGTGAACGAATAGCCGGTGTTGCCCATCCAGACATGCGTGAACGGCGTGTCCCCGAGCCGGGGCCAGATTTCGCACATCGTCGCGTGCAGCCGCCGTGCCGCCACGTCGAGCGGAACGGGTTTCATGGCGGCGCGCCCGCCGAAGAGTATCCGCGTACCATCCGGCGACAGGCGGAAATAGGAATGCCGCGCCCGCGTCTCCACCATCATGCGCTTGCCCGGCGCCAGCTTGCCGGTGACCGACGCCGGCAACGGCGCGGTCGCGGCGATGAAGCTCGGCAGCGGGAACACCCTTCGCCGATGCCAGGCAAAGGCCCCGGTGGTGTATCCGTTGGTTGCCAGAACCACCCTTTCGGCCCGCAGTTGTCCCTTCGGCGTGGCGATCTCGAAACCGCGGCCGCGCCGCGAAATCTGTTTTGCCGGGCAATGCCCGACGACCGGCACGCCCCTGCCGAGGACGGCGCGCAGCAGCCCGGTGTGGAATTTCCGTGGGTGGATGGCCGCATGGTCGGAAAACAGGAGGCCGCCGAAATACTGGCTGGTGACGATTTCGCCGCCCAGGTCGCGACTGTCGATAAGGCGCACCTTCACGTCAGACGTATGCGCCAGGTCGTCGGCGAGCCTTTTCTGCGCCTCGAAATCGGCCCGGGACCAGGCAAGCTGGATACGGCCGGTTTGCTGAAAGTCGCATTCGATGCCCTCGCGCCGGATCAGTCCGCGCGCGAACTCGAGAGCCTGCGTCGCCTCGCCGAACACTCCCCGCGCCGTTTCGACGCCGAAACTCTTCTCCAGCGCCCCGAACGAAAGCCGCGGATGCGCGCCGAACATGCCGCCGTTGCGGTTCGACGCGCCCTCTCCCGGTTCTCCGGCGTCGATCACGACGACCCGCGCGCCGGCATCTGACGCCGCAATGGCGGCGCTCAGCCCGGTGTATCCCGCACCGACGACCAGCAGGTCGGCCTTGCCCGGCAACGTTTCGGGAACCTCCGGCGCGGACGGGCACCCTTCCATCCAGTACGTGCGCCCAAGCGGCGCCGCGTCGTTCGACAGCAATGTCATCCCCTATCCTCACCGACGGGCGCGTTTTTCGGCTCTCGACGCGACACGGTAGCCGGGCCGCACCGGAACGTAAATCCTCGCTTCTTCGCCCGCTGCCAATGGACGTCGCGAACAGTCGGAGATTTCGGTTCGGAGGTGGTGGAGGGGGCTGGATTCGAACCAGCGTAGGGTTTCCCCGACGGAGTTACAGTCCGTTGCATTTGACCGCTCTGCCACCCCTCCACGGGCGCAAGTCATGCGGATGCGCGGGCCGTGAATACGGTTCGCGCCGTTGCGCGTCAACATGAAATAGCGCCGCTCATCACAGGTGCCGGGCCAACCCGGCAGCGCCGCGCGCGGGCCGCGAGTTGCAACAATCCGGCGATCGTGCAATGCAAACCGGCGAAAACGGCGAGCGAGGACAAATGGCCGGCAGGAAACCCGACTGGGCAGCCAGGCGCGACCGGGCGAACCGCAGCACGGGCGAAACCGCCAGCGTCTGGTTGTTCGGCCTGCACGCGGTGCGCGACGCGCTGTGCAACCCGCGCCGCACCCGCTTGCGCCTCGTCGTCACGCGAAATGCGGCGGACCGGCTGGCGGACGCCATCACCCGCTCGGGAATGGAACCGGAGATCGCCGATGCACGCCGGTTTCCCGCACCGCTGGACCCGCAATCGGTCCACCAGGGCGCGGCGCTGGAAGCGCGGCCGCTGGACTGGGGATCGGTATCGGAACTCTGCGCTCCGGGGACGTCCGCGCCGCTGGTGCTGCTGCTCGACCGGGTAACCGACCCGCACAATGCCGGTGCGATCCTGCGTTCGGCGGAAGTGTTCGGCGCACGCGCGGTCATCGCGCCGCGTCGCCACGCCGCGCCTGAAACCGGCGCCCTGGCCAAGGCCGCGTCCGGCGCTCTGGAACGGCAGCCCTATCTGCGGGTACCAAACCTCGCAAACGCGATGGCGGCGCTGAAGCAGATGAGCTATCGCATCATCGGCCTCGATGGCGCAGCTTCGCAGACACTCGAACTTGCCCTCGCATCCGACAACGCTCTGCCGCTCGCCCTGGCGCTTGGCGCCGAAGGCCCGGGTCTGCGTGACCTGACGGCGCGAACCTGCGACGCACTTGCACGGATCGAACATCATGGCGATTTCGGCTCGCTGAACGTATCGAACGCCGCCGCCGTCGCACTTTACGCGGCCCGGGTTGCCCGCGGCCGGTAGGATCCGCCGGTCTTTCCGGTCCGCGCACCGCTTCAGGTTCGCAACGAACCGAATGTAACGGAAACTTCACAATTTTCTTACAACATATTGCTACTGCCAGGTGGCGCTCCCATCTGTAGAACGAAGGTGGATCTCGGAACGACCGCCTTCATCTCACTGTCCCTCGTTCCACACTTGGCGCTCGCCAATGCGGGCGTCTTTTTTTGATGGAACAGCATCGGCGCGGACCCTATTCTCGCCGCATGGGTTACGGTGACGGTTTCCTCAAGGACAAGCTCACGGACACGCGCACGATCGCCTGTGTCGGAGTTTCGGCCAACCCGGTCCGGCCGTCCTTTTTCGTTTTCCGCTACCTCCAGCTCAAGGGCTACCGGATGATCCCGGTCAACCCCGCCTTTGCCGGCCGCACCCTGCTGGGGCGGCCGGTCTACGCCGAACTTGGCGATATCCCGGCCGCCGAGGGACCGGTCGACATGGTCGATATCTTCCGCCGCGCCGAGCACGTTCCCGGCATCGTCGACAGCGCGCTGGAGCACCTGGCGGATCGCGGATTGCGGACCATCTGGATGCAGATCGGTATCCTTCACGAGGCGGCAGCCGAGAAGGCTCGCGCCGCCGGTCTCGACGTGGTCATGAACCGCTGCCCGAAGATCGAACACCAGCGGCTGTTCGGCGAATTGCGCATGGCCGGCATCAATACACGCATCATTTCCTCGCGCCTTCGGAGCTGACGGCATGCGGGCCGGCCGGACGGCAACGGATGGCAACGCGACCAGGTGACGCCCGCCCGCCCGTGCCGGCCCCGGCGTGAATAACTGTTGCCTTCGGTGCCCCCGCTTTCTAGCTTCGCCGCAAAGCACAGAGGGGACAGACATGACCGACAGCCCGAGTTACGGATTCGACACCTTGCAGATCCACGCCGGCGCGCAACCTGATCCGGCCACCGGCGCGCGGCAGACGCCGATTTACCAGAACACCGCCTACGTGTTCCGCGACGCCGATCACGCCGCCGCGCTCTTCAACCTCCAGGAAGTCGGCTATATCTATTCGCGGCTGACCAACCCGACGGTTTCGGTGCTTCAGGAACGGGTCGCGGCGCTCGAGGGCGGCGTCGGCGGCGTCGGCTGCTCGTCGGGCCACGCCGCGCAGATACTCGCCCTGCTGCCGATGATGGGGCCGGGCCTCAACCTGGTTTCCTCCACCCGGCTCTACGGCGGCACCGTGCAGCAGTTCACCAACACGATCCGCCGATTCGGCTGGTCGGCGTCCTTCGTCGATTTCGACGACCTCGACGCGCTGGCGGCGGCGGTCGACGAGAACACGCGCGCGATCTTCTGCGAAAGCGTCTGCAACCCCGGCGGCTACGTGACCGACATCCCCGCCGTCGCCGAGGTTGCCAACAGCCTCGGCGTGCCGCTGATCGTCGACAATACCTCGGCCACGCCCTATCTGTGCCGCCCGTTCGACCAGGGCGCGCATATCTCGGTGCATTCAGCCACGAAATACCTCTCCGGCAATGGCACCTCGGTCGGCGGCGTCGTCGTTGACAGCGGCAATTTCGACTGGTCGGCATCCGACAAGTACCCCTCCATGTCGCAGCCCGAGCCGGCCTATCACGGGCTGAAGTTCCACGAGACTTTCGGCCCGATGGGCTACACCTTCCACGGCATCGCCATCGGGCTGCGCGACCTCGGCATGACGATGGCGCCGATGAATGCCTTCCAGACCCTTCTCGGAATCGAAACGCTGAGCCTGCGGATGCAGAAGCATGTCGAGAACGCGCGAACCGTCGCGGAGTGGCTGGAAAGGGATCCGCGGGTTATCGAAGTGACCTATGCCGGCTTGCCGTCCTCGCCCTACTACGACCGCGCGGCGCGGCTCTATCCGAAGGGGGCCGGCGCGCTTTTCACCTTCGCCGTCAAGGGCGGCTACGACGCCTGCATCAAGCTGGTCGATTCGGTCGAGATCTTCAGCCACGTCGCCAATCTCGGCGACACGCGTTCGCTGATAATCCACTCCGCCTCGACGACGCACCGCCAGCTTACCTCCGAGCAGCGCGCCGCAGCCGGCGCGGCGGACGACGTGGTCAGGCTTTCCATCGGCATCGAGGACCCCAACGACCTGATCCGCGACCTCGACCAGGCGCTCGACAAGGCTGCCGGTTGATCCGACACTCCGGCTCTGCCCGGGGCGCTGCAAGATAATCGGCGGACGGCGGCCTTGCATATCGGCGTCGAACGGAGCGGGATCGGCGCCGCGCAACAGAGCGTCGCGTCGCGCTCCGTTATCCGAAATGCCGCGGTTTCCCGCCGCAGCTGTCCCGGATAGTTAGTTCCGGTTCGATCTCGATTGCCCGGTAGGGCGCGGACGGGTTTTCCAGGCGTTCCAGCAACAGCTCCGCCGCCCGCCGGCCTATTACTTCCGGATGGTTCGAGACCGTCGTAAGCGCCGGCGTGCTGATCCGGGCCTCTTCGGTTCCGTCGATGCCGACGACGGCGGCGTCGAGCCCCGGCCGGAGACCGACCGCACGCAGCCCATTGATGGCTCCGAAGGCGACAAGATCATTGAAACAGACGATCGCCGTCGGTCGCGACGTCAATTGCAACGCCTCCTGAACCAGCGCGTGACCCGAGAAACGGTTCGCCGCCCCTGGGAAAAACATGTCGTCGCGCCATTCCAGTCCCGCGTCCAGAATCGCGCGGCGAAAGCCTTCGAGCCGGTTGTCGCAACTGGTGGTACCGGGTCGCCCGCCCAGCATGACGATATGGCGATGGCCGAGCGACAACAGGTGCCGGGCGGCCATTTTCATGCCGGCGATATCGGCGTTGCCGATGAAATCAGCATCGAAATCGCGCAGGTAACGGGAAACGAACACGATCGCCGAACCCGATGTGCGTAACGGCTCGAGAAGTTCCGGTTTGCAGCCGAGCGGCGGCGAAACGATCAGCCCGTCGGCCCGGTGCGTGCGCAGGGATGTCATGAACCGGTCCAGCCGGTCCGGTTCGTCGCGGTGGTGGTTGATGAAAAGCACCCGGCCGCCGACGCTCAACCGGTCTTCGATCGCCACCAGCATTTCGGAAAAGAAAGGATGGATGATGTCGTGGAAGGAGACGCCGACAATCCGCGAAAGGCCGGTACGCAGAGACGCCGCCGCCGCATTGTAGACGTAACCGGCCTCGTCCATGGCCTCGCGGACGGCGATCCGCGTCGCGTCGGCAATTTCCGGACTGCCGCGCAAGGCCAGCGAAACCGTGGCCGTCGAGATCCCCAGCTGTTCCGCCAGGTGCCTCTGCGTCACACGCTTCTTGACGGCTCGCTCGACCATGACCGTGAAAATCCCCGCAGAAAGTGGTGGATGTCAAGAATTCCTTGCGCCGGCGTTCACGCGCCCCGCGCCGGTCCGCGCCGTGGACCAGCCGCCGGCAGTCATGCCGGGGCGCCGAAAGGCCTTTGCCCAAAAGCCACGGGGCGGCGCGGCATGGGATTTACACAGCTTTCCCTTTGCGGCACCGCGAAAGCGCCCTTATAAGGATCCAAGGCAGGCGCGACAGATCAACAAAGACGATGCGCACAGGATCAAAGGCAGACTCTCAATGCTAGGTGCGCTCTCGGGCCTCTTTTCTTCGGATATGGCGATCGACCTGGGTACCGCCAACACGCTGGTCTACGTCAAGGGCAAGGGCATCGTCCTGAACGAGCCCTCGGTCGTCGCCTATCACAGCAAGGGCGGTAAGAAACAGGTTCTCGCGATCGGCGAGGATGCCAAGCTGATGCTGGGCCGGACGCCGGGCTCCATCGAAGCGATACGGCCGCTGCGCGATGGCGTCATCGCGGATTTCGACGTCGCCGAGGAGATGATCAAGCATTTCATCCGCAAGGTGCACAAGCGCGGCAATTTCGCCAAGCCCCGGATAGTGGTCTGTGTGCCGCACGGGGCGACGCCGGTGGAAAAGCGCGCGATTCGGGAATCGGTGCTGTCGGCCGGTGCGCGAAAGGCCGGTTTGATCGCCGAACCCATCGCGGCCGCCATCGGCGCCGGGATGCCGATCTCCGAGCCGACGGGAAACATGGTCGTCGACATCGGCGGCGGAACCACCGAAGTGGCCGTGCTTTCACTGGGCGACATCGTCTATGCCCGTTCCGTCCGGATCGGCGGCGACCGCATGGACGAGGCGATCATCTCGTACCTGCGGCGCCAGCACAACATCCTGGTGGGCGAAAGCACGGCTGAGCGCGTCAAGACCGATATCGGCACCGCGCGGATGCCCGATGACGGGCGCGGACAGAGTATCGAGATCCGCGGCCGGGACCTGCTGAACGGCGTTCCGAAAGAAACGGAAATAACCCAGGCACAAGTGGCCGAGGCGCTGGCCGAACCGGTGCAGCAGATCTGCGAAGCGGTGATGACGGCGCTGGAATCCACACCGCCCGATCTGGCGGCGGATATCGTCGATCGCGGCGTCATGCTGACCGGCGGCGGCGCCTTGCTCGGCGACCTCGATCTCGCCCTGCGCGAGCAGACCGGCCTGGCTATCTCGATTGCCGAGGAATCGATGACCTGCGTAGCGCTTGGCACCGGAAAATCGCTTGAATACGAAGCGCAGCTTCATCATGTGATAGACTTCGGCCACTGAACGCGGACGGCACCCGGTCGGTTTGCGCCCTTGCGTCCGCCAGAGAGGACAGAGGCATAATTGGCGTCGCACAACGACGAAATTCCGAGCGTCTGGAGCCTTTTGAGGAAACTGCTCTTCTGGGGCGGATCGATTGTGTTTCTCCTCACCTTCGCGATATGGCGAATCGACAATCCCCGGGTTGAACGGTTTCGCATGGCCGTTGTCGACAGGATCATGCCGAGCCTCGAATGGGTTCTTCAACCGGTCAACCGGGTAACGAGGATGGTGTCGGATTTCCAATCCTATTCAAGGGTTTACGAGCAGAATCAGGAACTTCGCCGGGAACTTCAGCGCATGAAGGGCTGGCAGGAGGTCGCGCTGCAGCTCGAGCAGCGGAATGCACGTCTGCGGGCGCTGAACAATGTACGCCTCAGCCCGCGGCTGACTTTCGTGACCGGCGAGGTACTGACCGATTCGGGCAGCCCGTTCAGCCAGTCGGCGCTTCTCAACATCGGCCGGCAGGACG
>JBHHXR010000127.1:0-9979 GCA_046757205.1 Paracoccaceae bacterium
AAATCATGACCATCTCGGCAATCTCGGGCGGTCTCGTGCAATTTTCAGGCTAGCCCGGATCATTCATGAATGCGCTCGTGCCCTTGCTTGATTCTTGTCCGCACAAGAAATTTTCCTCCCTTGGAAATACGCACCGGTATTCCGCTCGGTCGGAAATTCCCTTGTGCGAACAAATCTCTGCGCAATCATCGCGGCGATTCATGAATAATCCGGGCTAGAAGTCGCTCCAAGGTCAAGGCCCGGTGCCGTCCAGCGCCTCGATCAGCGCGCACACCGATTCGCTGGTCGGCTGGCTGTCTTCCATTTTCTCCCATGCCTTCAAGGCCCGCTGCATTTTGCCGTGCAGCGATGTGAGCTCCACGAGCCGCGCTTCGGTTTCCTTTATGTGACGCTCGATCAATGCCCGTACGCGAGGGCACGGCGACTGTCCCCGATCGGCATCGGCGAATATGGCCCGGATATCCGAGAGCGTATAGCCCAGGCCTTTTGCCGCCCGGATGAACCGGAGTCTTCGGACGTCCTTGTTGCCGAACACATGGTAGCCGTTGTCCTCGTTGCGGCCCGGCTTGAGCATGCCGATCTTGCTGTAGTAGCGAACGGTATCCGGTGACACACCCGCTGCCTTCGCCAATTCTGTCACGTACATCTCAAACTCCTAAGTTGTCCCGGTGGTGCGCCTGCGGCGTTCGGAAAATTGCATGGCGAGGCTGTAGATCACCGGCAGGACCAGCAGGGAGAGACAGGTGGTCGTCAGCATACCGCCTACCATGGGCGCGGCGATACGCTGCATGACGTCGGAACCCGAGCCACTGAGAAACATGATCGGCAGCAGGCCGACGATGGTCGAGGTCGCCGTCATCACGACCGGGCGGACCCGGCGCGAGGTCCCTTCACCCACTGCATCGATGATTTCCCCCGAGGACAGACCGGGCAGCGGGGCGCCGACTTCTTCGCCCGCCACCTGCTTCTGCTGCCGGCGTTCGGCGACGGCTTCCTGGATAAACGTCAGCACCAGAACGCCGGTCTCCACGGCGACACCGGCGAGGGCGATAAAGCCGACCGCAACGGCGACGGATAGATTGAACCCGTTCCAGTACGCGAACCAGAATCCACCGACAAGTGCGAACGGCACCGACAGCATCACGATGGCCGGCGCCGTTGCGTTGCCGAAATTGAAATACAGCAATACGAAGATCAGCAGCAAGGTCAGTGGAATCACGATCTTGAGCCTTGCCGCGGCGCGCTCCATGTATTCGTATTGCCCGGACCAGCTGATGGCGTATCCGGCCGGTACGTCTATCTCTTCGGCCAGCACCGCCCTGGCCTTCTTGACGAATCCGCCGACATCGGAAGTCTTGAGGTCCACATAAACCCAGGCATTGGGCCGGGCATTCTCGCTCTTTATCGCAGGCGCCCCGCGACGAAGCTCGATCGTCGCAACCTGGCCGAGCGGTATCTGCGCCCCGGACGGGGTCGGAATCAGGACACGCGAGAGCCGGTCGGGATCGTCCCGCAGCTCGCGCGGATAGCGGAGATTGACCGGGTAGCGCTCCAGTCCCTCCACGGTCTCGGTGACCTTCATGCCGCCGATCGCCGACATGATGATGTCCTGCACGTCCCCGACGGTGAGCCCGTACCGGGCGACTGCCTCGCGCTCGATGTCGAAGTCCAGGAAGTAGCCGCCCGCGGCGCGGTCACCGAATGCCGATAAGGTTTCCGGAATCGTCTTCATCGCCCGCTCCACGTCTTCGGCGAGCCGTTGCAGCTCGACGAGATTCGGCCCGCTGATCTTTATGCCCACGGGCGTCTTGATGCCGGTGGACAGCATGTCGATGCGGGTCTTGATGGGCATGGTCCAGGCGTTCGCGAGCCCCGGAAACCGGATCGCCGCATCCATTTCCTGCATCAGGGCCTGCGTCGTCTTCGATGGATCGGGCCAGGCTTCACGCGGCTTCAATCGTGCGATGGTCTCGATCATCGACAACGGGGCCGGGTCGGTGGCGGTCTCGGCCCTGCCGACCTTGCCGAATACGGATTGAACTTCCGGAAAGGTCGCCAGGATCCTGTCCGTCTGTTGCAGCAGTTCCTTGGCCTTGGTGATGGACACGCCGGGAAAGGTCGTCGGCATGTACAGGATGTCGCCCTCGTCCAATGGCGGCATGAACTCGGAGCCCAGCCTGGAGACCGGATAGATTGTCACGGCCAGCAGTCCCAGCACGACGATCAAGGTCGTCTTGCGCCATCGCAGCAGCAACGAGAGCGCCGGCGCATGGACTGCATGTACCGCGCGCGTCAATGGATTCCTGTGTTCGGGCAGGACCCGGCCGCGAATGAAGTAGCCGGTCAACAGTGGCACCAGCGTGATCGCCAGCAGCGCCGCAGCGCCCATCGAGTAGCTGCTGGTAAACGCCAGGGGCTTGAACAGCCGGCCTTCCTGCGCCTCCAGCGTGAACACGGCGAAATAGGACACCACGACGACCAGCAGGGAGAAGAACAGGGCGGGCCCGACCTCTTTTGCCGCCGTGCCGATCGCCGACCAGCGCTGCCTTGTCGTCAGCGTCCCGCCCAACCTGGACCTGGCCAGCGCGAGGTGTTTGTGCGCGTTCTCGATGAGCACAATCGGCCCGTCGACCATCGCGCCGATGGCAATGGCGATGCCGCCGAGCGACATGATGTTGGCGTTGATTCCCT
The DNA here is from genome assembly GCA_046757205.1 of Paracoccaceae bacterium. Lineage (GTDB taxonomy): Bacteria > Pseudomonadota > Alphaproteobacteria > Rhodobacterales > Rhodobacteraceae > JBHHXR01. The sequence continues at coordinate 2,692 of JBHHXR010000127.1, forward strand.
GTAGCCGCATCGCGACGAACGCCAGCAGTATGCCGACCGGTAACGCGACGATCGCGACCATCGCCGAGCGCAGATGCAGCAGGAAGACCGTGCAGACCAGCGTCACGAGAAAGAACTCGATCACCAGCGTCATGGAAAGATTGTCGACCGCTCGCTCGATGAGCGTGCCCCGATCGTAAACGGGCACGATCTCGACGCCCGCCGGCAGGCCGCTCTTGAGCTCCGCGAGCTTGTCACGCACGCCCTCGATGGTTGTCAGCGCGTTTTCCCCGTAGCGCATGACGACGACACCGCCGGCAACTTCGCCCTGTCCATTGAGCTCGGCGGCGCCACGCCGCAGTTCGGGGCCGCTGTGCACCCTGGCGACATCCTTGATGCGGACCGGCGTTCCGCGGTCGTCGACGCCGAGGGCGATCTGTTCTATATCGCGAATGGAGCGGATATAGCCGAGACCGCGAACCATGTACTCGGTTTCGGACATCTCGATCAGGCGCCCCCCGACGTCACGGTTCGAGCGCATGATGGCGTGGCGCACCGCGGAAAGCGGAATCGCGTAGGCCGACAAGGCATTCGGATCGACCTCGACCTGATATTGCTTCACATAGCCGCCGATGGAAGCGACTTCGGCGACTCCGTGCACGGTTTGCAGCGGGTAACGCAGGTACCAGTCCTGGATCGAGCGCAGTTCGGCGAGATCGTGCCGGCCGGTGCGGTCGATCAGGGCGTACTCGTAAACCCAGCCCACACCGGTCGCGTCCGGTCCCAGCGCCGGGTTGACGCCGTCGGGCAGCCGGCCGGCGACATAGTTCAGGTACTCGAGGACGCGGGACCGCGCCCAGTAGAGATCGGTGCCGTCATCGAAAATGATGTAAACGAAGGAAAGGCCGAAAAACGAAAATCCCCGTACCACATCGGCGCCGGGTACCGCGAGCATCGCCGTCGTCAGCGGGTAGGTCACCTGGTCCTCGACGACTTGCGGCGCCTGTCCCGGATATTCCGTGAATACGATGACCTGCACGTCCGACAGATCCGGTATCGCGTCGAGCGGCGTCGTTCTGACGGCCCAGAGCCCGGCGCTGACCAGAAAAACGATCCCGACGATCACCAGAAATCGATTTGTGAGCGAGGCTTCGATGATGCGCTCAATCATCATTTACCTCCTGCATTTTCGAAGCGGCTTCCCTGAGCTTCGATTCCGAATCGATCAGGAACTGGGCAGAGACCACCACTTCTTCACCCGGTTCGATCCCCTCTCGGATTTCCGTCCAGCCCTCGCTGGCCACGCCGACACGGACGTCGCGAGGTTCGAACTTGCCGGGTTCCCGTACCACGAAGACCTTTTCCCTAAGTCCCGACCGCAGCACGGCTTCGGAGGGCACTGCAACGACGTCCGCCACCGGATTCGCGCGTATCGCGACATTGGCGTACATGTCGGGCTTCAACAGAAGGCGGTCGTTCGGAAACTCCAGCCGCGCCTTGATCGTCCGCGTTTGGCGTTCCGCATACGGGTAGATGTAGGTCAGGCGGCCCGTGAACGAAGTGCCGGGCGCCGCATCGACCTGCATCTCGGCCTGGTCACCGACGCGAACCCAGGGCAATTCCTCCTCGAAAACATCGACGAAAACCCAGACCTTCGAGAGATCCGCAATGAAATAGAGTTCGCTCTGCGGGGTGACGTACTGACCTTCACGCACACCGACCTTGATGACGACTCCCTTCGCCGGCGAGTGGATATGGAGCCGCTTCTTGACCTGGCGCGTCTCCTCGAGTTCCCGAATCTGGTGCGCCGGCACGTCGAGTAACTGCAAGCGCTCCATTGCCGTCGCCACGAGGCTCTCGGCGCCGCGGCGCACGTCGTCAAAGGGACTGTTGCTGAGCGTTTCCAGGTTGTTCAACGCCAGCAAGTATTCCTGTTGCGTGGAGACGAGCTGCGGCGAATAGATACTGAGAAGAATCTCGTCTTCCCGAATCTCCTCACCGGTAGTTTCGATGAAGAGTTCCTCTATCCAGCCTTCCGTTTTCGGGTGTAATCGGGTGATTCTCTGTTCATCGTAATCCACCCGGCCGACCGTCTGGATGTTGCGCGCCAGTGTGCGCAGCTCGGCTTCGGCGGACCGGACGCCGATCGACTGCGTGGTCACCGGGTCGATGCGCACCGTGCCTCGCGGGTCCCCCGCCGCGGCGTCGTCGGGGAATACCGGTATATAGTCCATGCCCATGCTGTCTTTCGCCGGTACCGGCGAGGTGACCTCGGGATTCATGGGGTTGCGATAGTAAAGGGGTTGGCGTGATGGTTCTGCGTCCACCGCCGGTGGCGCAGCCGGTCTCATACCGCCGAGCCAGTAGCCGGCGGTTGCGCCGACCACCAGGGCCGCGCTCGCGACCAGCCCCGCCAGCATCGTTCGCTTATTCATAAAGTGTCTCCATTCCGACCGCTGCGGCCAGCGCGGCAAGGGAGCGCTTTGCCTCGCTAAGCGCCTCCCAATAGTCGATCTGTGCGTTGTAAAGGGTCAGCTGGCCGTTCACGACGTTGAGAAAATCGACCTCGTTGACCTGATAAGCGGCAAGCATGGCGGCCACCGTCTGCTTGGCCTGGGGGATGATCGCCGTGTCGAACAGTTGCACCTGCTCTCGCGCGGCCTGGTAGCTGGCAAGATTGCGCGTCACATCGGCTTCGATGGATCGCAACGCGCCGCTCAGCGAAAACTTGCGCTGTATGCGCTCGCTGCTCCGTTGATCGATGGCCTTACTCTGCTTGCTGCCGAAGTACAGCGGCACGGTGACGCTCAACATGACACTGACAAAATCACTGCGGTCGCGAGCGCGCATTGCGTCGAATCCCTGACGAAAGCCATATCCCGCGCCGAGGCGAAAATCCGGATAGACGTCGCGTTGGGCCAGCGCCAGCCGTTCGCCGGCCGCGTCCAGCAGGTGTCGGTGCACCGCGAGCAGATCCCGCGATTCTCCGGCACGGGCAAGAAGCACCGGCTCCGCGGGCAGTTCGGGCAGTCCGAGGTGCAGTGCCGCCCTCGCCAGTACCGTGACCCGGTCGGGAGGCCGGTCGAGCAGCGCGTTCAGGTCGGCCTGCGCGATTTTCCGCCGGCCCGTCAGGCGCGCTTCGCGATCGAGCAGCCGCGACAGCTCAAGCTGCGCCAGCAGCACGTCCTGCTGAAGTCCCGTACCGACGGAATATTTCGTTTCGGCGATCTGGACAAAATCGCGCATGAGATCCTTGTTCTGTTCGACGATCTCGAGCGCCTGCTCGAAGTACAACAAACGCCACCAGGCTGCGCGCACCGCGCCCGTCAATGCATCGCGCTCTTCGGCAACTCTCGCGATGCCGGCGCGGGCCTCGGACTCCGCGGCGGCGCGCTTAAGTCTGCGCTTGCCGGGGAACGGAATGCTCTGGCTGAACGCGACCTGCATTTGCGTCATCGGCTCCTGGTCGAGACTGAACGTATCGACGGGCAGGTTGAGCGCGTTCAGCGACAGGACGGGATCGGGCAGCGCACCGGCCTGTTCGGGCAAATGGCCGAGTGCGTCGGAGCGGGCGCCCAGCGCCGCCAGCGCAGGGTTATGAGCCAGCGCAGTCTCGACCGCCGCCTCGACGGTCAGCAGTCCGCCCCCGCTCGATTGCTCCTCCGGCGATCGAGCGTTGGCCGGCAGCGCCGCCAGTACCGCGACAACGGCTGCAACGAATAACGTGTCTGAACAGGGTATTGGGGCCCAGCGCCCCGCTTTGATGAACATTGGCGACCTCCGCGCACATCGATTGAACGAGACAATCTGTGGATGCGGGCGGAATCGCTATTTCAGATATACGCAATAAAGGGCGCTGAGTGGTGGACCGGCCGGAGGAGGAAAGACCGCCGGGTTCGCAGAGCGCTGAGCGATGCCGAGCGGTGCCTCGAACTCATCGGTACCTGCCGGGACGGCAGCGGGAAGCTTGTCGAAGGTGTCCTCGAGCTTGATCGAAAGACTGCGGGCGTCGGCATTGAGCTCACCGTCGAGCGCGCAGTCCGCACCCGCGGCCGCCTCGATATGAGATGTCGCATGTGTGTCACCGGGCGGGCAGTGGGGGCAGCCGTGCTCCACGCCGGCCGCCACGGCACACGGCTGCAGGATGATCGCCAGCCATGCGGCGACAAACGTGCCGAGGACGCCGCGTCCCCACGTTGTCTGATGTCGCCGGAATATGGCCAGTGGTTTCAAAGCCGACTCTCTTTTGTCACTGCCCGGGCAGCTTACGCTATTGACCGTAGTAAACCCCGGCAATCGTGGCTGGTACCTATGTCACGTATCCTGGTACCTGGGAGCAGCACCGAGGTCAAGCTATCAGGCCGTGTCGCACGCCAGGTCATTCGAACGCGCTGCCGTTGACCAGGAAATGTACCAGGATGCTGGCCGCATAGCCCAGCGCGATGGCCCAGGTCCACTTCAGGTGCGCGAAGAAGGTGTAGATGCCGCGCGCCTGGCCCATCACGGCGACGCCTGCGGCGGAGCCGATCGACAGCAGGGATCCGCCGACGCCGGCGGTCAGGGTCACCAGCAGCCACTGGCCATGGCTCATGTCCGGCAACATCGCCAGCACGGCGAACATCACCGGGATGTTGTCGACGATGGCCGAGACGATGCCGACCAGCACGTTCGCCGTGGTCGGCCCCAGGTCGCCGTACATCACCTGGGAGCCCAGCGCCAGGTAGCCGAGCGTGCCCAGGCCGCCGACGCACAGGATGATGCCGTAGAAGAACATCAGGGTATCCCACTCGGCCCGCTCCAGGTTGCGGAAGATATCGAACTGCCTGGGGCCCGGAGAGGGCTGCGTGGCGCCCAGCTCGATCTCCAGCGCCATGTCGCTGAAATCCTCCTCGCTCGGCGCCGGGAAGAAGGCGTCCCGGCGCTTGAGGTAGTAGCCGTAAAGCTTCAGCAGCCCCAGTCCGGTCATCATGCCCAGCACCGGCGGCAGATGCAGCAAGTTGTGCGCCGACACGGCCATGGCGATGGTGACGATGAACAGGCCGACCACCACCCACGCGCCGTGCTGCAGCTCCGCCTTCTCGGTGACCGCGTCGGGCTGCGCCCGAGGGATGGCGAGGCTCATGATCACGGCCGGGAGCAGCCAGTTCACCACGGAAGGTACGAACAGCACGAAGAACTGCTGGAACTGCACGATGCCCTTTTGCCACACCATCAGCGTGGTGATGTCGCCGAACGGGCTGAAGGCGCCGCCGGCGTTGGCTGCGACCACGATGTTGATGCAGGCGAGGGCGACGAACTTCGTGTTGGTGCCGCCGACCGCCATGGCGACGGTCGCCATGAGCAGTGCGGTGGTCAGGTTGTCGGCGATCGGGGAGAGGAAAAACGCGAACACTCCTGTGAGCCAGAATATCCTGCGCAGCGAAAACCCCTGCGTGACCAGCCACACCCGCAGCGCATCGAATACGCCGCGCTCGTCCATGGTATTGATATACGTCATTGCCGCCAGCAGGAACAGAAACAGCTCGCCGAACTCGACCAGATTGTGCCTGACCGCCTGCCCGGCGGTGTGCGTATCGCCGTGCTGCATATAAGCGATCGCCACCAGCGTCCAGATGATGCCCGCCGCGACGATGACGGGCTTGGACTTCCGGAGATGAAGCACTTCCTCGCCGATCACCACCAGGTACGCACAGCCGAAGACGGCGAGTGCGGTAAAGCCGGCCCAGTGCCCGGTGAAGTCGAGCATATCGCCCGCCGTGGCCGCGCCGGCGGCGGCAGGATACGCGAGCGCACCGAGAATGAGCGCGAAGCTTGCGCCGGCGAACGCCGGGGATACAAAGCGGTGCTTCGAATACATGATCAGACCTCCGGGGATAATGACCTCGTGATCGGCCCGCCTGGAGACCGGGTTCAAGATACGGGACGGGAAGCAAAGACGGCGAGGACTTTCGACCGGCCATTCGTTGTTGTTTTTTGCGGAACCTAGTATAGAACACGCATCCGGAACAGACGTTGTAAGGTAGTCGCGAACCCGGCAACCCGACGGTGGAGCAGGCATCATGGCGATTGAACGTCGTACGTGTCTCAAGGCCGCGGGCAGCGTTGCCGCGACGGCCTCGCTCGGCCCGCTGGCGCTCGGCCGCGAGCGGGCGATTTCCATCGGCGTGGCCGGCGGCGGCATCGTGGGCGCATCGGTTGCGATGCATCTTGCGAATGCGGGCGCCGATGTCACGCTGTTCGAGAAGACGGCGCCCGCGGCGGGCGCCACCGGCAAGTCGTTCGCCTGGATCAACGCCTACACCAACGATCCGCATTACCGGGCCCTGAGACTGAAGAGCATCGCCGCCTATCGGGACCTGGACGGGCAACTCGATCTGGACATTACCTGGGGCGGTGCGATTCACTGGGCGACGAGCGTGGCGCAAGCCGAGCGAATGAAAGCCAGCGCGGCGGAATTCAGTCATGCCGGGTACGACGCGAGACTCATCGACACCGACGAGCTGGCGGCGCTGTCACCCGGGCTTCGCCTCGGGGCATTCGAGGCGGCAATGTTCAACGCGCTCGACGGCCACATGGACCCTGTCTCGGTCACCGGGAAACTGCTGGAGGCGGCGAGAGGTCACGGCGCGAGCATCGTGCATCCCTGCGAGGTCACGGCATTACAGTTCGATTCGAATCGCCTGTCCGGCGTTGCCACCACTGCCGGCGATTATGCGCTCGACAGGCTGGTGATCGCCGGCGGCGTGGACACGCCGGCGCTGGCGGCCCAGGCGGGCTACATGCCGCCGCTCACGCATTCGCCGGGCATATTGCTTCACACCCGGCCGATCCGGCCCGTGTTCGGCCGGGTCGCCGAATCGTCATCGATGTATTTCAAGCAGTACCCGGATGGCCGGATCATCGGCAATGACGGCTACTACGCGCCGGACATACCGGCGCACCAGGGGATTCTTCAGGGGCCTGCGGACATGCCCGGCGAGATCCGCGAGATGCACGGGCAACGCATTCTCGGCAAGATCAGGGACAAGCTGCCCGGCGCGCATGATGCGGCCTACGACCATTTGACCCTGGGGTATCGGCCCATGCCGGCAGACCACCTGCCCATCGTCGGATACGCTCCGGGCCGCGCGGATGTCTACATCGCCGTCATGCACAGCGGCGTCACGCTGGCTGCGATCATGGGCCGCTATGTCGCGCAGGAACTCATGACCGGTGAGCTGATCGATGAGCTGGCGCCCTACCGGCCGGAGCGGTTCTAGCCTGAACATTGCACGAGACCGCCCGAGATCATTGACAACGTTATGATTTC
>JBHHXR010000128.1:0-9959 GCA_046757205.1 Paracoccaceae bacterium
TGGCGCGCAACCGCTTCGCCCGCGCCTGTCTGTCACGCTATGACGCGGGCAAGCGCGCGCGCGGCCTGCTCGATTTCGACGATCTCATCGAAATGGCCGGCGGCCTGTTGGGCGATGCGCGGGTCGCCGATTGGGTGCTCTACCGGCTCGACGGCGGCATCGACCACATCCTGGTCGACGAGGCGCAGGACATCAGCCCCGCCCAGTGGCGGGTGATCGACGCCGTGTCGCGGGAGTTCTTCGCCGGCGAGGGCGCGCGGCGCGCGGAGCGGACGGTTTTCGCGGTCGGTGACTTCAAGCAGTCGATCTATTCCTTCCAAGGCGCCGAACCGGCGATTTTCGACGATATGCGAAGGGCGTACGCCAGCCGCGCCAAGGGTTCCGGAAAGAAGTTCCGGAACTGCGAGCTGCTGCATTCATTCCGCTCGGCGCCGCCGATCCTGGAGCTGGTGGACCGGATCTTTTCCGGCCCCGAGCGGGGCGGCGTCAGCGGCGAGATCCGGCATCTGGCGGCGCACGGCGGCAAACCCGGCCGCATCGATGTCTGGCCGTTCGTCGAACCCGACGAAAAGGCGCCGCCGGAGCCCTGGTACCAGCCCGTCGACATGCCGCCCGCGCGGGAGCCGGCGCGCAGGATATCGGGCGCCGTCGCGGCGGAGATTTCCGGCTGGCTGAAGGCGGGACGGATCCTGCCGGGCCAGAACCGGCCGATCCGGGCCGGCGATATCCTGATCCTCGTGCGCAGCCGGGGCGCTCTGTTCCGCGGGGTCATCAAGGAGTTGAAGGAACGCGGTGTCGAGGTGGCCGGCGCCGACAAGTTCAGGATCGGACAGGAGCTCGCCGTCATGGACCTGCTGTCGGTCCTGCGGTTTCTTTCGACGCCGTCCGATGATCTGTCGCTTGCCGAGGCCCTGCGCTCGCCGGTATTCGGGCTCGGCGAGGCCGATCTTTTCTCGCTGGCGCACGGACGCGCGGGCACGCTCTGGCAGGCGCTGGAGAAGGCCGAAGCCGAATTCCCCGAGACCCTCGCGATGCTGAGGGATCTCTTCAGACATGCCGATTACGAGCGCCCGTATGAAATGCTCGAACGCGTGCTGACGCAGCACGGCGCGCGCGCGCGCATCCTCGCCCGCATGGGCGGCGAATCCGCCGATGCGCTGGACGAGCTTCTGGTTCAGGCCCTGGCCTATGAACGGACCGAGGCGCCTTCGCTGACCGGGTTCATCGAGTGGATGGAGGCCAGCGAGGTCGAGGTCAACCGGCAGACCGACGCGCTGACGGACCGGGTGCGGGTCATGACGGTGCACGGCGCCAAGGGGCTGGGGTCGCCGATCGTGATCCTGCCCGACACGCTTCCGTTGCGGAACAGGAAGCCGAGCCCGGTGATCCGCATCGGCGACGGGCTGGCGGCCTGGCGCGGGCCCGGCGACCAGCCGGACAGCCTGCAAGCGGAAGCGGACCGGCAGGCGGCACTGGCCGCGGAGGAGGAGATGCGTCTGCTCTACGTGGCGCTGACAAGGGCGGAGCACTGGCTGCTGGTGTGCGGCGGCGGACAGGCCAGGTACCGGCCCGGGTCGTGGTACGAGCGGATATCGGTGGCCGTCGCCGGAATGGGCGCGGCTCGGGCGCCGGCCCCGGACGGGATTGACGGCGAAAGCCTCAGCCTGGCCCGCGACTGGACCGCCGGGCCGGTGGATGGCGGGCCCCCCGGCGAAAGCCCGCAGATTGCGGAGTTGCCGGACTGGGCGGTCTCGCCGGCGCCCGAGGTCGCGGCGCGCCCGGCGCCGGTGTCGCCGTCCGGGCTCGGCGGCGAACACGCGCTTCCGGGCGAAACGGACGTGACTTCCGAGGAAGCGGCGCGCCGCCGCGGCAGCCTGCTGCACCTGCTGTTGCAGGCGCTGCCTTGCCTGCCGGCGCCGGACCGAAGGGATGCCGCCCTTCGTATTCTCGCCAACGCAGGCGCCGAGCCTTCCCGCGACGATCCCGAAGCGCTGGCGGCCGAGGCGATGGCGGTCGTCGGAGCGCCCGAACTGGCGGCGGTGTTCGCGGAAGGAGCCCTGACGGAGGTTCCGGTGACGGCGGAACTGCCCGAACTCGGCGGCCGCCGGATAAGCGGCAGGATCGACCGGCTTCTGGTCTCGGGAAACGAAATCCTGGCGGTCGATTTCAAGTCCAACCGCGTAATTCCGCGGACCGCCGAAGAGGTTCCGGAAGGTATCCTGCGCCAGATGGGCGCCTACCGGGCGGCGCTCGGCGGAATCTGGCCGGACCGCAGCGTACGGACGGCGATCCTCTGGACCGCATCGCGTTCGCTGATGGCGCTTCCGGGCGAAATCGTCGCGGCGGCGCTTGCGCGCGCCGGGGCACCTTGACCGCCATGCCGGCCGCTCCTAACTATGGGGCTCACCGGCAGCAAGCATCCAAGAGGCAGACCCATGGCAGTCACGAAGGTAACCGACGACTCGTTTGAATCGGAAGTGGTCAAGTCCGACATCCCCGTAGTGGTTGATTTCTGGGCTGAATGGTGCGGCCCGTGCAAGATGATCGGCCCGGCCCTGGAAGAACTGTCGGAGGAATACGGCGGCAAGATCAAGGTCGCCAAGGTCAACGTGGACGAAAACCCGCAGGCGCCGTCGAAACTCGGCGTTCGCGGCATCCCGGCGCTGTTCATCTACAAGGGCGGCCAGGTGGTCTCCAACAAGACCGGCGCGGCGCCGAAGGCGGCGCTGAAAAGCTGGATCGACCAGTCGATCTGACGCCTTTCGGCCCCGGAAACCCCGAAGCGGCGGCCGTTCGGCCGCCGTTTTCCGTTCAGCCGGCGGCGAATCCCGCAATCGCGGCGATCAGTTGCTGCCAGGCGGGGTCCTGCGGCAGGATCACGTGGTTGCGCGACTCCAGAACCAGGAATTCCGCGCCGGGAATGGCACTGGCCAGTTTCCGGCCCTGTTCCAGCGGATAGATGGCGTCGCCGCGCGCGTGGATCACCAGCGTCGGCACGCCGATCCCGGCCAGGAGGTCGCCGACATCGAGGCCGTCGATTGCCTCGCGCAGGCGCACCGCGGTTTCGGGGCTGGCCGAGGCAAGTTGCATCTCGACCATGGACTCGAGCTGCTCGGGGCTGCCATCGGGCATGTAGACCGCCGAAAACGCCGTAATGAAGGGGCTGCCGAGCCGCCCCTAGCCTTCGCGGATCAGCGTCAGGAACGCCTCGCTCCGGGCAATTTCGTCGGTCGAGGAGCGCAGGCGGCGGCCGGTGGCGAAGCCGCCGTAAAGGATCAGCCTCGATACCCTTTCGGGGTGGCGGGCCGCGAAGGCGATTGCGGTCGGTACGCCCTGAGACGAGGCGAAGATCGGGAATTTCCGCAGTCCGGCGGCGTCGGCGACCGCTTCCAGGTCGTCGACGAAATTCTCCAGTTCGAAGTTCTCGACGTTCCAGTCCGACAGGCCGGTGCCGCGCTGGTCGTAGCGGGTGACGGTGAAGCGCTGCCCCAGCGCATCCAGCAAGGGCCGCCAGACCGGGCTGTGCCAGTCCAGTTCCAGATGAGTCAGCCAGTGCCCGGCGCGCAGGAGGTCGGGGCCGCGTCCGGTGGTGGCGAAGGCGACGCTGCTGCCGTCGGACGAGGTGGCGAAACGCACGTGCTGGTTCGCGGCGGGATCGTCCGGCGTCGCCGGGGCGGTACCGCCGCCGGTCGTGACCTCGGCCACCAGCCGGATGCCGCGGCGCGGTACCGTGCGGATGACGCGCTGCGCCTTGCCGTCGTCGCCGACGGCGCGCCGCGCCGCGTTGATGCGCGCCGCGATGGTCGATTCGGAGACGATGCGGCCATCCCATACCTCGGCGATCAGCTCGTCGCGGCTGACCAGTTCGCCGGGCCTGCGCGCCAGCAGGTGCAGCAGGTCGAAGACCTGCGGTTCGAGATCGAGGCCGTGCCCGCCGACGCGGAATTCGTGGCGTTCGGTGTCCAGCAGGCAGTCGGCGAATTCGTATTTCATGGGGGAGTGTTCCCGAGCCGGCGCGGCTTCTCAAGGAAAAACGCCGGTCCGGGGCGAAATTGACGAGAATCGCAAGGTCCTGGCAAGGCGCTCTAAAGGCGCCGGCGGGCGGTTTTCGGCAGGTTGGAGCACAGCGAAACCACTGCGAAAGGCCAGACAGATGACCAGCAACACATCCCGGATCGTCCGGACCCGCGCCGACGGCTCCATCGACACCGCCTATTACATGACCGCCGCCCGCGCCGCCCGCAGCCGTCAGGCGTACAGGCTGGAAGGCGAAGCCCGCCGCTTCGCGATGCGCAGGCTCGGCGCCGCCGTGACGGCGCTGGCCGCGGCGGTTCGCGGCAGGGCGCGCGTGGCACTGCGCGGCTCGTGAGATCGCCGCGCCCGCCCGCCCCGGGCGGCCGCGAATGCCCGCAAGATCAGGTGTTTTCCCGCAGCACGTGGCCGGCGAGGTAGAGCGAGCCGCAGATCAGGATGCGCCCGCCCGCCGCGCCGGCCGCCGCGTCGGTGACCGCCGAGCGCAGGTCGGGTGCGCCGCGGGCCGCCAGCCCGGCCTTCGCGGCGGCGTCGGCGATTTCCCCGGCGGTCAGCGTGGCCGGCTCGCCGGGGATGCTCACCGCGTGCAGGGCATCGGCGACCGTGGCGAGGCTCTTGAGGTATCCCGACACGTCCTTGGTGCGCAGCATGCCGCACACCAGGCGCAACGGCTTCGGCGGCAACCGGCCCAGCGCTTCGGCCAGCGCCTCGCCGGCGGCGGTGTTGTGGCCGCCGTCGAGCCACAGTTCGGCGCCGTCGGCCGCCTCGACCAGCGGGCCGGAGCGCAGGCGCTGCAATCTGCCGGGCCACACGGCGCGCGTTACCGCGGCCTCGCATTCCGCCTCGTTCGCGCCCAGCACCCGCAGGGCCGCCAGCGCGCAGCCGGCATTTTCGACCTGATGATGCCCGATAAGGGCCGGCAGCGGCAGGTCGAGCAGCCCGCCATCGTCCTGGAACGCCATCCGGCCATGCTCTTCCCAGACCTGCCAGTCGCTTCCGGCCACCCGCAGCGGCGCGCCCAGCATGTCGGCCTGCGCCGCGATGGCGGCCAGCGCCACGTTGGGCTGCGGCCCGACCACGCAGGGCACGCCCGGTTTCACGATCCCCGCCTTCTCGGCGGCGATTTCCGCCAGCGTGTCGCCGAGATACTGCTGGTGATCGACGCTGATCGATGTGATCACACTCAGTTGCGGCCGGTCTATCACGTTGGTTGAGTCCAGCCGCCCGCCGAGTCCGACCTCCAGCAACAGATGGTCTGCCGGGGTTCGTGAAAACGCCAGGAAGGCGGCGCATGTGGTGATCTCGAAATAGGTGATCTGCGCGCCGCCGTTCACCCGCTCGCATTCCGCCAGAAGCGCCGACAGTTCCCGCTCCGCGATCAGCGTGCCGGCGAGCCGGATGCGCTCGTGAAACCGTGCCAGATGCGGCGAGGTATAGGCGTGCACCCGCGCACCGCCGGCCTCCAGCCCGGCGCGGATCATGGCCAGCGTGGAGCCCTTGCCGTTGGTGCCCGCGATGTGAATCACCGGCGGCAGGTCGCGTTCGGGGTGGCCGAGCGCGGCCAGCAGCCGCTCCATGCGGTCCAGCGTCAGGTCGATGATCTTGGGGTGAAGCGACATCAGCCTTTCGAGGATGGCGTCGCTGCCGCGACCGGTCACGGGGCGGATTCCACCTCTTCGGCGGGCTTCGGTTCCGGCGCGGCGGCCGGTCTGTCGGCCTCGCCTCCGGCCCCGGTGCCGGTAGCCTTGTCGGCCTGCGCCTCGGGCCGCGGCAGATCGCCGGCGATGGGCGGCGATTCCTTCATCAGCATGCGCAGGACGGAAATCAGCTCGCGGCGCATGTCGCGGCGGTGCGTCACCCGGTCCAGCATGCCGTGATCCAGCAGGTACTCTGCGCGCTGGAAGCCCTCCGGAAGCTTCTCGCGGATGGTCTGTTCGATCACCCGCGGCCCGGCGAAGCAGATCAGCGCGTTCGGCTCGGATATCTGGATATCGCCCAGCATGGCGTAGCTGGCCGTGACACCGCCGGTGGTGGGATGGGTCAGCACGACGACGTAGGGCAGCCCGGCCTCCTTCACCATTTCGACCGCCACCGTGGAACGCGGCATCTGCATCAGCGACAGGATGCCCTCCTGCATCCGGGCGCCGCCAGCGGCCGAGAAAAGCACGAACGGGCACTTGAGCTTCACCGCCGCCTCGGCGGCGGCGATGATGGCGTTGCCGACCGCCATGCCCATCGAGCCGCCCATGAAACGGAAATCCTGCGCCGCGCAGACAACCTGCAAACGGCCGATTTCGCCCCTGGCGACCAGCATCGCCTCGGCTTCCTCGGTCGTGCGCTTGGCGTCGCGCAGACGGTCGGGATAGCGCTTCTGGTCCCTGAACCCCAGCGGATCGGCGATCGGCTCGGGCACCGGTATCTCGACGAAGATCCCGCCGTCGAACAGCGCCTTGAAGCGGTCGCGCGGCTTCATGTTCATGTGGTGGTCACATGAGGGGCAGACGTTCAGGTTGTCGCTGAGTTCGCGGTGAAACAGCATGGTGCCGCACTCGTCGCACTTGGTCCACAGGTTTTCCGGCATATCGCGGCGGGAAAACAGCGAGTTGATCTTCGGGCGGACGTAGTTCGAAATCCAGTTCATCGGGCGAGGGGCCTCTGACCTTCGGGTGGGCGATAGATAGGTCGCCGGCGCGCGGAATGCAACGACGCCGCGACGTGGGGCTCAGACGAGTACGCCAGCGGCAGAGGCATTTCCATTGTCGCTCGGAAGGCGGCGGGCGGCGAAGATCAGATAGACGAGGTAGCAGATCAGGATGACCGCCATCTGCATCAGAATGCCGTTCCTGACCGCGATAGCGTCGGTCATGTCGATGGTGGAGTGATAGAGGCTGAGGCCGGAAAGCTGCCCGGGCAGCCCGACCAGCGCGACGGCGGTGAAGTTGTTGGCGAAATGCATGCCCATGGAAGCGGAGAGGTTGCCGGTTCGCGTCGCGACGTCGGCGAGGATCAGGCCGAGAATTGCCGCCGAGGCGACGACCAGCCAGGCGTTGGAGCCGAAGGTGGACGGGTTGTAGTGCATTGCGCCGAACAGAAGCGACGGCAACACCCACCACAGCCAGCGGCTGCGAAACCGCGCGGCAAGCTGCTGCATGAGATAGCCGCGGAAAAACAACTCCTCGGTAGCGGTCTGCACTGCCAGAAGGATGGCGGCCGCCGGCAGCCACGAGAGCCACGTCCGGAATTCCAGATGCGGTTTCGGCGGTTGCGACAGTGCTGACAGGCCGCCCGTCAGGGCCGCCAGCGCGGCGACGACGCCAAGCCCGCACAGGTAGTGCCGCCACAGGATACGCCGCGACGGGCCGATCAGGCTGCTCAGCCGGCGACGGTGCACCAGCCTGAGCGTCACGAAGATCCCGACGATCAGTCCGATGAAGGTGGAAAAGAAGAAGACGGTCGACACCGGCGTGCCTTCGTCGGTTATCGCGCGAAAGAATTCCTCGGCCCATTCCGGCGACGTGAGCACGAGGACGGCATAACCGCCGCCGACGACAACGAGTATCGACAGCGGCCAGACGGCAACGGCCAGCAACGCGCCTCCGATCAGCCGGTACAGTTCCGGCCGCTCGCGGGCAGGGGCGATAAACCGTTCGAATGCAGGTGTGCGCGTGGGGAGCATTTCCGGCCTGTATCCTCGATTGTGCCGCAACCTAGGCGGCGCGAGGGGGGCGCGCAATACTTGTGCTTCCCCGCGCCCTCTTCTAAGCACGGTGTTGCAATTCACCAGCAGGAGAGGATGCGCGATGAACGCCCCGAGAATCGACAAATCGCGGTTGCCCAGCAGGTATGTGACCGAGGGTCCGGCACGGGCGCCGCATCGTTCCTACCTTTACGCCATGGGGATTTCGGAGGCCGAGATTCACCAGCCGCTGGTCGGCGTGGCGACCTGCTGGAACGAGGCCGCGCCGTGCAACATCGCGCTCAACCGGCAGGCGCAGGCGGTCAAGCAGGGGGTCAAGGCGGCGCGGGGCACGCCGCGCGAGTTCACCACCATCACCGTCACCGACGGCATCGCCATGGGTCACGAGGGCATGAAATCGTCGCTGGTCAGCCGCGAGGTCATCGCCGACAGCGTGGAACTGACGATGCGCGGGCACTGCTACGACGCGCTGGTCGGGCTGGCGGGCTGCGACAAGTCGCTGCCCGGCATGATGATGGCGATGGTGCGCCTCAACGTGCCGTCGGTGTTCATCTACGGCGGCTCGATCCTGCCGGGGCGTTTCGACGGCCGCGACGTCACCGTGCAGGACGTGTTCGAGGCGGTTGGCCAGCACCAGGCGGGAAACCTCTCGACGGCTGCGCTGGAAAAGCTGGAAGCGGTTGCCTGCCCGTCGGCGGGGGCCTGCGGCGGACAGTTCACCGCCAACACCATGGCCTGCGTGTCCGAAGCCATCGGGCTGGCGCTGCCGAATTCCTCCGGTGTCCCTGCACCGTTTGAATCGCGCGACCAATACGGGGATGCCTCGGGCCGGGCGGTGATGGAACTTCTGGAAAGGAACATCCGTGCCCGCGATATCGTGACCCGCAAGGCGCTGGAAAACGCCGCCCGCGTGGTCGCGTGCACCGGCGGCTCCACCAACGCCGGGCTGCACCTGCCCGCGATTGCCCACGAGGCGGAGATCGAGTTCTTCCTCGACGACGTGTGCGAGATATTCCGCGACACGCCCTATTTCGTCGATCTCAAGCCGGGCGGGGCCTATGTCGCCAAGGATCTTTACGAAGCCGGCGGCGTGCCGGTCGTCATGAAGGAGCTGCGCAGGGCCGGGCTGGTCCACGAGGACTGCATGACGGCGACCGGCCGCACCATGGGCGAGGAACTGGACCGGGTCGAGCGCGAGGCCGACGGCAAGGTCATCTACCCGGTTTCCGACCCGATATCGAAAACCGGCGGCGTCGTCGGGCTGAAAGGCAATCTGGCGCCCGAGGGTGCAATCGTTAAGGTCGCGGGAATGACCGCCGACCAGATGCGTTTCTGCGGCCCGGCGCGGGTTTTCGAATGCGAGGAAGACGCCTTCGAGGCGGTGCAGAACCGCGCTTACAAGGAAGGCGAAGTTCTGGTGATCCGCAACGAAGGCCCGGCAGGCGGCCCGGGCATGCGCGAGATGCTGGCGACCACGGCGGCGCTGTCGGGTCAGGGCATGGGCAAGAAGGTGGCGCTGATAACCGACGGCCGGTTTTCCGGCGCCACGCGCGGCTTCTGCGTCGGCCATGTCGGCCCCGAGGCGGCGCGCGGCGGGCCCATCGCGCTGCTGCGCGACGGCGATGTGATCACGCTTGACGCCTCGGCGGGCACCATATCGGCGGACCTTTCCGAAGAGGAGCTTGCCGCCCGCAAGGCCGAATGGAAAGGGCCGAGGCCGACCATCTACGCCACCGGTGCGCTGTGGAAATATGCCCGCCAGGTCGGCGAAACCTACAAGGGAGCAGTGACGCATCCCGGCGCCGCGGCGGAAAAGCACGTATATGCGGACCTCTGAGCAAGTGCGCAACGCACGACCGGCGCCGCGGGGCGCAGCGGTGGCGTCCAGGCGAGGGACCGTTCCGCGGCTCGGTGCCGTTGCAGGGCTCGCCGCGCTTGCTGTCATTGCTGCCTGCAGCCCGCCGCTGCGGGTAATGGCGCCCGACCGGGCCGAGGTCAGGGTCGGGACGCATGCGGTCGCGGTCGTGGCGCCGCGTGGCTTCTGCGTCGATCCCGAGAGCCTGCGCGTTGCCGGAGACGGGCTGTTTTTGCTTCTCGCCGACTGTTCGCTCACCGAGGGCCGCGGCGGCCGCGGCAGGGCGGCGATGACCCTGCACCTGTCCGAAAGCCCGCTGTTCTCGCCGCAGGAGGATCGCCGGGAAACGCTGGAGAGGCTCGGAAAGTTCCTCCA
>JBHHXR010000129.1:0-9914 GCA_046757205.1 Paracoccaceae bacterium
CATCCCCGGGAGGCCGAGACCGACGCCGGACAGTTCGCGCTTGCCGATGCCGGCATCTTCCACGGTATCGTCGAGCAGGCGCGCTATGAAGGGCGCTATCTGCCCGGTCGCGAACTGCCGGCTGGCAAGCTGCGCCTGGTGCTGGCCAATCAGATTGCCCTCGAAGTCGATCAGCGCCGCGGTCGCGATCCGGTCGGAGAGCTTTATGCCCGCGATCACGTGCGCCTCGGCCCGGATCTTGAGATCGACACGCGGCCGGCCCCGCTTGGAATCCGATCTGTCCGGATCGCGGGCAATTTCCTCCACCAGACCGGCGCGGATAAGCTCGCCGGTGATGCTCGTCACCGTGGCCGGGCTGACGCCGGTTTCCCTGGATATGTCGATCCGGGCGATCCGCCCCGAATCGCGTATGGTCGCAAGCACCAGACGGCGCCCGCTCTCGCGCTGGTCCCTCAGTTGCAGTAACGATTGCGCGTCCACGCGATGCTCCGGTTCGGCCGCTCCCTCTCCAATATATTTTACCAATTGAAATAATAAGGCAAGCCCCGGCGCCCGCTTTCGAAGTCCGGCCGGGATTTCCGCCCCCCGCGGCACCAGTTTATTTAATTAGACACAAAAATTAAATAGTGCTACACAAGGGCGCTGTCCGGGCGAATCCGCTGGATGCGGAGCGGCGGACTTATGGATACAGGGAGACAGGAATGAAGAAATTAACCGCAATCGTAGCAATGGCGTTCAGCGCGACCATTGCCACCGGCGCCGTCGCCGCCGATCTCGTGGTCGGCGTCAGCTGGTCGAATTTTCAGGAAGAGCGCTGGAAGACCGATGAAGCCGCGATCAAGTCGGCGCTCGATGCTGCCGGCGCGAAATACGTGTCGGCCGACGCGCAGTCGTCGGCGTCCAAGCAGATCTCCGACGTGGAAAGCCTTATCGCTCAGGGCGTCGACGCGCTGATCATCCTGGCGCAGGACGCCCAGGCAATTGGCCCGGCGGTGCAGGCCGCCGCCGATGAAGGCATCCCCATCGTCGGTTATGACCGTCTGATCGAGGACCCGCGCGCCTTCTACCTGACCTTCGACAATATCGAGGTCGGCCGGATGCAGGCCCGCGCCGTCTACGCCGCGCAGCCCAAGGGCAACTACGTGATGATCAAGGGCTCCGCCCAGGATCCGAACGCCGATTTCCTTCGCGGCGGCCAGCAGGAAATCCTGCAGGCGGCGATTGACAAGGGCGACATCAAGATCGTCGGTGAAGCCTACACCGATGGTTGGCTGCCCGCCAACGCGCAGCGCAACATGGAGCAGATACTGACCGCCAACGACAACAAGGTCGATGCGGTCGTCGCTTCCAACGACGGCACGGCGGGCGGCGTCGTTGCGGCGCTCACCGCGCAGGGCATGGACGGTATCCCGGTCTCGGGACAGGACGGCGACCACGCCGCGCTGAACAGGGTCGCCAAGGGCACCCAGACCGTCAGCGTCTGGAAGGACGCGCGCGAGCTTGGCAAGGCGGCCGGCGAGATCGCCGTGGCGCTGGCCGGTGGCGCCAAGATGTCCGACATTCCGGGCGCCACGCAGTGGACCTCGCCCGGCGGCACCACGCTGTGGGCGCGCTTCCTCGCGCCGGTTCCGATCACCAAGGACAATCTGAGCGTCGTGGTCGACGCCGGCTGGATTTCCAAGGACGACCTCTGCCAGGGCGTCTCCGGCGGTCCGGCCCCCTGCAACTGAGCACGCGGGCCTGTCTTTGAAAATGTCCCCACCCGTCCGGGTGGGGACATGCCATCAACATCCGGAATACGGTCATGACGGACACTTCAGACGCGCAGGCAGACGCCCGGCCCGGACGCAATATCTTCGCGACGATGGAACTCGACACGCGCCTCTTGGGCATGATCGGCGCGTTCGTCGTCGTCTGCCTGGTGTTCAACTTCCTGACCGACGGGCGGTTCCTGACGCCGCGCAACATCTTCAACCTGACGATCCAGACCGTCTCGGTCGCCATCATGGCTACCGGCATGGTGTTCGTGATCGTCACCCGCAACATCGATTTGTCGGTCGGCTCGCTGCTGGCCACCAGTTCCGCAATGATGGCGATGACCCAGACCGTCGTGACGCCGGAATGGCTGGGCCTCGGTCTCAACCACCCGCTGACCGCGCCGATCGCCATCGCCGTCGGCCTCGCCACCGGGATCGCCATCGGCGCGTTCCACGGCTGGCTGGTCGGCTATCTGGCGATCCCCGCTTTCATCGTCACGCTGGGCGGCCTGCTGGTATGGCGCAATGTCGCCTGGTATCTGACCAATGGCCAGACCATCGGGCCGCTCGACCAGAACTTCCAGCTTTTTGGGGGCATCAACGGCACGCTCGGCGAAAGCTGGAGCTGGGTTTTCGGCGCCGTCGCCGTCCTCGCTGCGTTCTACGGCCTGTGGACCGCCCGCCGCGCCAAGGTCGCCCACGGATTCCCGGCGAAACCGGTGTGGGCCGAAGCGCTGCTGGCCGCGATCATTGCCGGCGCCATTCTCGGGTTTGTCGCCGTCCTCAACGCCTACCAGATCCCGGTGCGCCGCCTCGCCCGCATGTTCGAGGCGCGCGGCGAGGTCATGCCGGAAGGCTTCACGGCTGGCTACGGGCTCCCGATTTCGGTGCTTCTGCTGATCGTCATCGCTGTCGTGATGACCGTCGTCGCCCGCAAGACACGGCTGGGGCGTTACATCTTCGCCACCGGCGGCAACCCGGATGCGGCCGAACTCTCCGGCATCAACACCCGGCTTCTGACGGTCAAGGTCTTCGCCATCATCGGCCTGCTCTGCGCCATTTCGGCGATCGTCGCGTCGTCGCGCCAGACCTTCCATTCCAACGACATCGGAACGCTTGACGAACTGCGCGTCATCGCCGCGGCGGTGATCGGCGGAACGGCGCTGTCGGGCGGTATCGGTACCATTTACGGCGCCATCCTCGGCGCGCTGATCATGCAGTCGCTGCAATCGGGCATGGCAATGGTCGGCGTCGATGCGCCGTTCCAGAACATCGTTGTCGGCTCAGTGCTGGTAATCGCGGTCCTCGTCGATATCATCTACCGCAGGCGCACCGGAGACTGATCATGCCCACACCTCTTGTAGAAATGCGCGACATGTCGATTGCCTTCGGTGGCATAAAGGCGGTGGATCATGTCACGGTTGATCTTTATCCTGGCGAGGTCGTGGGCGTGCTTGGTCACAATGGCGCCGGCAAATCCTGCCTGATGAAGATGCTTTCGGGCGCTTACCGGCCCGATGGCGGCGAAATCCTGATCAACGGCGAGAAAGCCACGATCAACAATCCCCGCGACGCCCGCGACTACAACATCGAAACGATCTACCAGACGCTGGCGCTGGCCGACAACCTGGATGCGGCCTCGAACCTTTTTCTCGGGCGCGAGTTGGTCACGCCGCTGGGGCTTGTAAACGACCCGAAGATGGAGTCTGAAACCCGCAAGATCATGGGCCAGCTCAACCCCAATTTCGAACGTTTCACCGCGCCTGTCTCGGCGCTTTCAGGCGGGCAGCGCCAGTCGGTGGCGATCAGCCGCGCGGTCTATTTCAACGCCAAGATCCTGATCATGGACGAACCGACCGCCGCGCTCGGCGTGCAGGAGACGAGGATGGTCGCCGACCTGATCCAGGAACTGAAAAAACAGGGCATCGGCATTTTCCTGATCGACCACGACATTCATCAGGTCAAGGCCATGTGCGACCGCGCCAACGTCATGAAGAACGGCAAGCTCGTGGGCACGGTGAACGTCGACGAAGTGACGGAGGACGACCTGCTGGGCATGATCATCCTCGGAAAGTCACCCGAAAAGGCCGCCGCGGTTCACTAGGGCCGGCTTGCTTGCCGGCGCGACCCGTGCGCCGGTGCGAGCCGGATACGGCGGCCGGCCGGTGCATCCCCGGAGCGTTCGATGCTCGTCCCGAATCGTGCCGCTTCTTCGCTTGACGCTGTCAGATCACGGCCCTAAAACGCGCAGGTGCCCGGTTTCAGCCGGGAGCATTTGCGCGCGCGGTTGTAGCTCAGTCGGTTAGAGTGCCGGCCTGTCACGCCGGAGGTCGCGGGTTCGAGTCCCGTCAACCGCGCCACGCATGCAC
The DNA here is from genome assembly GCA_046757205.1 of Paracoccaceae bacterium. Taxonomy (GTDB): domain Bacteria; phylum Pseudomonadota; class Alphaproteobacteria; order Rhodobacterales; family Rhodobacteraceae; genus JBHHXR01. The sequence goes on from JBHHXR010000129.1 coordinate 4,127, forward strand.
CAAAAACATGCGCGGTTGTAGCTCAGTCGGTTAGAGTGCCGGCCTGTCACGCCGGAGGCCGCGGGTTCGAGTCCCGTCAACCGCGCCATTCGTCGATGGCCCTGTACCGCGGACACAACCAGCGCCCGCCGCGCCTTTCCGGTTTCAGTTGCCGGCGCGCGCCCGGACCTGCACCCGGTGCCCGGCCCCGGCGACGCGCCGCAGGCCGCCATCGCAACGACGCAAGGCGGCAGCGCCGCCATGAACCGCCCGAACCGCGCCCGCGTCAGCCGTCTGCGGAAAACCGCCTGCCCCGGCCCTCGGACCCCGTGCAACTGAAATACCCGCTCGGCAAGGCCGACACCGGCCAGCGCAACATGTTTCGTGGATGCTCCCTGCTCTTGCTGAGTTGCCGTCACGGCATGGCACATCGCGATGCCGAAACAGGTGGGGGCATCCATCCCGTCAGGCGCGGCCCTCGTCCCGCCCCGCGAACCGGGTGAGGGGGCGGGTCCCGGACGATGGGGCGGATTTGGGATTCACAAGCTCAAAGCGACCCGGCCCATTCAACGATCCGCTCGACCACAGCATCGGTCTGGCCCGGGCTGAGGATGTCACCGGCAAGCACGTGCCGCGCCGGATCGTCGCCCGGCCCCAGTTCCAAAGCCACCAGTTCACTCCTGCCGCCCCACTTGCCGGCAACCGCGCGCACGGCCGGAACCGAGATCACGGTATCCTCGTCGGACACCAGGAAAAGCGCCGGAACCCGCGCCGCCCCGAACCGAAGCCCGGCGGTGAATTTCACCAGTGCCGCCATCGGCAGGAGGGCGACCGTGGGGTATTTCGTCGTCCACCATCTGCCCTGCGCATCCGAGACCGGCTCCCATGTCCGGGTGTCACCGGCAAGGTACGGCAGGAGCCGCTGGGCATACGGCATGTTGAGAAATCCCGAACCCGCCGCCCGCAAGCCGAAATTCGGCGATACCAGCACGACACCGGCAAGCCCGGCATTGATCCTGCCGTCCATCGCGGCATAGGCGGCCAGCGTTCCGCCGGTCGACGTGCCGACAATCAGGATCCTGTCTCCGATCCTGCGTCCGATGGCCATCGCCTCGGCCAGATCGTTGATCCAGTCATTCATGCTCGGCTCGGCCAGCGCTTCGCCGCCGCGGCCATGCCCGGCAAAACGGACGAAATAGAGGTTTGCGCCAACTGCCGCCGCCACCCGGTCGGGCACCGGGCGGAGTTCCTCCGACGTGGCGGAAAACCCGTGCAGGTAGATGACCGCAAGTTCGGTCCGCTCTTTCGTTGCCGGGTCCGCCCAGACCACCCGCTTTTCCGCGCCCTCGATGATGTCGGGGAACGCCGCCTCGGCCGCCTGAAGATATCCGTCGATATACTCAGGAAGGATGCGGTCGAAGTCGCGAACGTCGGTTCCCGTCGGTTCGCTGGGGCCGAACAGGAAGGCGAAGCCCCCGACGACCAGAAGCACCGCGGCGAAAATGGTCACGATCCGTGTAAGCGGGTCCATGCGCGGGGCTTTCCTGCTCGGACCGGCCGGGTGCGAAACTGGCGCGCCCGGTACCGGGTCAATAATAATTCTCTTGCTGAAACGCGAAGCGCTTTCGCGCGCCGGCATTCTCAGCATATGGGGCGCCGATTTTCAACCTCTCCGCCGGCGCGCCGTGACGTCGCCGACGGCCTGCCAGATTTGCTCCAGGTTGTCCGGCTCGCTCAGCCTGTGATCGGCGCCCTTGATCAGCGTGAGCTGCATGTCGGGCGCGGTAGCGTGCGACAGCAGGCGCAGCGGCACATCCGGGCTGACGTCGGTGTCGCCCGTCCCGTGCAGGAGCCGCACCGGCATCGGCAGATCGAGCAGGTCGCGCAACACAAGATGCCTGCGGCCGTCCTCGATCAGCCGTCGGGTGATGACATAGGGTTCCTCCGAGTACTCTGACGGATACGCCAGCCGCCCTGTTTCCAGCAATTCCGCGCGCTGCGCGTCGTCGAACGCATCCCACATGGAATCTTCGGTGAAGTCGGGTGCCACCGAGATACCGACCAAGCCGGCCACTTTGCCGGGATTTCGGCGCGCAACCAGAAGCGCTATCCATCCGCCCATCGACGATCCCAACAGGATCTGCGGCCCATCGGTCAGCGCAAGAATCGCTTCGCAGGCCTCGTCCGCCCAGTCGCCGATGCAGCCTTCTTGAAACTCGCCCGAGGATTCGCCGTGCCCCGAATAGTCGAAACGCAGAAACGCTCGACCCGCCGTCCGGCACCGTGCGTGGAAATATTCTGCTTTTGTTCCCCGCATGTTGGAAAAAAAGCCGCCGAGAAACACCACACCGGGCAGATTCGCCCCTGATCCGGCAGCGTCAGACTTGATATAGGCGATTTTTTGCCGATTACTGGCCGTGAAGATTTCATGCGAATGCATCAAATTCCCTCATCGCAACGGGATGGAATTTTGACGAACAATGCCTCAGCCCCCGGGGTTCTTCAACTCCTGCCCCCGCTCGATCGCGAGGAAACCGTGCTCGCCGCGCTGGAAACCGTGGCGCCGGTCGTTGCGAGCGGCCGGAGCGTGGTGGTCGCCAGCGTGGGTGGCCGGCTGGAGCCGCAGCTTGAAAGGGCAGGCGGTACGCTGGCCAGGCTGCACGCCGCCCGCCCGCCGATTTTCGGCCGCGATCGGAACATTGACGCGCTGGTTTCGGTGTGCCGCGAGAACTCTCTGAACCTGCTGCACTCGCACGGTCTTGACAACGCCGTCCTCGGCGCGGCGGTGTCGGCGGCGACCGGATTGCCTCTTGTTGCTTCGTGCAACGAATTGCCGGCGAAACCGGCGTTCGGCACCAACGCGCATATCCGGGCGCTTTCCAAGACCCATCGCATCGTCGCCGCTTCCGGCTATCTGGCCGGCGAAATCGCGCGCCTTGTGCCCCGCCTCGCCGGCCGCATCCGGGTGGTCCCGCACGGCATCAACATCGAGGCGTTCGACGAAGCGGCAGTAACGACCGCCCGCACCATCAGCCTGGCCGGCGCCTGGGGCGTCATCGAAGACCCGAGGCCGATCATCCTCGTGCCCGCCCGCCTCGGGGACGACCGCTGGATCGGTCGGATCTGCGAGGTGGTGGAAGCCACCGTGCGCCAGCGCGCGAACGGATTTGACGCCCAGTTCGTTCTGGTCGGCGAGGACGGAGGCACGGGGCGCGCGGCGCGGCTGGAGGGCAAGTTCCTGGCCTCCGGCCTGTCGCCGCACGTGCGTCTGGTCGGCCATTGTGCCGACCCCGAAGCGGCCCTCAAACTGGCCTCGATCGTTCTCGAACTGTTCGGCGAGCCATGCGGCGTGTGTTTCGCCGCCCTCCAGGCTCAGGCGATGGGCCGCCCGGTAGTTCTTGGAAACAGCGGCGCCGCGCCGGAAGCCATCGAAGATGGAACCACGGGGTGGCTGGTCGAGCAGGAGAACGTCACGCAGATCGCGCAGAAGATACTTGCAGCACTTGACCTTGACGAAAGCGCGCGCGCGCACCTGGCGCTGGCCGCCAGAGCCAGGATCGTCAGCAAGAATTCGACCAAGACGATGAATCGCGGCATCGTTTCGCTCTATGAGGAATGCTGGCAAAAGGTCGGTGCCGCCTGACGCGCCGTGCCGCCGCCAGCCAAGGGAATCCCGAAAATCCGGCGCTTGACTTCACCGGCCCGGCCCATGATGTTGCGCCATCTTTCAACCGGGCGTTTCGTGGGCGCCAAACCGATGGAGACCGGCCATGACTGCCACAGTCACCCTGACCCTTCCCGATGGCGCGAAACGAGATTACCCGGCAGGGATCACCGGCCGCGAGGTTGCCGCCGATATTTCCCGTTCGCTGGCCAAATCGGCCATCGCGTGGAGCGTGGACGGCAAGCTGTCGGATCTCTCGATGGCGGTCACGTGTGACGCGGAAATCGCCATCCACACCAGCAGGGACAAGGCGCAGGCGCTGGAGCTGATCCGCCACGACGCGGCCCACATCATGGCCCGCGCGGTGCAGGAGATCTGGCCCGACGTGAAGGTCACCATCGGCCCGGTGATCGACAACGGCTTTTACTACGATTTCGACCGGGAAGAACCCTTCACCCCGGAGGACCTCGAACGCATCGAGAAGAAAATGCGGGAAATCATAGCATTGCGTGACGAAGTTCGCACGGAGGTGTGGGACCGTGACAAGGCTCTGACGTTCTACCGGGACAATGACGAGCCCTACAAGGTGGAGCTCGTCGAGGCGATCCCGGAGGATCAGAAAATCCGCATGTACTGGCACGGCCACTGGCAGGACCTGTGCCGCGGACCGCACCTTGTCCACACCGGGCAAGTGCCGGCCGACGCCTTCAAGCTGACATCGGTTGCGGGCGCCTACTGGCGCGGCGATTCTTCCAAACCAATGCTTCAGCGTATCTACGGCGTCGCCTTCTGCAACCGCGACGATCTGAAGGCCTATCTGCACATGGTGGAAGAGGCGCAGCGCCGCGACCACCGCAAGCTGGGCCGCGAGATGCACCTGTTCCACCTCCAGGAAGAAGCCCCGGGCATGGTGTTCTGGCACCCCGACGGCTGGACCGTCTACCGGGTGCTGGAGGACTACATGCGCCGCCGCCTGAGCGCCGGAGGATACAAGGAGATCAAGACGCCGCAGGTGGTCGACCGCAAGCTGTGGGAAGCCTCCGGGCACTGGGAGAAATACCGCGAGAACATGTTCATCACCGAGATCGACGAGGAGCACGCCAACGAGAAACGGGTGAACGCGCTCAAGCCGATGAACTGCCCGTGCCACGTGCAGGTCTACAATCAGGGCCTCAAGAGCTACCGCGACCTGCCGCTGAGGCTGGCGGAGTTCGGCGCCTGCCACCGCTACGAACCGTCGGGCGCGATGCACGGGCTGATGCGGGTGCGCGGCTTCACCCAGGACGATGCCCATATCTTCTGTACCGAGGACCAGATCGAAGGCGAATGCGCTCGCTTCATATCGCTTCTGTCGACCATCTATTCCGATCTCGGCTTCAACAGTGTCGACATCAAGCTGTCGACCCGGCCCGAGGTCCGCATCGGCTCCGACGAGGTCTGGGACAAGTCCGAGGCAGCGCTTGAAAGCGCCACCCTGAGCGTCCGCAACGATTTTGAGCTCGACCCAGGCGAGGGCGCCTTCTACGGCCCCAAGCTTGACTTCAAGCTGACCGACGCCATCGGCCGCGAATGGCAGTGCGGCACCTTCCAGGTGGATTTCAACCTGCCGGAGCGGCTGGACGCCGAATATGTCGGCGAGGATGGCGCCAAGCACCGCCCGGTGATGCTGCATCGCGCCATTCTCGGCTCGTTCGAGCGCTTCCTCGGCATCCTGATCGAGGAGCACGCCGGCCGCTTCCCGCTGTGGCTGGCGCCGCGGCAGGTCGTGGTGGCATCGATCGTGTCGGACGCGGATGCGTTCGTGCATGAGGTCGTCGGGGCGCTGAAGGCCGCCGGGCTGCGCGCCGAGGCCGATATCCGCAACGAAAAGATCAACTACAAGGTCCGCGAGCACTCGCTGGCCAAGGTGCCGGTGATCCTCGCCATCGGCAAGCGCGAGGTCGAGGAGGGCACTGTCTCGCTGCGCCGGCTCGGCGAGAAGGGCTCGAAGGTGTTGGCCCTGGGCGAAGCGGTCGAGGCGCTCGCCGGGGAAGCCCTGCCGCCCGACCTGCGCTGACATGTCATCCCCGCGCCAGAGCGGGGACCTCAACGGCATATCCCCACCCCATGCCGCCCCTCGCGCCCGGCCCGCCCATGGGCGGGCGC
>JBHHXR010000130.1:0-9877 GCA_046757205.1 Paracoccaceae bacterium
TTTCGAACAACTCGGTTTGGTTGCTCGCAAACCAAGGCGTGAATGGAAAAACGAGTAAAGTCAGAAGTTTGCGCGAATTGCGCGTGCAGCCAAAACCTCCGGAGAGTTTGCGAGTATCAGACAACACCCGCCTCGATTCCTCGATTTGTCATCGGCCACTGGCGGCTACGTCGAGACGGGATTTTCGGTATTCCCCTCCCTCCGCCACTTGCCCTCGCGAAAGCGTTCTCTCATCCGACGCAGGCGCGAAATTTTCCCTGTATTCTTAGGGTTATGCGGGTGCGGCTGTTCACCGGCAGCGGCGCCAGGAGCCCGGAAGCGGTCTCTCAGGGCCCAAATTCTCCGGACCTCATGACTGAGCAGATTTGGTGAATTTCTTATAACTCCTTGTAAGAGAGAAAGAAAATCCAGCGTCCGAAATTGCTTGGATTGGAGTCGCGTTTGCGTCTGTTGCGACCGGTTTCGGAATTTCTCAGGCCATGGCCCGTTCGAGCCTTTGCTTCCGACGCTCCCAATCGGGCATCACCTTGTCGAGAAGGTCAAAGAATGCCGCCCCGTGATGAGGCTCGGCCACATGGCAGAGTTCATGGGTGATCACGTAGTCGATGGCGTCGACAGGGGCCTGAACTAGACGACGATTGAGTAGCAAACGTCCGGCCGGTGACATGGACCCCCATCGCTGTCGGGTCTGGCGTACGATGAGACCCATCGGCCTGAATGCCTCGGGATCCGGGAACAGACCGAGACAGAGTTCGATCCGTTCCGGAAACTTGATGTGGGCCCGGTCCCGGTACCAAGCCTCGACCAATTCGCGTGTCACCTCCGGGCTGGTCGGCCGGTGAGTCTGCACGACGATGAAGCCGCGGATCGGCTTCACGCTTTCCTGGACATGCGGGACGACCTTCAGTCGGTATTGGCGGCCGAGGTAGAGATGAGTCTCCCCGGCGACGAACCGGCGCTCCGGCGTGCGCGGCAGGAACTGGGAGAAGTACCGCTGCTGCCTTGTCACCCAAGCCGCGCGCTTCCGCAGCTTGGCTTCGATGGCGTCTAGTGTCGCGTCCTCCGGGGCCGCGACAGCCGCGTGAAGGAACCCTTCGCCGTCGATTTCGCCAAGCATGCCGAGGCGATGGGGGCGCTTGCGCGGCGCGTCGAAAGCCTCGCCGATCTGGAAAAGGCGATGGAGTGGGCCAGGCAGACGGACCGCACGACGGTCATTGCCATCGAGACCGATCCGTTCCGGTGGGTGCCGGGAGACGCCGACTGGGATGTCGGCGTGCCGCAGGTGAGCGAGCGCGGGGAAGTGCGCGCCGCGCGCCGCGACCACGACGCGATCCGGGCGAAACAGCGGATCGGAGTGTGACGGTGAAGGCAAGACTCGGGATAGCGCCGATTGCGTGGACAAACGACGACCTGCCGGAACTGGGCGGCGACACACCGCTTGAGGCCTGCCTCAGCGAAGCGCGGATGGCGGGCTTCACCGGGATCGAGATGGGTGGGAAGTTTCCCCGCGAGGCCGGGGCGCTCGGCCGTGTTCTGCAAGAACACGACATGTGCCTGTGCGGCGGGTGGTACTCCGGCACGCTTCTGGACAACGATCTGGAAGCGGAAAAGGCGCAGGTCGCGGACCAGGTGGCGCTGTTCAAGGCGGTGGGTGCACCGTGCATCGTTTACGGGGAGACAGCCGGCACGGTGCAGAACATCCGCGACGCGGCGCTGAACACGCGGCGGCGGCTGGACGAGGCGCAAATCAGGGCTTACGCGCACAAGATGACCGCTCTTGCGGAATGGTGCGGCGATCAGGGCATGCCGATCTCGTTTCATCACCACATGGCGACGGCGATCGAGACGGAGCGCGACCTCGATCTGCTGATGAAACATTCCGGCGAGGCGCTGAGGCTGCTCTACGATGCCGGGCACATGGCGTTCGCCGGCGGCGACGTGTTGCGGGTGATCGACAAGCACGGGCCGCGCATCAGCCATGTCCACACCAAGGATGTGCGCAACGAAGTGATTGCGGCGCTCGACCGCGACCGGGAGAGCTTCCTCGATGCCGTCCTGAAGGGTGCATTCACCGTGCCCGGCGACGGCTCGCTGGATTTCGGCGCCATCGTCGGGCGGCTGGCCGACACCGGCTATGAGGGCTGGTTCGTGGTCGAGGCGGAGCAGGACCCGGCGAAGGCCCCGCCGCTGGAATACGCGCGCATCGGGTACCGGGCGCTGACCGAGGCGCTGGGCGCGGCGGGCTATGAAATCGAAGGGGGCTGAGATGAACAGGATCGATGGCACGATCGCCGTTGTCACCGGCGGCACGCAGGGGCTCGGCGCGGCGGTTGCCCGGCGGCTGGCGCAGGCGGGGGCAGCGGGAATCGTCACCTGCGGGCGGAGTGCCGGCAACGGCGAAAAGGTCGCCGCCGGCATCACGGCCGAAACCGGCTGCGATGTGCGGTTCGTCGGGGCGGATCTGGTATCGGTGGGCGATTGCCGCAACGTGGTGCGCCAGGCGGACGAGGCTTTCGGACGGGTCGACATTCTGGTCAACGCCGCCGGCCTTACCGACCGGGGCGATATCCTGACGACCAGCGAGGAACTGTTCGACCGGATGTTCGCCGTCAATACCCGTGCGCCGTTCTTCCTGATGCAGGAGGCGATCGGGGTGATGATACGCGAGGCGACCGGGGGCGCGATCGTCAACATCGGATCGATGTCGGCGCTGGCCGGGCAACCGTTCATCGCGCCCTATTGTGCCTCCAAGGGCGCGCTGGCGACGCTGACGCGCAACGTCGCCTTTTCGGTCATGCGCAACCGCATCCGCGTCAACCAGCTCAATATCGGCTGGATGGCGTCGGACGGCGAGGACAGGATTCAGCGGGAATACCACGGCGCCCCTGCGGACTGGCTGGAGAAGGCGTCCGCCGAACAGCCGTTCGGCCGGCTGCTGGACCCGGATGAGGTGGCCCGCGCGGTGAATTTCCTGGTTTCCGGCGACGCCGGCATGATGACCGGTTCGGTGGTGAACTTCGACCAGTCGGTCTGGGGGGCCTATCCGTTTTCGCCGCCCGCGCCGCCGGAGCCCATGGCCCTCTGATTGCTATCTCTGGGTTACGGTGGGTATCCGCGGGCTGTCGCTCCGGTTCAGCTTTGCCGCGAGGCCGATCATCAGCGCCTGCGCGAGACAGATCGGTGCCGCGAGCGAGCGTGAAAAGGTGTATTCGTGTTCGGGCACGGAAAACAGCACCGAAGCGGACTTCGCCAGCGGTGACAGGGTGCTGTCGGTAATCGCGATGATCGGTATACCGTTCCTGCGGGCATCTTCGGCGATATTCACCACTTCGGTTGCGTAAAAGCGGAACGATACGGCGAACAGGGCGTCCCGTGGCTCCATCGTCCGTGCCATGTGGGTGGCCAGTCCGCCGCTGGCATCGAGCAGTATCGCCCGGCGGCCGAGCATTGTCAGCAAGTAGCGCACAAGGCTGACTATCGGCTCGGAGCGCAGTTGGCCGAGCAGATAGATGTTGCGCGCGCCCCTGAGGATTTCGACCGCCCGGTCGAATGATTCCTCGGTGGTGTTGCTGAGAACCTCCTCCAGCGACGCTATGTCGCGGACGACAAGGTCTTTCAGATGGCCACGCGGTGCATCGGCGTCGTCGGCGCCGAGTTCGGCTTTCAGGCGGTTTGCACGCGCTTCGAACCCCGGCGCCGCAGTGACCAGCCGCAACTGAAAGACACGCTGAAGCTCCTTGAAGCCGGAATAGCCGAATTGCTGGGCGAACCGCACGAGGCTGGAAGCGTGCACCCCGCACCTGCGCCCCAGGACGTTGATCGAGTGCACTGCGATGTCATTGGGATTCTGGGTCAGGAACACCGCGATCTGCTGGTTTGCAGGGCTCAGGCCGTCATACAGTTCGTGAATGAGACGGATGAGGTCCTCGTAGTTGGACGGGGGTGATTTTTCTGTCATCTCGCAGTCTCCGCGCCGGGGGCCGCAATATTATGTTCCCGGCGGGCAACCATGCAATACTTGTTGCGGCAACCGGCTCACCCGTCGCCGGAGGCGTTGTCCGACGCCGGCAACGGCGATGTTGCCTGCGCCAGGCTTCTGTTCGACACTGGGTGAGATCAGAAGCTGTCGGGAAACCGCCATGAGACGATTGTTCCGCGTGGCCGCAATGGTGCTCTGCCTTGGCCCGAGCGCGGCCGCCGGCGTGCCGTTCGGAAAACCTGTCGATCTGTATTCCGTTCCGGGGAGTTTTCTGCTCGAAAGGTCAGCAGGCGGGATCCGGCTTCGCATTCACGGCGCGGATGGCCGGCAGGGCGCGACCTACCGGATGGGAAAGTGCCGGTTCTGCGACGAGACGAAGGATGGCTGCTCCGGTGACGGCATCTTCTCGCTGGTGTTCCCCGGCTCGCGCGAGCCGATGGTCGCCGCCATATGTCATCCGCCGGAGGGCGGGCAGAAATTCACGGTTTACGCTCCCGGGCGGGACGCGGAGAAACCCGTCGTGGATGTCCGCGGCGACCGGTTTGTCAGTTACCTGGTGATGCCCGACCGGCTGGTTGTGCTGCGTGATCGTGGCGGGCGTATCCTGCCCGAAAAATGGTTTCCCGGGCTGCAGGCGGACGCGTTTGAACTCGAGAGGGTGCGCGACCAGATGCGCCGGGCCGCGGGGCGCTCCGTGAACCCGCCGAACCGGGTGAACGACGGCGATTACAGCGCACTCGTCGGCTCACTGAAGCGAATTGCGGCGGACAGGGACGCCGATGCCCTGATCGGTATGGCCGCGCAAGACATTCTTCTCGGTTTCGGTGGCAACAGCGGGCGGGAAGAGTTCCGGCGCATCGTTTCCGGCCGCCGGTTCTGGCAGGAATTCGGCCGCGTGCTGGCCGGCGGCGGCGTGATGGTGACGGGCGAGGACGGGAGCCGGACCGCGATCTTTCCCGCCGCGTTCCACGATTGGCCCGACGATCTCGACGCCTTCGGTCTGCTCTACGGGGACCGCGAGGATGCCGTCATGCGCGCCGGTCCGTCGGAAACCGCGCCGGTGCTGGCGGGCCTGTACCGGCGCATCGTCGTGCGCGGGCCCTATCCCGACGGTCACGAGCGGCTGACCGAAGACGGCTGGGTCGGTATCTGCACCGCCGAAAACGGCTGTGGCTTCGCGCGCAGCGGTCATGTGCGCAGCCCGATCGACTGGCGCGCCGTCCTGACACAATCGCGGCGCGGTGCCGACTGGGTGCTGGAGACCTTCGTGTCGGGCGACTGAGGGCCGGCCTCAGCTTGCGCGGACCCGCAATCCTGCGGCGTCGAACATGTACAGGTTGCCGGTTTCGAAATTCAGCCCGATGGCGGACCCGATCTCGTATTGGTACTGGCCGAACAGGCGCACGGTGAAAAGCCCCGAGCCCGCCACCTGCACGAAGACGTTGGTATCGCTGCCGAGGTGTTCGACATGCGTGACCTCGCCCGAGAGCCGCCCGTCGCCGGAAAGCGTGATGTGTTCCGGCCGCAGCCCGGCCGTACTGACGCCTTCGATGCCCAGCAGGCCCGGATCGAAGAAATTCATGCTGGGTGAGCCGAGGAATTCGGCGACGAACAGGTTGTCGGGATCGTTGTAGAGGTTCATCGGCGAGCCGATCTGCTCCACCCTGCCATCCTTGAGAACGACGATCTTGTCGCCCAGCGTCATCGCTTCGATCTGGTCATGGGTCACGTAGATCATGCTGGCGTCGAGTTCGCGGTGCAGGCGGGCGATTTCCAGCCGGGTGTTCACCCGCAATGCGGCATCGAGGTTGGACAGCGGTTCGTCGAACAGGAAGAGCTGCGGCTTGCGAACGACGGCGCGGCCGATGGCGACGCGCTGGCGCTGACCACCGGAAAGCTCGGCCGGGCGGCGGTCGAGATAGGGTTCGAGTTCCAGCATCTTCGAGGCGAATTCGACCCGTTCCCTGACATAGCTCGCCGACTGTTTCGCCTGTTTCAGACCGAGGCTCATGTTGTCGCGCACCGTCAGGTGCGGGTAGAGCGCGTAGGTCTGGAAAACCATGGCGATGCCGCGCTTGCTGGGTGGCACGTTGTTGACCCGCTGGCCGTCGATAAGAACGTCGCCCGAAGTGGCGTCCTCGAGCCCGGCGATGATGCGCAGCAAGGTCGACTTGCCGCAGCCGGAGGGGCCGACAAAAATGACGAACTCGCCGTCCTCGACGTCGATATTGATGTCGCGGAGAACCTCGACCGGTCCGAAGGACTTGTTGACGCTGTTCAGACTCATGGATCCCATGGATGTTTCCTCTCAAAGATCAATCGCTCGTCCGCTTCGGATGCTTTCGTCGGCCGCAAGGCATATCCGCAGGGACTGTACGGCGTCGGTCATGTGGCGTGACAGGTCGGTGTCTTCGATGATGCCGCGCAGCACAAAGGCCTGTTCGCGGTCGCAGAGTTCCTGGTGGCCGGGTTCGCCGGGCAGGTCGATCAGATCGTCAGGTTGCTCGAAGCGACCGGCGCGGTCGGTGCCGGCGTGATGCACACGCAGGGCGCCGACGCGGGTGTGGCTGTCGATGTCGTCGGAGCCGCCCTTTTCCGCCGCGACGATGGAAACCGCGCCATTGGGCGAGATGATGTCCTTCACGAAATAGGCGGTTTCGGAAATCATCGGCCCCCAGCCGGCCTCGTACCAGCCAATGGAACCGTCGTCGAACAGCACCTGGAAGTGGCCGTAATTGTACATGTCGGCCGCGATCTCGTGGCTCAGCCGCAGGCCCATGCCGCGGACCTGGACAGGCCGCGCGTCGGTGATCTGGCACATCACGTCGACGTAGTGCACGCCGCAATCGACGATGGGCGACGTGGTCTGCATCAGGTTCCGGTGCGTCTCCCACGTCTCACCGCTCGATTGCTGGTTGAGGTTCAGACGGAAAACATATGGGCCGCCAAGCGCGCGCGCTTCCGCAATCAGCCGCTGCCAGCTCGGGTGATGGCGCAGGATGTAGCCCACTACCAGCTTGCGGCCGGTTTCCCTGGCCTTGGCGACCACGCGCTCCGCGTCGGCGACGGTGGTGGCCAGCGGCTTTTCGACGAACACGTGGGCGCCGGCTTCCATCGCCGCGACGGCGTAGTCGGCATGGCTGTCGGAATAGGTTGCTATCGCGACAAGATCCGGCTTCGTGGCTTCCAGCGCGGCATGGAATTCCGCGTGCAGAGGATAGCCGCGCAGTTCCGGCGGCAGATCGACGGCGGACCGGTTCATCAGGGCGGCGATCCGAAACCCGGGATTGCGGTGGTAGGCGAGCGCGTGGCTCCGGCCCATGTTGCCGAGGCCCGCGGCCAGCACGCTGATCGTCATTTCACCGCGCCCGATGTTATCCCGCGGATAAGCTGACGCGAGAAGATGACGTAGAGGATTATCACCGGCAGGATTGCCATCGACAGCCCCGACAGCACCGCGTTCCAGTCGGTGACGAACTGGCCTATGAATACCTGGCTGCCCAGGGTGAGCGTCTTTGTCGCCTCACCGGAAGCGAGGATCAGCGGGAACCACAGGTCGTTCCAGATCGGGATCATGTTGAACACCGCCACGGTGGCCAGCGCCGGGCGGACCAGCGGCAGCACCAGCCGGAAGAAGATGCGGAACTCCGACAGGCCGTCGATCCGGCCGGCGTCCTTGAGGTCGGCCGAAACCTGGCGCATGAACTCCGACAGGATGAAGATGGCCAGCGGCAGGCCCTGCGCGGTGTAGACGAGGATCAGCGCGGTCAGCGTGTTGACCAGATGCGCCGCCACCATGATTTGCAGGATCGCCACGGTGCCCAGCCTGATCGGGATCATGATGCCGATGGCCAGATAGAGGCCCATCAGCGTGTTGCCCTTGAAGCGGTACTCGGACAGCGCAAAGGCCGCCATGGCGCCGAACAGCAGGATGAAGAAGAGCGAGCCGACGGTGACGATGAACGAGTTCTGGAAGTAGTTGAAGTAATCCCCCTGCTTGAACACCGTTTCGTATCCCACCAGCGAAAAGGTGTCGCCGTCGGGTAGACGCAGCGGGTGGCGGAATATCGCCTTGCGGGTCTTGAAGCTGTTGATGATGATCACCACCACCGGAAACAGCGCGATGACCGTGTAGGCGATCAGCGCCGCGTGGGCCAGCGCATGGTTGAAGCGGTTGTGTCTCATTTTCTGCGTGGCCCCCTAGAACTGATAGCGCCGCATGCGGGTCTGGATCAGGAACAGGTAGACGGTCACGCCGGCGAGGATGATGAGGAACATCATCACGGCGATCGCAGCCCCCATGTTCGGATCGCCCGGCTGGGTCTGGTGGCCGAAGAAGGTGCGGAACAGGAAGGTGCCCATGACCTCGGTCGAGAAGTTCGGCGCGGCCATTGCGCCCTCGATGGTGTAGACAAGGTCGAAGGCGTTGAAATTTCCGACGAACGTCAGGATCGAGATGATTCCGATCGAGGGCAGAATGAGCGGCAGCTTGATTTTCCAGAAGGCGCTGATGCCGGAAAGCCCGTCGATCTCGCCCGCTTCCAGGATTTCGTCGGGAATTGACAGCATCGCCGCGTAGATCAGCATCATCGGTATGCCCACGAACTGCCAGACCGAAATCAGCGCGACTGTCGTCAGTGCGGTCCGCTCGAGTCCCAACCACGGGGCAAAAAGGCTTTTCAAACCGACCATGTCCATCAGTCCCGGCGCGATGCCCCACAGCGGCGACAGGATCAGTTTCCAGGCGAAACCGACGATCACGAAGGACAGGATGGTCGGAATGAAAATCGCGGTGCGGTAGAAACTCTTGAAGCGCAGGGCGGGGGCCGACAGCATCGCCGCCAAGGCAATGCCGATCGGATTCTGCACCGCCATGTGAATGATGAAGAACCAAGTGTTGTTCTTCAGCGCCCGCCAGAAGCTTTCCGACCAGTTCGGGTCGCCGAACAGCGTCTGGAAATTGGTGAGGCCCGCATAGACCGGATGGTTGTCGACCGTCTGGTAGAGCGAAAGCTGCAGCGTGCCGAACAGCGGCAGGATCATCAGGGCGGTGTAGACCAGCACGGCCGGTGCCAGAAACATGGCGATGTGCCAGCGGCGTCTGCGGCGCGGTTCTTCGCTCATTTCTGCCCCCTCCTGTCGGTGTTTGGCCGGGCCGGGCGATACCCGGCCCGCGCCTGTGCCGTGCGTCTGCCTACTGCGCCGGCGGCGTGTACCAGCTGTCCAGCGCGTCCTGCATGTGCTGGCCGGCTTCCTCGGGGGTCATCGAGCCGCGGATCACGTTGGCCGAGGTAACCCAGTATTCGGTGTGCAGGTTCGGCGTGCCGCGCCCGAGAATCTGGGCGTAGGGCCGGATCGACGAATTGCAGGTCTTGCGCCAGTCGACCATTTCCTGCGCCAGCGCGTCATCCAGTTTCACGTCGTGGTTCGACAGCGAAAAGAACCCTGGCAGCGCGTTGGCATAGAGCGAGGCAAACTCGGCGGAGCCGGCCCAGTCAAGGAAAGCCTTGACCGCGTCCGGGTTCTTGGTCGCCGCGTTCATGCCGATGGCAATGTCAACGTGATCGGAAATGTAGCAGTCCCCGCCCGGCAGAACCGGCGGCGAGAAGGCGCCCATCTCGAAATCGGCCTGCGCGTTGAAGCCGGATATTTCCCAGCTTCCCGCCGGGTAGATCGCGGCGCGGCCAAGCGTGAACAGGTTCTGGCTGTCCGGATAGCTCTGCGCCTCGAAGCCGTTACCCATGTAGGGCCCCCAGCGCGACAGTTCGGCGTAGGCCTCCACCCAATCGCGGTCGGTCAGCTTGGACTTGCCGGCGATCAGCGCCTTGCGGCCCTCCTCGCCTTTCCAGTACTTGGTGCCGATATTGGCATAGCCCATGGTGGCCGCTTCCCATTCGT
>JBHHXR010000131.1:0-9663 GCA_046757205.1 Paracoccaceae bacterium
GCGCATGCGCTGATGGATTTCCTGAAGACCCCGATCGCGCATGAGGTCTGGATGGCGCAGCAGGGTTTCCTGACACCGCTGAAGAGCGTGAATACGGATGTCTATGGCAATGACACCCTGAAGGGCCTCGGCAAGATACTTCTCGGTGCCACCACGTTCCGCTTCGATGGCTCGGACCTGATGCCGGGCGCGGTCGGCGCCGGCAGCTTCTGGACCGGCATGGTGGACTATGCCGGAGGCGCCGATGCCAAGGAAGTGGCGGCGGCGATCCAGAAAAGCTGGGACGCCATAAAGTGATCCTTCCGGGCGCCGGGTGATCTCCGGCGCCTGACCGCGCTCGGGGATCGGTTCGCGATCCCGGAGCGCCCCAACGAGGCCGGGAAACTTCCCGACGGGGGGGGGACATGACACAGTTGTTCTATGCCGTTTTCACCATGGCCATCGGCGTTGGCGGCTGCCTGTTGTACTTCTGGGGCACCAACCGGGGGCTGGATGCGATCCTTCCGCCGCGCGGGCCGCGCGCGGCGGCGAACATCCGAAGGGCCAACACGGTGCGCCCGTGGCTGTTTCTCGGTCCCGCGATCGTCATCCTCGGGGTGTATCTCGTCTATCCGGTGATCAACTCGATCATCCTTTCGTTCTATGACGCCGCGAGCGAGGATTTCGTCGGCGTCGACAATTATTCCTGGCTGCTGGGCGACAGCAAGTTCCGCGAGAGCATGCGCAACAACATGCTGTGGCTGGTGGTGGTGCCGGCGGCCTCGACCTTCTTCGGGCTGGTGTCGGCGGCGCTGACCGACCGGATTTCCTGGGGCAACGCGGCCAAGAGCCTGATCTTCATGCCGATGGCCATCTCGTTCGTCGGCGCCTCGGTGATCTGGAAGTTCATCTACGACTACCGCGGCGAGGGCACCGAGCAGATCGGCCTGCTGAACGCCATCGTGGTCGGTCTCGGCGGCCAGCCTCAAGCCTGGATCACGCTGCCGTTCTGGAACAATTTCTTCCTGATGGTGATCCTGATCTGGATCCAGACAGGGTTCGCCATGGTGATCCTGTCGGCGGCGCTGCGAGGTATCCCGGAGGAAACCGTCGAGGCGGCGGTAATCGACGGGGCCAACCCGCTTCAGATCTTCTTCAGGATCAAGGTTCCGCAGATCTGGGGCACCATCGCGGTGGTGTGGACGACGATCACCATCACCGTGCTCAAGGTGTTCGACATCGTGCTGGCGATGACCAACGGCCAGTGGGGCAGCCAGGTGCTGGCGAACCTGATGTTCGACAAGATGTTCCGGGCGCTCGATTCCGGCCGGTCTTCGACGGTGGCGCTGGTCATCATGGCGCTTGTGGTGCCGATCATGGTCTGGAACATCCGCCAGGCCCGCAAGGACATGAAATAGGAGACGGGCGATGGATGGACTGGCCGGCAAGAGCCCCGTGCTGACATGGGCCGTCAACCTTTCGGTGTTGCTTCTCGTGGTGATCTGGACGATCCCGACATTCGGGCTCCTGGTGTCGTCGCTACGCGACAAGGACCAGATTTCGGTTTCCGGCTGGTGGACGGCGCTGACCTCGACAGAGCGCAATACCGTGTCGCGCGCCGAAGCTCCGGACACGGGGCAGGTGCAGGAGGGCGATCTGTGGGTGATCCGTGGCAATGTCTTTGAAAGGGGCAAGGGCGAGGTGACCGCGTTCGGCTTCTCCTCGCGCGCGCCGGCGGCGTTCAAGCCGGGCGAGACCGCGGAACTGAAGAACGGGGCGAAGCTGACAATGGAGGCCGATGGCAGCTTCGTCATTGCGTCCGAAAGCAAGATGAAGGGCAGGCGCGGGCAGCGGGTATTCGCGACCACGATCGAGCCGCCGATCTTCACCACTGAAAACTACCGCACGGTGCTGTTTACCGAAGGCATCGGCAAGTCGTTCATCAACACGCTGACGGTTACGGTGCCTTCCACCGTGATCCCGATCCTGATCGCGGCCTACGCGGCCTACGCGCTGAGCTGGATGGAATTTCCCGGCCGCGCGCTGTTGATCGCCACCGTTGTCGGGTTGCTGGTAGTGCCGCTGCAAATGTCGCTGATCCCGATCCTGAAACTTTACACCGATGTGGGGCTCGGCAAGAGCTATATTGGCATCTGGCTGGCCCATACCGGGTTTGGCTTGCCGTTGGCTATCTACCTGTTGCGCAACTACATTTCCGGCCTGCCGCGCGAGATAATCGAGAGCGCCAAGGTCGACGGCGCCTCTGATTTCGACATATTCGTGCGGATCATCCTGCCGCTGTCGTTTCCGGCGCTGGCGTCGTTCGCGATCTTCCAGTTCCTTTGGGTGTGGAACGATCTTCTGGTGGCCACCGTGTTTCTGGGAAACAACGAAGAGCAACTGGTGATGACAGGGCGGTTGCGCGAATTGCTGGGCAGCCGTGGCGGCAACTGGGAAATCCTCACCGCCTCGGCCTTCGTGTCGATCGCGGTGCCGCTGGGCGTGTTCTTTTCGCTGCAACGCTATCTGGTGCGCGGCCTGCTGGCCGGTTCCATCAAAGGGGGCTGAGGCGTGAATCTCGAAACCAAGGTGAGCCCTGCAAGCGGTGTGAAAGCAGACCGCGACTGGTGGCGCGGCGCGGTGATCTACCAGATCTACCCGCGCTCTTTCCAGGATTCAAACGGCGACGGCATCGGTGATCTTTCCGGGATCATCCACCGGTTGCCTTACGTGGCGAACCTCGGGGTCGACGCGATATGGATATCGCCGTTCTTCACCTCGCCGATGCTGGATTTCGGCTACGACGTGTCGGATTACCGCGATGTCGATCCGATGTTCGGAACACTGGGCGATTTCGATGCGCTGGTGGCGCGCGCCCATGAGCTTGGCATCCGAGTGATGATCGATCTGGTGATGTCGCACACGTCGGACCAGCACCCGTGGTTCCGCGAAAGCCGGGCGAGCCAAGATAACGCGAAGGCCGACTGGTACGTGTGGTCGGACCCGTCGCCGGACGGCACGCCGCCCAACAACTGGCTGGCAATCTTCGGCGGGCCGGCCTGGGCGTGGGACGGCGAGCGGCGGCAGTATTATCTTCACAACTTCCTGCGCGAGCAACCGGACCTGAATTTCCACAATCCGGAAGTTCAGGACGCGCTTCTGGACATGGTGCGGTTCTGGCTGGATCGCGGGGTGGACGGTTTCCGGCTCGATACCATCAACTTCTATTTCCACGACCGGCAGCTTCGCTCCAACCCGGCGCTGACCCCGCAGGAGCGCAACGCGACCATCGCCCCGGACGTGAACCCGTATAATTTCCAGAACCACCTCTACGACAAGAACCGGCCGGAAAACCTGGCGTTTCTGGAGCGGTTCCGGGCGCTGCTGGATGAATACCCCGCCGCCGCTGCGGTGGGCGAGGTTGGCGATGCGCAGTACGGGCTGGAGATAATGGGGCAGTACACCGAAGGCGATAAACGCATGCACATGTGCTATTCCTTCGATTTCCTGTCCGCCGAACGGCCCGATGCGGCGCGCACCCGGAAGCTCTTGGGCACGTTTCAGAAGAAGGTAGCCAAGGGCTGGCCGTGCTGGGCTTTTTCCAACCATGACGTCGAGCGGCATGTCAGCCGTTGGGGCCTCGACCAAGCATCGGCGCTGGCCTATCTGGGGCTGATCCTGTCACTGAAGGGCTCGATTTGCCTCTACCAGGGCGAGGAGCTTGGGCTGACCGAGGCCTATGTCAGCTTCGAGGAACTTCAGGATCCCTACGGCATCCGGTTCTGGCCGAAATTCAAGGGACGTGACGGTTGCCGGACGCCGATGGTCTGGTCGTCGAGCGCGGCGAACGGCGGGTTTTCCGATGGCAAACCCTGGCTGCCGGTGGCGATGGAACACGTGTCGCGGGCGGTGGATACGCAGGACGGGGCGGAGAATTCGTTACTGAATGCATATCGCCGGATGCTGTCGTTTCGCGCGGCGCATCCCAGCCTGGTCAAAGGCGCGATGGAAATTCTGGACAGCGGCGAACAGACGGTTTGCCTGATCCGGTCACATTCGGGAGAGGGGCGCATTTTCTTTGCCGTCAATCTGAGCCGGGAAACGGCGCAGGTCGAGCTGCCGAAGGGCGAATGGAAAGATCTGAAGGGCCATGTCTTTGCGCCCGAGCGGGAGGGCGCCAGGGTCACGCTGCCACCGTGGCAGGCCTACTACGCGAGCGAAATCAGGGAAGGAGACGGGACGTGAGTTCTGTGAAACTGACGGGCGTCGGAAAGTCCTACGGACCGGTGGAAGTCCTGCATGGCATCGACCTGGAAATAGAGCAGGGAGAGCTGGTGGTCTTCGTCGGCCCGTCCGGTTGCGGAAAGTCAACGCTTCTACGGATGATCGCGGGGCTGGAACGGATAACCTCCGGGACGCTGGAAATCGACGGCAATGTGGTGAACGAGGTTCCGCCAAGCCAGCGCGGCATCGCCATGGTGTTCCAGTCATACGCGCTCTATCCGCACATGACGGTGCGCGACAACATGGCGTTCGGGATGAAGATCGCGAAGGCGTCGAAGGCGGAAATCGACACCCGGGTCAGCAACGCGGCCAAGATACTGCAGCTCGACGAATATCTCGACCGGCTGCCGAAGGCGCTGTCGGGCGGGCAGCGGCAACGGGTGGCGATCGGCCGGGCGATCTGCCGCGACCCCAAGGTATTCCTGTTCGACGAGCCGCTGTCCAACCTCGACGCTGCGCTGCGGGTGGCGACCCGCATCGAGATTGCGCAACTGAAGGAGCAGATGGCCGACACCACGATGATCTATGTCACCCATGATCAGGTGGAGGCGATGACGCTGGCAACAAGGATCGTGGTGCTGAACGGCGGCGGCATCGAGCAGGTTGGCGCGCCTCTGGACTTGTACGAGCGACCGAGGAACATCTTCGTGGCGCAGTTCATCGGCTCGCCGGCGATGAACGTGTTCGACGCCGAGGTGGCGGAAGTCGGCGGCGAGACGCGGGTCGAGGTTGCCGGGGCGGGAAAGGTGACGGTGCAGGTCGCCAGCCGCGGAGACGACGCAGGTGCATCCGTGCGGTTCGGAGTACGCCCCGAGGACATGGCGATCACCGATGGCGGCGAGTACGTGTTCGAGGGCACGGTGGCGCTGGTCGAAGGGCTGGGCGAGGTAACGCAGGTCTACTTCCACGAGCAGGCCGGCGGGGCGCCGGTGATCGCAAAGATCCCCGGCATTCACCACTTTGCCAAGGGCGACAGGTTGCGGCTGACGGCGCCGGTGGAGAAACGCCATCTTTTCAACGGCGACGGAATTTCCTTCCATTACCGCTGAGAAACCGGCCGTGCGCCCGGTTCGGGTTTCCCGGCAAGGTTGACTTGCCTCTTCGCAGGTGCAACATAGCGCGCGCTGAATTGACGCACCGCCGGGTCCGCTCCGGGCCGCGGATTCTGAAAGAAACCGGATGTACCTGATTTGCGGAGAGGCGCTGTTCGACTTCTTTCTCGACGGTGAGTCCGGACCCGGCGCGGCGCATTTCGCGGCCCGGGCCGGTGGTTCACCGTTCAACGTTGCGGTCGGCCTTGCCCGTCTGGGTGCTGACGCGGCGCTGCTGACGGGCCTCTCGACGGACATGATGGGGGCGCGGCTGCGCCGGGTTCTGGAGGAGGAGGGCGTCGACACGTCCTACCTTCTGGCGACCGGCCGGCCGACCACGCTGAGCCTTGTCGGGCTCGATGCGGCGGGCAGCCCGGCCTACGCGTTCTACGGCGAGAACTCGGCGGATTCCGGCGTCCTGCCGGAGGATTTGCCGGCGCTGGACAGGCGTGTCGCCGGCCTTCATTTCGGGTCCTATTCGATTGCGGTCCGCCCGGTGGCGGATGCGTTCGCTTCGCTGGCCGCTGCGAATGCGGAGCGCTTCATCTCGCTCGATCCGAACGTCCGCCCGACAATCGAGCCGGACATGGATATCTGGCGGAAACGCACGGTGCATCTGGCCGGGCTGGCGAACCTGGTCAAGATCAGCACGGAAGACCTCGCGGCGCTGTATCCGGGGCGAACATCGGAAGATTTCGCGGCGGAAATGACCGCGCAGGGCACCGGGCTTGTGGTTGTCACCGACGGTGGCCGGCGTGCCGCCGGCTGGACTTCCACTGGTTTGACTGCGTCGGTCGAGCCACCGCGGACAGCCGTGATCGACACCGTCGGCGCCGGGGACACGTTTCAGGCGGCGCTGCTGTACCGGCTGGGCGCCGGCGGCGATCCGGCGTCACGGATCGCCGGGCTCGATACCGATGCGCTGGAAAGGCGTCTGCGTTTCGCCGCAACGGCGGCTGCAATTACCTGGTCGCGGCGCGGCGCCGACATGCCGCGGCTGGAAGAGGTCGGATTCTAGGAAAGGAGCGGCCGCATGGTCTCTCGCATCATTCCGGTCGAGGCGTTCGACCTGGTCATCTTCGGCGGGACCGGCGATCTTGCCCGGCGCAAGATACTCCCCGGCCTTTACCACCGCATGCTGGCCGGGCAGATGCCGCGCCGTTCGCGGATCATCGCGGCTGCCCGTTCGCAGATGACCAGCGAAGAATACCGCACCCGGATCGGCGCCGCGCTGGACGAGGTTGAAAACCGGCCGCGGGGCAGCGAGGAGGACCGTAAGGCGTTTCTCGACTGCCTGCACTACGTGCGCCTCGATGCCAGCGAAGACGATGGCTGGCCGAAGTTGGCCGGCATTCTCGGCAAAGACGGCAACCCGGTTCGGGCATTCTACCTGTCGGTCGGGCCCTGGCTGTTCGCGCCGATCGCCCGCCGGTTGCGCGATTGCGGCGTGGTGACGGAAAACTGCCGGCTGGTGGTGGAGAAACCGTTCGGGAGCGACCTTGCCTCGGCCCGTCTGTTGAACCGGGAACTGGCGGAGGTGGTTTCGGAGAAGCAGATATACCGCATTGATCACTATCTCGGAAAGGAAACGGTGCAGAACCTGATGGTGCTGCGCTTCGCCAACGCGCTGCTGGAGCCGGTGTGGAACGCGCACCAGATAGACCACGTGCAGATCACGGTGGCGGAATCGATCGGGGTGAACGGGCGCGGCGCCTATTACGACCAGTCGGGGGCGATGCGGGACATGGTGCAGAACCACCTGATGCAGCTTCTGTGCCTGACGGCGATGGAGCCGCCGGCGCGCTACGACCCGGACGCGGTGCGCGACGAGAAGCTCAAGGTGATCCGCGCCCTCGACCCGGTGGAGGTTTCCGACACGGTGCGCGGCCAGTACCGCGCCGGCAACGGCGAAGGGAGCTATCTGGAGCATGCCGGCAATCCCGACAGCCTGAGCGAGAGCTTCGTTGCCATCAAGGCGAAAATATCCAACTGGCGCTGGTCCGGCGTACCGTTCTACCTGCGCACCGGCAAGCGGCTGCGCGCCCGGATGTCGGAAATCGCGGTGATCTTCAAGGACCCGCCGCACTCTATCTTTCCGGACGCCGATACGCGCGGCGGCAATTCGCTGGCCATCCGGTTGCAGCCCGACGAGGGGATCGAGCTTCACAAGATCATCAAGGAGCCGGGCCAGGGCGGGCTCCGGCTGCGCGAGGTGCCGCTGGACATGACCTTTGCCGACGCGCTGTCCAATATCGAGATGGCGGACGCCTACGAGCGCCTGATCATGGACGTGATCCGCGGCGACCAGACGCTGTTCATGCGCGGCGACGAGGTGGAGGCCGCCTGGGCCTGGACCGACCCGATCGTCGCGGCGTGGGAAGAAGCGGGCGAGAAACCGCAGCCCTACGATGCCGGCGGTTCCGGCCCGGACGACGCGCTGGCGCTGCTGCACCGCGACGGCCGGCGCTGGCGGGAGATCGAGGCGTGAAGCCGGAGATCATCGTCTATCCCGACCGCGAGACGCAGAGTACGGCGCTTGCGGAACGGGTGGCCGATGACCTGAACGCGGCGCTTGCCGGGCGTGGCCGGGCGGCGCTGGCGGTGCCGGGTGGCACGACGCCGGGGCCGTTCCTGCGGGCGCTTTCTGCGCATGAACTGGCGTGGGACAGGGTGGCGGTTCTCTTGACCGACGAGCGGTTCGTGCCGGAAACCTCGGAGCGGTCCAATACACGGCTGTTGCGCGAGACGCTCTTGCGCGGCCGCGCGGCGGCGGCGCGTCTGGTGCCGCTCTCGGCGCCGGGTGAAAGGCCGGAGGACGTGCTGGGCGGGCTTTCGGCAGGCGTGCGCGCCGTGCTGCCGCTCGACTGCTGCGTGCTGGGCATGGGGGCGGACATGCACACCGCCTCGCTGTTTCCCGGCGCCGACCGGCTGGCGGAGGCGCTCGATCCGGGCTGCCGCGAGGTGCTGCTGCCGATGCGCGCGGCCGGGGCGCCGGAGCCGCGTCTGACGCTGACGGCGCCGGTGCTGCGGGCGGCGCGGCGCCTGCATCTGCTGATCGCCGGGCAGGAGAAGATAAGGGCGCTGGAGCGGGCGATGGCGGGCGACGATCCGACGGAAGCGCCGGTGCGTGCGGTGATGGACGCGCCGGCACGACTGATAGTCCACTACGCTGACTGAGCGGGGGAAGACATGGACTTGAACGACACGGTTGTCCAGGTGACGGAACGCATCGTGGCGCGGTCGAAACCGACGCGGGACAGCTACCTGGACAAAGTGGCGGCGGCGCGCGACGAGGGCCCGAGGCGGGCGCATCTGTCCTGCGGAAACCTGGCGCATGCCTACGCGGCTGCCGGCGAGGACAAGGCGGCGCTGGCTGGGGGAACGGCCGGAAACATCGGCATCGTCACCGCCTACAACGACATGCTGTCGGCGCATCAGCCGTTCGAGCGGTTTCCCGAACTGTTCCGCAGGGCGGCGCGCGAGGCGGGCGGCACGGCGCAGGTGGCTGGCGGCGTGCCGGCGATGTGCGACGGCGTCACCCAGGGCCAGCCGGGCATGGAACTGTCGCTGTTTTCGCGCGACGTGATCGCCATGGCGGCCGGCATCGCGCTGTCGCACAACGTGTTCGACGCCGCCGTATTTCTGGGCGTCTGCGACAAGATCGTGCCCGGGCTGGTGATCGCGGCGGCGAGTTTCGGGCATCTGCCGGCGGTGTTCCTGCCGGCCGGGCCGATGCCGAGCGGCATATCGAACGACCAGAAAGCCAAGGTGCGCCAGCAGTTCGCTGCCGGTGAAGTCGGGCGCGACAAGCTTATGGCGGCCGAGATGGCGTCCTATCACGGGCCGGGCACCTGCACCTTCTATGGCACCGCCAACACCAACCAGATGCTGATGGAATTCATGGGGCTGCACCTGCCCGGCGCGAGTTTTGTCAACCCCGACACGCCCTTGCGCGATGCGCTGACGGCGGCCGGTGCGAAGCGGGCGCTGGCGATCTCGGCGCTTGGAAACGAATACATCCCGGTGGCCGACATTCTTGACGAGCGGGCCTACGTGAACGGCATCGTCGGGCTGATGGCAACCGGCGGCTCGACCAACCTGCTGATCCACATGCCGGCGATGGCGCGGGCCTCGGGGATCGTGCTGGAATGGGACGATTTCGCCGATCTTTCCGGGGCGACGCCGCTGATGGCGCGGGTCTATCCCAACGGGCTGGCCGACGTGAACCATTTCCACGCGGCGGGCGGTGTCGGCTACATGATCGGCGAGTTGCTGGAGGCCGGGCTGTTGCATTCCGACACCATGACCG
>JBHHXR010000132.1:0-9582 GCA_046757205.1 Paracoccaceae bacterium
AGACCGTTGCATGCTGCTCGATGACGCGCCAGAAAACTGGGCCGACACCATCCTCCGACTGATCGACCGCCCCGAAGAAGCCCGAGCGCTTGCCTTCGCCAATCGCACCGCCATCACGCGCTCGCGGGCCCTGGAGCGGCAACGCGATGCCTGGCAGGGCATCCTGGGTGGGGGCGGCGGTTCACGGCCTTCCACCGGCGCAAGATGATATCGAGCCGGAGCGGAAAGAAGGAAACAGGCAGGAATTCGGCCTCGGTTCCCGTCGGATAACGCCAATCGTCTTCAACCTTGCACACACGTTGAACGTCTCGGCGCGGAAGGGGCTACGAATTTTCGGACCGTCCTTCACCGGACAGGATTTTCCTCAGATCATCCACGTCGGTCTCCAACGGAATCGTCCGGCCGTTTTCGTGTTCCCGAAGAGCCTCGCCCTGCGCGCCGAGATCGAATCCGAACACCTGCAGCCCGGTCGCCAGGCATTCGCGCACCGCGAAGGAAAACGTCTCCGGCCAAATCGACGGAATGAACCAGCAGGTCACGCCGTAGGTCTCCGCTAGCTTGTCGATCTCGCGCCTCGTGTAGCTGCCGTGAACGGTGATGCGCGGATCATAGAAGGTTGCGTCGATTTCACCGATGACGACCAGCTCGAAGCGGTCATCGACGCAATTCGCGAGCCGTTTCAGAACGCCCGCTCCCTTTGGATATCCTATCCCTCCCAGAACGCCGACGATGACCTTTTCTCCATCCGGCGACGTGACCGGCCGGGGCGGATGCCGCGGGACGTGCGGGCGAACAAGGGTCTTGGTCATCAACTCGGGCCAGACTTTCAGGACATGCCTACGGCTGTCCTCCGAAAACGTAATGATACTGTCCGCCCGGTCGATAAAGGCGCGCCACTCGTTTCTCCAATCGTCGATTGACTGCCTCCACAGCCCGTTGGATCCCGCAACGCCGGCATAACAGGTTGCACAAATGCGGCGTTCCGGAAGACCGCAATACTTTCCGTCCCTGCCAATCAGATTGTAGGACGGGCAAAGCGGGAAAAAATCGTGAAACACGAAAACCAGGTGGTCGGATTCTGTTAGCCGCTGCGCACAGATCCGAAGCATCCGGAACGGGTCGCCACCTCCGACCAGGCACGAGTAGATCACCAGCACCCTTTGCGGAATTGCCAGGAAACCCGAAAGGTCGTGCCTGTCGATCAATCCCCGCGTCACGCCGTCAATCGAGTGAATTTCAACCACCACACGGCCTGGTTGGTCGTCCTCGCGTATGACCGCGACACCCTGACGATTCTCCAGATGTTCTTCGATTTTTTCGGAGAGCCAGTACTCGGCTCCACCGCCCATGCGATGCGCCAGATATACGGGGACCGGCGCACCGACATCGATAGAGGACAGCGCCAGCGCGAGGCGGGGGCCGATGACCGGATCCGTCCTTCGAAACCGGGTGACCATTTGATCGTATCCCGGATATCGCGTCTCTATGATGGCGTTGCTCTTGCGCAGTCTTTCGAGCTTTCCCGTACCGAACGAACCCGCCCCCCTGTGCTCCACGAACAGGCAACCGATCCCGATATGGACCGCTCCTTTTTGCGCGACCTTGCGGCACCAGTCGACCTCTTCGCCGTAGCCGTGGCCGAAAGCCGTGTCGAATCTCGGTTCTCTCTCAAGCCAGGAGCGGTTCATTGCCATGCAGAATCCGACGCCGGTCGGGGCCGTGCAAAGCGAGGCTTGCCAGTCGAGCCGCTGGGCGATTCTGTCGATTTTCTCCGCCCGCCCGTCGGTCAGACTGCTCCGCCGGCACTCTACCGGCGCGCTGAAAATCTCGGCGTCATTGGACATCGGAGTCACGCTGGCCACGTAATCGTCGACAAGGATCGGCGCCATCAGCCGCTCGAGCCAGCCGGCGGGAACGAAAGCATCGGTGTTCAGAAGGACGACGTGGCCGCGCGCCGCCTCGAGTCCACGGTTGATCGTCTCGACGAAACCGATATTCGATTCGTTTTCCAGCAGCCGGGCATTGGGCGTGGCGTCGACCCAGCCTTGCAGGAAAGACTTGACCATCGGGCTGGTGGACGCGTCGTCGATGACCAGTATCCGGTGCATCGGATCGGTGTTCCGGACAAGACGCGAAAGGCAACGCCTGACATCGGTATCGGCATTGAAAACCGGTACGATTATGTCGACCGGAGACAGGATGGCAGGAAGCGGGCGCCGCCCGAACAATCCGGAGGCGGCAATCGGAATGACCTCGTCCTTTCCCAGCGGTATGAGCGCACGCTCAAGCCTGTCGCCGGCATGAATGTTGCCGCGCAGGAAATAGGAAACCAGATCTTTCCCGTACTGCAGGGGAAAGGGAACCAGCGACACCGCCGTTCGAACGGCGTTCACGAGATTCGACACCGGGTTTTGGATCGGCACGGGTTTTTTCTCCGATACCGTAAAAAACCCGTAGAAAAGCAACTGCGAGCCCCTCAGTGAAACGGAAAAGCCCGGCGTGGAATTCACGGTTGGGGCGTCCGCACGCTGCAGATCGGGCGTTACTACCGTGCTCTCAAGCTCTGTGGAGATGTGGATTTTCGGCGCATCGACCCAGCCCTCGATCTTCATCCGGCCGCCCTTGACCAGAATCCGGTCGAAATAGCCAATGATCTGCTCGGACTGGTGCGCGTAGATCGGCTTCCGCCTGGCGGCAAATCTTGCCTTGGTCCAGTGGTATTGCGAAATTACGCGCGATGCTGCGTTGATCCGGGACACGGCGTACTCGTTAAGATTACATCTTCATACCCGATCTAGCGGGCGGAGATGGTGATTCCAAGGCAGGAAAAGGGCGTACTCGAAGCAATCCTGCGGCGGCATCGGAAACCACCCGTTTTTTTTCCCGCCGCGACGGGAATCTTGCCGGACGATTTCCGGGACCGCCGCGAAAGATAGGGCGCTGCATGCCGCCCAACGCCGCGGGCGTGGCGTCTCATCCGCACCCCCGGTGCGGCGGAGCCGGCCCGGCTCTGCGCAAGCTCCCCCGCGCCGATCGAAGGAAAAGACGGCGCCGACCTCGCGCGAAGGGCTGGCGCGGCCCTGATATTTCCGGCATTGCTAGACCAACAGGAGTGATGCATGCCGAAGATTTTCCTGCATATCGGCGCCAACAAGACCGGCACCACGGCGATACAGCATTTTCTCCACGTGAATGCGGGAACGCTCAGGCATCGCGGAATTCTCTATCCTGAAACCGGGCGCGGCGATCCGGGCGCCGGCGAAATGCTCCACTACAATCTGGCCGCCTCGCTGGGATATCGGGCCGGCGGCAGAGGCAGCAATCCTGCAAGGAAAGACGCCGCCACCCTGAAATCGGAGCTCCTCGACGAGATGGCGACGGCGAAATGCGACCGGGTCGTCATCAGTTCCGAGAGTTTCATGCTTCGCCGGGACGCGTCCAAAGTGGCGGAGTTCTTCGCGGGCTTCGATATTTCGGTAATCGTCTACCTGCGCCGGCACGACAAGTGGCTTGAGTCGCTCCTGACCCAGGCGATCAAGACCGTCCCCCGCCCGCCTCGGGAACTTGGGCTGGAAGGGTACCTCGCACATCAGGAAAAGATAAACGGACAGTACCTTGATTATCTCGATCTGCTGCGGCACTGGGCAGCGGCGTTCGGCAAGGAAAGAATAATCGTGCGCCCGTTCGAGGCCCGGCAGAACCGTCCGAACATCGTCGCGGATTTTCTTGACGCGATCGGCGCCGACAGCGCCCATTCGGGACTGATTTCAGGCGACACCATATTCAACGCCAGCCTGCCCGGCAAAGCCCTGATGCTGATAGACATGGTGAACCGCTCCCGCCTGCCCGAGCGTTTTCGGCGATACCTCGTGCGCCAGACCATCGCCGAGTTCAAGGACACCAAGTCGGTTTCGATTCTTTCCCCCGAGCTCAGGCGGAGCCTGGCGCAAAGATACTGCAAAGACTACGAAATCATCGCCCGCGAATATCTCGGAAGACCGGACGGAAGGTTGTTTTTCGACGCGCTGTGCGACAGGGACGACGCCTACGAGCCCCTGACTGCCCCCGGCATCATGGACGTGGCAAGGTTCGCGTTCCGGATGCTCGCCCGCGCGCCACGCATGAAGCGATAGCCCCCCGGCCTCGCGGTTTGATTTTGCGCTTCCGGCGTGCGATTTCGCGGCGCCGAAACAAGGCTGCCGTCAACGACGCGCGACGCGGCCGCAAGGGCGCCAGATAGCAGCATCCGGAGCCGCCCGTCGCGTCGGACGTTCCTGCCGTCACGAGTACCCGAATGTTTTCGAATATTCCGACTTCTTGAAAAAACTGTTCAGTCTTTCGGCGGCGGGCGAAAGAAACGCCTTTTTCGTTTCTTCGGAGAACAGCTTGTCTTTACTTATATTCTCTCTTTTCAATTTCGGCATGTTCTTGATACCGATTTCGGCGAGGCACGTTGCCGTCGCGTTTTGCAAATCTTCATATCGGATAATGAAAAAATCCCCGGTTTCATCCGAATACCTGCTGATACCATCGGATCGCGACATGTCTTCCAGCTTGATGTCCAGCGCATTCTGGAAATGCTTCTGAAACCAGTCAAATGGCCGCAGCATCATGTAAAAAAACCTTCTGCTTTGAAGATCGTTTTCGATCGAGCTGCCGTCGAATACCGCGTCCGAAGATACCCGCAACAGTTTGACTGTATTGTCTATTCCGTCAAACCGATGGAGGATCTTCGCGTACACGTTGAACAGGCGGGTCAATGCGATGACCACGGCATTGCTATCATTGCCGTACGCCACTCCCAGTGAATCAAGAAGCACCCTGAAATTCGGCAGATGGCCGTCCATGTCCTGAACGACACTGGACCTGAACCAGTCGAGTGGATCACGGGTCAGCGAAATGACCAGCAGCCGCTCGTCGGCCCGGCCCGATCGAATCGCGCGTATCCGTCTGGTAAGTCTCGCATTTTCTATGAATTGACCGATTTGGTGTTCAAAAAAATAGTCGGATATGTCCTCGCTCGTCAGCGTGGCGAGGCTTTCCATGAGCGAGTACTTTCCCAGAAAATGGCTTTGCACGGCCTCGACGGCGTCGATTTCGTTCAAGGTCGCAACGATCGACGTGCTCGCTACCTTGCCGATTTGGTAAACAACGGCAAAACGCTTTTTCATTTGAGTGTCTCAAAATTCACGATGTCCCCCGGGGACCATTTCTACAGGTATTCCTGTGCCTTCAGCCACCCGAAAAATCCGTCGTCCACTCGGGCGGGTTCTTTGAACGCGTCCCTCAAGTCCTGGCGGTCACGATAGAGTTCACGCACCGATTTGGGTATTTCCTCGCCGTTGTCGAAGGTACCGTAGCTCCACCAACCCCTCGGGATCGCGGGGTCGGTGGCCTGTTCGACCTCGTTGCGGTACCACCACCAAAGCTCGTAAATCTCCACGTTGTCAGCCGCGTATCGCTGCGTCATCACGTCGCCGATGGCTCCCAGTTTGGTAAAGTGAAAAAACCGGAGACGGTGCCCGTTTACCAGCGCCTCGCCATCGGGGCCGAATTTCATCCTGCGTTGGCTGAGGTTCCAACTGGCGACATTGTAGCCCGGATCGCGCAGGATCTTCACGTTGTCAAAAAAGCACGGCACCAGGTTGCACCACTTTTGATCGACGAACACGCCGATATCCAGGCGGTCGTAACACCAGTCGTGCAGCCGCTCGGCCCACCAGTCGGCAAACCGGCGCGCTTCGGCATCGTTGTTGACGGCGACAAAACCCAGGTTGAACACGCCGTAATCGAGCGAAGTGATCTCGTTCTCGCGTATGGCGCGCTTGTCCGACGCGCGATCAGGGGTGATCTGGTGTGGCGTCAAGACAATGGAATGCGTGTCAAGAAGATCAAGTAACGGGTTCAACGTGTTGAAAACACAGATGTCCGGATCAAAATAGACCACCTTTTCCGCTGTCGGATCCGCCATGATATGTTGCAGCGCGCGCCCCTTGACGGCGGTGCAGGCCTCGACAATGTCGTGCCCGAACAACCATTGGCCGGCGCTGTTTCCGAACAGATCTTCCGCGACGATCGCCTTGTCGAAATCCTCGGTCTCGACGTCGAACGTGAATCCATCCGGCTCCCTGTCGGTTACCACGGCCCAGATCACCCAGTCCGGGTGGTGATGCCGCAGGCTCGCGGCCAGAACCCGCGCCCGGTTCAGATAGCCATAGGAAAAACTGGTGTAGGCGTGCACCGCCACTAGCCGGCCTCCATCTGCAGAACGGAGTGCGACATCTTGCCGAAGCTGTATCGAACCTCGAACTCTTCATAGGCTCTGCGGCGTCGTGACGCGAGGTCGACGATCTCTTCGCCGCCGAAGAAGGCGAAGAGCGTATCGTCGTCTGGAAGGACGATGCCGCTCTTCCGCCGTCTCGTGGTGTCGGCGACGTTTCCCGATATCTCGTTGGTCACGACATAGGCCCCGCCCGCCAGCGCTTCGTAGGTCGAAAGCGAGAAGGTTTCAGGCCACGTTGCCCAGTGCAAAACGAGGTCGATCCGCTCCTGTTCGACCGCATCGATCATCGCCGTCGGGTTTTCCGTCGTCACGTGAACAGGAACGCAGGACAAACCCTGCAATCTCACGTCAGCGACGCCGAGAAACACAAAACGATACCTGTCGGACCGGCCAAAATCGCGTACCAGCTTTTCAAAGACCGGCCAGCCCTTGTGCGATGCCGGCGTGCCGATATAACCGACCGTGATGGCGTCCCGGCTCGGCAGGCTGCGTTTCTGCTTGCGCCGCTTGCGCACCAGTCTGATGTGCGGAACGACGGTGATCCCCGCCGTTCTCAATCCGCCCCGGTTGACCCACAGTTCCCTGGTCGCGCGCGACGGCGACAGGACGTGCACGTCGAGCGCCTCGAACATGGCGGCAATGCGGGTCAGATGATCCCTGCGTTCGGCCCCGAAACGGCAAACGAAACAGGCGTTGCTGGTCGGATCCGGGGCGTTGCAGAACGTGATGCTGTTGCGCTGAAGCGTGAAACTCGGACACAGCGACAGGAAGTCGTGAAGCCAGAATAGGCACTGTTTCGTTCGCGTGGCATGCACCAGTGCAACTATCTGTTCGGGCAGATGGCCGAGCAGGTTGTGGACAACAACCCTTGTATCCGCCACCAATCCGTTCAGTTCTCCGACCGTCCGGATCAGTGTCGTCATTTTGGTCACGCCGAGATCGCACCCGTTGAGGACAAGGCAGACCGCCGGATCGGGGTCGTCTTCGGCGTGGGCCAGTCGCGGAAGGGGCTGCCACGGATGCAGGTTCAAATAGACCGCCCCGTATTCGGGGGCCAGTTTCTCCTCGCGCTGGATACACAGTTGAACACCGCCGCTGTTGTTGCGGTAGTGGTCATGTCCGACCGACAGCACGAGGCGCGTTGCACCCTGCGCAAAGGCGCCCAGAATTGAGCGCTTCAGAGCGCCCGCCGCCAGGAGCTGCGGTTGCGGATCCTCGCGCAGCCACGTCTGCACGGTCTTTTCCAGCGGCTGCAGATCGCGCAGGATCTTGGATCGGTACCCGCCCGGGTGCCGGGCCCTGCGCCCCTCCGACTTTCCCGCCATCAGGTAATGCCAGAAAGGGTTTACTCCGGCCGCTTCGATGTCAGGGTTTGATTCGAGGTAATACAGCGTCGAAAATTCGGGATGCGGGTCTCGGCCCTCGGTCCAGCCGATCGCGCAATAATGGTGGACGGGATCCACCCCCGCCCGTGCGACATCGGGATACTGGTTCAGGTAATGATCGGTGTCGAAATGCGGACGCAGGGCACCGATGATGTCATCGAGCGCGTTTTCGTCGGACCTTGGCGCTTTTTCCGCCTCGGCCGCGACAGGCGCCTTCGGCGAGCGCCCCTCGGCCCTGCCAAACAGGATGAAATGGACGAACGGATTGATCTTGGCCGCGGCGACATCGGGATTGGTGTCGAGATAATGACGGGTCGAGAAATCGCCATTCGGGTCATGGCCCAGCCGCCAGCCGGTTGTGCAATAGTGTTCGGCGAGCTCGCGGTCGGAGTCGGGAAGACCGTCATAGTTCTGCCGGTAGAAACCGGGATCGAACTCCTGCGCCACGATGCTGCGCTCACGCTCCGGCGGAATCCGCCCGTTGATTCCGCCGCCGGCCTCCGACGGTCTGCCGAGCCGGCCCTCCTCCCTGCCGAACATGATGAAATGCCAAAACGGGTTTACCCCTGACCGGGCGACATCGGCGTTGCTCGCCAGATAGAATTCGGTCGAGAAATCGGCGGCCGGGTCGAGACCCAGCGCCGCGCCCTCCACCAGGTAATGCTCGATGGGATCGCTGACGCCGGTGGCATCCGGCGCAATCTGCTCAAGATAGTAGTCGCGGTCGAAATGGGGCTCCAAATCGCGAATCATCGCTTTTCTCTTGAACCTTCGAAAACCGAGCATTCCAACCCCGATCGATGAAACCGAAACCGGCACAGCCGGCAATTTTAGGCCAGCTTGGTGCCGGTTGAAAGCCTCTGCCGGGCGGTCCGCGCCCGACCGTGGCTTCCCGGTTTCCCGCCGCCGCCCCGGCACCGACAAATCACCTACGCCGCCCCGACAACGAACATCTCGCGCCGCAGGTGACGCGCCGAAAGGGCGGCGATCCGCGCCCGCGACGCGCCGTCGCGGCGGGCCATCTCGGCCTCGCCCAACAGCTCGCTCAGCGCTTCGCGCCGGCGCTCGTGGGCTTCCAGGCTGCGCCGGGTGGCGGCGATGAAATCCGCCGTCAGGTCGTGGACCGCTCCGATGCGCCATCCGGCGGCGGCCAGGAGATCGCGATAACCCGTTTCCGTCTCGACGAATTCCGGCCCGCTGGCGGCGGCGCGGGCGCGATCGCCGGGCCGCAGGCCGGGCGCCACCGAAATGACGGTGAAGATCATCCGGGCTCCCGGCCCGGCGACCCGCCTGCATTCGGCCAGCACCTCCTTCTTCCGCACCAGGCAGCACAAAAGGTCGGCGTGGTGGATGAGGGCGAATTCGCCATCCCCGAACGGCAGCGCGGCGGCGTCCGCCATCGCCACGCGGCACCTCGCGGCGACGCCGTCGCTCGCGGCGCGTTCGCCGGCGATGCGCAGACCAGCCTCGGGCAGGTCGACCATCACCGCCTCGCAGCCGAATTCCCTGGCAAAATAAACTCCGGGCCAGCCGGCACCGGAGCCAAGATCGAGCAGCCGCGTCCCCGGGCCGAGCCCGAGCGCGGCGGCAATCCTGTCGGCCTCGCGCCTCGTCGT
Organism: Paracoccaceae bacterium; assembly: GCA_046757205.1. Taxonomy (GTDB): domain Bacteria; phylum Pseudomonadota; class Alphaproteobacteria; order Rhodobacterales; family Rhodobacteraceae; genus JBHHXR01. The sequence goes on from JBHHXR010000132.1 coordinate 9,285, forward strand.
CCAGCTCGTCGCGCCGTAGTCGCAGCCGCACACATGACGATTGACGGCGCGCACGGCCGCAAGCTCTCCCTGCAGATAGGCTTCGTTGTAGCGCGCCCTCTGGGCACGTTCCTCGGCGCTCAAGTGCATGCCGTCCCCCGGCTTCGCGGCCCCGGCCCCGCCTGCCGGTATTGTCATCATTCAATGCCGGGTGCCGAGCGCAAGCAAAATCCGCCAATGCCGGCGCCCTGCGCCGCGCGCAATCTCCAACCGGCAAGGCATTCTGAGTTCCGGCAAATATCCTGCCCGGACCGGGGCT
>JBHHXR010000133.1:0-9563 GCA_046757205.1 Paracoccaceae bacterium
CGGCGCAATCCCGCGCCTGTCCGACCGTCAGGGCCCTATAACCAACGGTTATAGGAGTTTGGCCCTTATGCTATTGGTATAGCGGAGTTTGTGTTTCCTACACTTCCCCCCGAGTTCGCAGGAGTAAACGGACTTTGGAGGGAAGGCACATGGCACGGACAATGGTTGACTTGACGGTAACGCTGACCAACGGCATGCCGTCACACAAATTCTTTCCCAGGCCGATTATCGTTCCGCATCTGACCCACGAAGACTTTCTCAAGATGGGTAATGGCGTGCCGGGCGACCCTTTGAGCGGCGCGACCACGTTCCTGGGCATGGTGGATCACATCGGCACCCACGTGGACTCGTTTTATCACGTCAAGAAAGACGGACTTCCGATCGACCAGATGCCTCTCGATATGTTCATGGGCAAGGCCGTGTGTCTCGATCTGCGGCACATCCCGGACCTGGCGGACATCGACGCCAAAGACCTCGAGGAAGCCGAGAAGAAGAACGGCGTTACCGTCGACGGACACATCGTCCTGCTGAATACGGGGCTTCATGAACGTCATTATCCGACCGACAAAGTGGTGTGGAGCAATCCGGGCGTGACCGCCGGGGCCACGCACTGGCTGGCCGACCGGGGATCCAAGGTCCACGGCGTCGAAGGCCCTTCCACCGACAGGCCCACCGACAACTTGTTTCCGAACCACCGCACCTGCCGCGACAGGGGCATCACCCATTACGAATGGCTGTGCAATCTCGAGAAAGTCGTGAACAAGGGCGAATTCGAGTTCCAGGGACTGCCGCTCAGGGTCGGCAACGGAAGCGGCTCGCCGGTGCGCGCCATTGCGTGGCTTGAGTGACGTTTTGTTCCCTCAGGCCATCGCGTTTTGAAGGGCCGGGTCCGTTATGAATTTCGCACCACCAAATACCGCCCGTGAAGACCGATCGACGGTGACGCGCTTTGATCCGCAAGCGACCCTGGCCGATGTCGATCCGCGTATTCCCGTTCGCCTGCTGACGGGGCCCCGGGGCAGCGGGAAGACGTCGGTCATTCGCCACCTGATGTGCCGGCCCGAGGGACGGCTGAGGGCGCACATTGTTCCCGATCGGGGTGCGTTCGACCCCCTCCCACCCGAAACGTCAAGACCCGACGGGCGCACGGCGGTTCTCGAGAACGGTTCCGTGTGCTTCCGCATGCACGAATGCGACGTCATCGAGGCCCTCAGTCATCTTCATCTGCGACGGATGGGGTTGGTGGGGGCTGCGTTGCCGTATGACGAGGTCATCATTGAAATCGCGGCCGACGCCGCCCCTTTGGCCGCCCTTTATCAACTGCTGACCGACTCCCGCCTCGCCCTGACCTACCGCTTCGATGCCATCATAACCGTTGTCGATGCCGCCGCGGCCCGCGGCTTCCTGGGCAAGGACTCTCCGCTTACTCCCTTCGTGGCCCGTTCCGATATCGTCATTCTGAACAAGTCGGACCTGGTCTCGAACGACGATTGCGGCGCCGTCATATCCGACCTTGCCGGGACCAATCCCTTCGCGCCGGTCCATGTCGCCCGACATGGGGCGGTTTCTGCATTCTCCGTCATGGAGTGGAATCCGTTGGGTAGGGAAGAGGCCGCATACGGCCGCGAAATCGCATTGGACAAAGGCGCCGTCGAACTGACGCCGCTGGACATCAATGGCCCCGCAAGACGGGCTATCAAGTGTCTGGTGAACAATTCCCTGAGCGACCCGCGGTCAAACGCTGAATCCGGTCGTATGCCGATTCGGGCGGCGCATGTGACGCTGGAGGGAAGCGCGGATATCTTCCGTATCGCCAGGACGGTCGCAAGAATCGCCGAGCGATGCGGGTCGGACCTTTATCGGCTGAAGTGCATAACCGCGAACCCCAAGACGGACCATCCGGTGGTGTTCCAATACATCGACGGCGCGTTCATCCCCCCATCGTGGGGCGAGCCGGACGGCACGAAAGAAACCAGGGCAACCGTCGTCGGACGCGGTTTCAAGCCGCGGGAAATCATGGCCGAATTCGCCGCCTGTTTCTGGGATTCAGAGGCGATCGCCCGCGGCGCGTACGCACCTTTCTGAGGCATGGGGATTAAATGACTCACGCTGGAGCAGCCGCTGCCGACACACCGCGGGAAGAACACCGGTCTGTGGAGGACGCTCATTTCATGAGCGCCTACGAAATGGCCGAGAACATCCGTCGGCGAAAGGTGTCGCCCGTGGAAATCATGCAGGCGTGCCTTGACCGGATCGGGGCCCTGGAGCCCGCGCTGAACGCGTTCGTGACCCTGACCCCCGATACGGCCATGGAGAATGCCCGGCGATGCGAGAAACTGGTCATGGATGGCGCCGATCTGGGCCCCCTGCACGGCGTGCCCATGTCGGTGAAGGACCTGATCGCCGTCGGCGGTGTGCGCCAGACATTCGGCTCCCTCACCATGAAGGACAATATCGCCGGTTCGGACGCGCCGTCGGTCGAGCGCATCAAGGCGGCGGGGGCCTGCATCGTCGGCAAGACCACCACAACCGAGTTCGGCCTCAAGGCGTCCAGCGACAGCCCGTTGAGCGGCATAACCCGCAATCCCTGGAACACGGACAAGACCACCGGCGGGTCAAGCGCCGGCGCTGCCGCAAGCGTTGCCGCGGGTGCCTATCCGGCGGCACTCGGCACGGATGGGGGCGGCTCGATCCGGATTCCAAGCGCCTTGTGCGGACTTTTCGGTATCAAGGCCCAGTTCGGCCGCGTCCCGGTCTTTCCGCCGGCGGCGACGCCGACACTGGCCCATGTCGGTCCCCTTGCCCGCACCGTCCGCGACGCGGCCCTGGTGCTCCAGGTGATCGCCGGATTCGATGCCCGCGACCCGGCAAGCGTGGCCGAACCGGTCCCGGATTTCCTGGGCGCCTGCGAACAGCCGGTCAAGGGGATGCGGATCGCGTGGAGCCCGACCCTTGGGTATGCCGAGCCGACCGGCAAGGTCGGGGCCGCGGTCTCCGACGCCGTCAAGGTATTCGAAGAGTTAGGGTGCGACGTCGATCTGGTCGACGGCGTATTCGACGATCCGTTCGACCTTTGGCTCGCCGAGTTTTATGCCGGGGTCGGCACCAGACTGAAGGGGCCGCTTTTTAGCAACCGCGACATCATCGACCCCAACCTGGTGGACATGCTTTCGGGCGCCCTCGATCAAACGATCGACGAATACTACGAGAAGGTCTTCGCCCGGTATGAGTTCCGCGAGAAGGTGCGGGTGTTCATGAGCGGATACGACCTGCTCGTCTCGCCCACCCTGCCGGTGACGGCATTCAAGGCCGGGTTGCAGATGCCGCTCGAGCTGCCGGACAAAAACCCCGTCGACTGGGTTTCATACACCTATCCCGCAAACCTGTGCGGCCTGCCGGCGGCATCGGTGCCGTGCGGATTTTCCGATGACGGCCTTCCCATCGGCATGCAGTTGGTCAGTCGCGTCAATCGCGAGACGGACATTTTCAGGGCCGCCGCGGCCTTCGAGGCAGCGCGCCCATGGGACGAAAAGAGGCCCGATCCGGGGCCTTGAGCGTGGCGTACGTGAGGAAAGTAACTTAAGTTTTTTGGAGGGAGGAGAATAAAGATGAAACGATCAATGATGAAGATGGCGATCCTGTTTGCGGCTTCTGGGGCCCTGTTGGGATTACCAGGCTCTTCGAAAGCGGCGGACGAAATCCGGCTCGGCCTTTCCGCCGCCTTGACCGGGCCGGCCGCGTTCGTCGGCGTGTCCATCCGGCGCGGCGCCGAAATGGCCATCGATGCCGTAAACGCCAACGGCGGCGTGAACGGAAAGAAGATCGTCCTGATCGTTCGGGACGACGAACACAAGCCGGTGAAAACGGTTGCCAACCACCGTGAACTGGTCGAACGCGAAAAGGTCATCGCCTTGTTGGGCACGACCAACAGCGCCGCGATGCTCGCCACCGCGCCGATCATCAATGACGAACTAAAGGTTCCCATCGTCTGCCCGGCCACCGATGCGACCAAGATCACCGAAAACAAGGCTTGGGAAGAAAAGAGGGACAATTACGTTTTCCGCCTGGGCATGTTCGGGCGTGGTCAGGCGAATTTCCTGGTCAACTCCATGGTCAAGAAATTCGGCTACAAGAAGGTCGGCCTGCTGACCTGGACGGCCGGATGGGGCGTTACCGGACGGGGTGAACTGAACCGCCGCCTGAAGGAACTCGGCAAACCAGCGGTCGCCGATGAGACCTACGACACCGCCGACACGGACATGACGCCGCAAATCCTGAAGCTGCAAGGCGCCGGCGCCCAGGTCATCATCAACTACGGCCTGGCCCGGGAGAACTCGTTCGTGACCCGCACCAAACTGAAGCTGAAGAACAAGATCCCCTACGCTTCCGCCTGGGGCATCGCGGCACCGGCGTTCTGGAAGGCGGCGGGTCCGAGCGGCGAAGGCGTGCTGGTCAGCACCACGATTTCCATTGACGGCCCGCAGTCGCCGGAACGGCTGGCGGTCCTCAAGGAATACTCCCGCCGCTACAAAGGGGAGACGATCGATGGACCGCCGTTCTTCTTTGCCGCCTATGACGCGATTCACCTGCTCGCCAAGGTCATCGGCAAGGTCGGCACCGACCCGAAAGCGATACGGGCCGGTCTTGAGAACGTTCCCGAGTTCAAGGGCCTGATCACCCACTTCAAGCGGCCCGTATTCACCAGGAACCGCCACGATGCGCTGACGGAGAAGGACATGATCCTCGGCCGGTGGACGAACGGGCAGCTCCTGGAAGTCAAGTATGACGGAAAGGGTCCGTACGTCGTTCTCGACAGCGGCGAGCATAAGTACATCGATACCAAGACCCTGGCCCTGAAATAAGACCTGGATCAATGCGGGGGAACGCCGATTGTGCGTCCCCCGCATTTTTTCCCGATCGCCACACCGTCAGCGATGTGGGATAAGGGTTACCCGTGAATTTCTTTTTTCACATTCTGATTGGCGGCATCGCGACGGGCGCCATGTACAGCCTGATTGCCGTCGGCTACAGCATCACGTTTGCCACCATGCGGGTGCTGAACTTCGCCCTTGGCATGTGGGTGATGATGGGGGGAATGCTGACCCTCACGTTCCATGTGATGTTCGGCTTCAACCTGTTCATCACGTTGGCGGCAATCATCGTGATCATGGTCGCTCTGGGAATTGTCGGCGAAAGGGTGTCCGTCTATCCTTTTTTCCGAACCGGCAGCGACGTATGGATCATGAGCACCCTGGCGGTGGGGTTCCTTTTCATCAACGTCGCCGAATTGATATGGGGCCGGAATCCCGAGCCCGTTCCTTCGTTCTTCGGCAGCGGAATCATCACGTTCGGCTCTTTCGCCATATTCCCGCAACAGATTCTGGTCATTGTGACCGCCCTCGTCATCTTTCTTCTGCTGCACGCTTTCTATTACAAGACGCTTCTAGGCAAGGCCTTCCGCGCGACCGCCCATAGCAGCGACGTGACAAGCCTGATGGGCATCAACACGCGGCTGATATGCATTCTTTCCTACGTCTATACGAGCGTTCTTGCGGGCGTCGCTGGATTCATCATCGTGCCGATTACCTTTGCCGAAGCGCAGATGGGCACCGTCCTCGGCCTTAAGGCGTTCGCCATCGCCATTATCGCGGGGCTCGAGGCTCCCCGGGGGATCCTCTTTTGCGGGATCGCCTACGGGGCGTTGGAGGCGCTCGCCTCGGGATACTTCTTTACCGGGATCAGGGATATCCTGGGCTTTTCCTTCATGATCCTGGTCCTCGTCCTGCGGCCCCAGGGGTTGTTCGGCACGCCGACGCAGGAGCGGGCATGAGCACACGCATGGCAGGCCGATGGATGTGGTCCCTGGGCCTGCTGCTGCTGGTGATGGCGCCGATAGTGACGCCGGGAACCTACTACCTGTTCATGCTCATTCTCGTGTTCATCTACGCGGTCGTCGCCATAGGCCTCAACATCCTGGCCGGGTACGGGGGGCAGATATCGTTGGGACATGCGGCCCTTATGGCCATGGGCGCGTATACCTCGGCGTTGGTCAGCAAGGGCCTGGAAGCGAGCCCGATGATCGTCTCTACCGGACTGAATGTCTGGATCGGGATGGTCGCGGGCACGATCGTCGCGTCGGTTTTCGGGGCCTTGCTTGCCTATCCCTCGCTTCGCGTCAAAGGCCCATACCTGGCCATGGTGACCATCGCGTTCGGATGGGTCATCTGGAAGATCCTCCTCGAGTGGGTCAGCGTTACCGGAGGCGAACTGGGCATCACGGCCGTACCGAAGGCGCGGATCGGCTCGTTCATTTTCACCACGCCGTATTACTATTACATCGCCCTGGCGGTGGTCGTTATGGCGATCCTTTTCCAGCGCAACCTCATTCACTCCGAGTTCGGCCGCCGCCTGCAGGCCATCAAGCACAGCGAGACCGCCGCGGCCTCGGTGGGAATCGATGTCTATCGCGAGAAGGTAAAGGTCTTCATCATCAGCGCCGCCTTCGCCGGGCTCGGCGGCGCCCTGTTCGCCCACCAGCAGAACTTCGTCAACCCGGACAGTTTTGAGTTTTTCAACTCCGTATTCTTTCTTCTGGCGGTCCTGTTCGGCGGCGCCGGAACGCTGGTCGGCCCCCTGATCGGCGCCACTGTTCTGACCCTGCTGCCCGAACTTCTCCACGATTTCGACCGGATTCGCTTGATCGTCTACGGCGTTTTCATACTGGGTACGCTGTACGTTCTGCCGAATGGTGTCGCCGGGATCTTTCGGCGTCGCCCGGGTTCGGATGGCCCGGAAACTTCGGTCGAATCCGTCGATGAAACCCGTTCAGATCCGGCTCCGGTCGCCGGAATGGTCGTTCCCGCCGAGGGCTCGGATGCACAACCCTCGCCGCTTCTGGAGGTTCAGGGGCTGTCCAAGGCGTTCGGCGGCCTGACGGCCCTCGCGGACTTTTCCTTCACGATCATGCCGGGACAGGTTCACGCCGTTATCGGCCCCAACGGCGCGGGAAAAACGACGCTGATCAACCTTCTCTCGGGCTTCTACGGACGCGATGGCGGAACCATACGCGTACTCGGCAAGCCCCTGGAACTATCGTCTTTGCACGCCGCGGCCAATATCGGAATTTCCCGGACGTTTCAGACCGTCAAGTTGTTCGGCGATATGTCCGCCATCGAGAACGTCATGGTGGGGTTCGAGCTGCATTCAGAAACGCGCCTGTGGGATTCGCTGTTCAGAACGGGCCGCGGACGCAATCAAGAGCGGTTGAGATTCGCCGAAGCGAAATCCTTGATGGAGTTCGTCGGGTTGGGCGATCAAATACACACGTCCGCCGACGCCCTGTCCTACGGACATCGAAGACTATTGGAAATCGCCCGTGCGCTGGCGGTCCGGCCACGTCTTCTTTTTCTCGATGAACCGGCGGCGGGGCTGGTCTCCGAGGAAATCGACGCCCTCAAGAAATTGATCGAATCGTTGCGTCGACTGGGGATGGGCATCCTGTTGGTCGAGCATCATATGGACCTGGTGTCGACGATTTCAGACCACATAACCGTGATCGATTACGGGGAAGTCATCGCCCGCGGCGATCCGGCTTCGATTCAGAGGGATGAGCGGGTCATCGAAGCGTACCTTGGGACGGTGGGCGGCGATGCTTGAGGTGGAAAACCTGCGCGTCGGATACGGATCGCTCGAAGTGATCAAGGGCATTTCGTTCAATGTGCGCCAGGGCGAAATCGTCACGATCTTGGGCAGCAACGGCGCCGGCAAATCGACCACGCTGAGGACCGTTTCCGGACTGCACAGGGCGGATTCGGGGCGCATCGTATTCGACGGCAGGGATATAACCGGCCTGTCCGCCGCCAGGATCGCCGGGAGCGGTCTGTGCATGGTCCCCGAAGGGCGGCAGCTTTTCCCCGATCATACCGTGCTCGAGAACCTTGAACTGGGGGCGTTCCGGCGTCTGAGAGCCCGGCAGTCGCGCGCCGTCAGGCAGGACATGGACGAACTGCTCGAAATGTTTCCCCGTCTCCAGGACCGCCTCGGCCAGAAGGCGGGCCTGTTGAGCGGCGGCGAACAACAAATGGTCGCCATCGCCCGGGCCCTGATAAGCCGGCCGAAACTATTGATGCTGGACGAGCCGTCCCTGGGCCTTGCGCCGATCCTGGTACGGTCCCTTTTCGGGACTTTCGAGAAGCTTCGTGAGAATGGCGTCACGTTGCTTTTGGTCGAACAGATGGCGCGGATGGCGCTGAGCATCTGCGACCGCGCCTATGTCCTGGAATCAGGAACGGTCCTGACGTCGGGCTCGCGCAAGTATATTCTCGATCATCCAGGCGTTCTGGAAGCGTATCTCGGAAAGGCGGTCAACGCCTGATCAGGCGTGTTCCCGTTTTTCTCCGGCCGGCGAGACCGGAAGGTACCACTGGTCCATCGGCAGGCGCAGATTCGTTTCATCGAAAATCGTTTCAAAGACCTTTTCCACCGCCTTGGTCATGCGTTTCTGGCCGGAACGCGCGACGCACAGGGTTCTCTTGATTCCCGGCTTCGCAATCGGCGTTACGCAAAGCCGATGGGATTCGATCTCCTCCCGCACTTCTGACGGCGGCAGGAGCGCGAACACGTCCCCGCGTTCGACCTGGTCTTTGAGGATTCTCCAGACCTCGGCTTCGCTGACGACATTCGGCGACAATCCGTGTTTTGAAAATACCTTGTCGATAACAAGCCTGAGGCCGTGCGGACGCGGCGGCAGAACAAGGGGAAGCTGGGCGACCTGGGTAAGGGAGTAAACCGTTTGACAAGGTTTGTCCGTGGGCATTCCGATCACGCATACGTCTTCCGTGACCAAGGGCTCCCAAACCAGGTGCTCCGTAACCTGACTGCTGTAGATGATGCCCAGGTCGATGGTATGGCTGACGATCCAGTCATACAGAAACCCCGTCCACCCCTCGCTGACCTTGAGGCATATTCCCGGATATCGGGACCTGATAAGGTCGTCCACGTTCGTCGCGAAGTACGACGATAACGAAGGGGGCACGCCCAGGCGGACGACCCCCGTAGGACTTTCCTTGGAATTCAAGATCGCGGTCTTCGCGTCATCGAGTTGCGCAAATATCTTCTCGGCAGCCCGGCACAGTATTTTCGCCGCATTCGTCGGAACGGCGCCATGGCCATCCCGGTGGAACAGCTCGACGCCGAATTCGTCTTCAAGTGCGTGGATCTGTTTGCTGATGGCAGGCTGGGCAATGCGAAGCTTGGAAGCAGCCTTGCTGAAGCTTCCCAATCGGGTTACCCAGATGACGAATTCGAGCTGCCTGAGTTTCATGACCCAACCCCCTAGGCAAATGACGAATCAAAAGCCTTCGCAGCCGCTTGCATGGGCATCGGTATCGTCGGCACGGCCGGCGAGGGTCACGGTTGTTCTGCTTTTGGATGCCACGCGGCCCTATTGAGAGACCCCGCCGGATCTTCAACGCACCCTGAACGGCGTATTCTACCGTATGGGGCAGGGTGTGTCTAACCTGGGGCAATGTCTGAGCGAGGCCGGGGAAACGCCTTAAAAAAAA
>JBHHXR010000134.1:0-9482 GCA_046757205.1 Paracoccaceae bacterium
TTGTCGCACACGACGACGATCATCTTGGGGCCGGTCAGCACCGAGGAATAGATGTCCGAATTCATCATCAGGTAAGAGCCGTCGCCGGTCATCACGATCGGCGTGCGCGAAGGATCGGCCATCGCCGCGCCCCAGCCGCCGGCGATCTCGTAGCCCATGCAGGAAAAGCCGAATTCGCAATCGAAGGTGCCCGGGGTCTTTACCCGCCAGCCCTTGGTGACTTCACCGGGAAGACCACCTGCGGCTGTCAGGACGAGGTCGCGCTCGCCCGCGGCACGGTTCACCACGCCGACAACCTGCGCATAGGTGGGCACCGGCGCATTGGTGTGTTTCTGGTGCTCGTCCACCAGCCGGTTCCAGGCGGCCATTTCGGCGCGTCCCTTTTTCGTCCAGCCGCTGTCTGCCTTCCAGTCGCCCAGCGCGGCGTCGATCTCCGCCACCGTTTCCAGGGCATCGCCGACGACGGCCAGCGCGCGGTGTTTGGTGGCGTCCCAGCGCGCCGTGTTGACCGAAATGAACTCGGCATCCGGCGAAAACGCCGTCCAGGACCCGGTAGTGAAGTCCTGAAGCCGCGTCCCCACGGCCAGAATGATATCCGCCTCCGCCGCCATGGCATTGGCAGAACTGGATCCGACCACGCCGATCGGCCCGACATGCGCCGGATGATCGTGCGTCACCGCGCCCTTGCCGGCAATGGTTTCCGCCAGAGGAATACCCCGCGATTCCGCTAACATCGCCAACTTCTCCTCCGCCCCGGAATAGCGCACTCCGCCACCCGAAATGATCAGCGGGCGCTTCGCCTCGTGCAGTTTCTGAACCGCCGCCGCGACGCGGCGCTTGTCGGGCCGGGGCCGCGGGATCTCGTGCATCCGCGGCTCGAAAAAGGCCTCCGGATAGTCAAAGGCGATCTCCTGCGTGTCCTGGCAAAGGCCGATGAAGGCCGGCCCGCAATCGGCCGGGTCCAGCATTGCCGCCACCGCCTGCGGCAGCGACGAGATGATCTGCTCGGGATGGCTGATCCGGTCCCAGTAGCGGGTCACGGCGCGAAACGCGTCATTGACCGAAGTCGTCGGATTGCCGAAATGCTCGACCTGCTGAAGCACCGGGTCGGGCCTGCGGTTGGCGAAGACATCGCCGCTCAGGATCAGAACCGGCAGACGGTTCGCCATCGCCACGCCCGCGGCCGTCACCATGTTGGTGGCGCCCGGCCCGATCGAGCTTGTCGCCACCATGATCTGCCGGCGCTTTTTCGCCTTGGCGAAAGCGATGGCCGCCAGCGTCATTGACTGTTCGTTCTGGCCGCGCCATGTCGGCAGCTGGTCCTGCACCGCCTCCAGCGCCTCGGCAAGGCAGGTGACATTGCCGTGGCCGAATATTCCGAAAACCCCGGCGAACAGCGGAATTCTCTCCCCGTCAAGCAGTGTATGCTGATTGCAAAGATAGCGAACGAGAGCCTGCGCCATCGTCAGCTTTCTGGTTTCCCCTGTCATCGAACTTCTCCCACCGCGAGTCGGGTTATCCCCTTTGGAATTGAATATTGACAGTATCGGTTTCCTGCAACAACTATTGCGGCGGGGCATGGAATGTTGCCGGATTCTCGGAGGAGGAACAAATGCTGCGCGTTGCCATCCTCGGCTGCGGACGGATCGGGCGCATGCACGCGCTGAACATATCGCGCCACCCGCAATCGCGTCTTGCAACGGTGTTCGACATAGACGAAGCGGCGGCAAGGGAGGTCTCCGAGGCCAGCGGCGCGCCCGTTGCGGCGTCGCCGGAAGCGATTTTCGGATCCGGCGAGGTTGACGCCGTCCTGATCGCGACGGCGACGCCGACGCACGCCGATTATATCGAAATGGCGGTTGCCGCGGGCAAGCCGGTTTTGTGCGAAAAACCGATCGACCTGAGCCTCGACCGCGTCAACAGATGCGCCGACAGGATCGCCGGCACCGCCGTGCCGATCCAGATCGGCTTCAACCGCCGCTTCGACCCCGGCCACCGCGCGGCGCGCGACGCCGTGCTGGCCGGAGAAATCGGCGACCTGCATCAGGTGATCATTACCTCGCGCGATCCCGGAATGCCGCCGAAATCCTATTTGCAGGCGGCGGGCGGGCTGCTGCGGGACATGACGATCCACGATTTCGATCTCGCCCGCTTCATGCTCGGCGAGGAACCGGTCGAGGTGTTCGCGGTCGCCGGTCCGATGATCGATCCGGCGCTGGGCGCGGAACTGATGGATGTCGATACCGCAATGATCGTGATGCGCACCGGTACCGGCAAGCAGTGCCACATCAACAACTCACGCTCTGCCGTCTACGGCTACGACCAACGCGTCGAACTGCTGGGCTCGAAGGGAATGGTGCTCAGCGACAACCGCAAACAGCACGAGATGCGCCGTTATACTTCCACGACAGTGGAAGCCGCCGAGCCCTACCAGTTCTTCTTCATCGAACGCTACACCGAAGCGTACAATGCCGAGATCTCCGCCTTCGTTGACAGCGTTGAAGCCGGCCGTCCGCCCGAAGTCGGGTTCGAGGACGGCCGACGCGCGCTGATGCTTGCAGAGGCCGCCTATATTTCGATCGCCGAAAAACGCCTTGTCTGCGTCGAAGAGATCGGCTGAGAGCCGTTCACTGGCGATCCGCACCGGAGCGGGGCCGGGTACGGTTTCCCCCGGGCCACCGAAAGGACTGAACGATGATCCCCAACAAGCTCAGGACCGCATGGGAAGACGGAAAGCAGACCATCAACGGCTGGCTGTCCATAGCCAGCCCGTTCGGCGCCGAGATCATGGCGGCGCAGGGCTTCGACAGCCTGACCGTCGATCTGCAGCACGGCGTCGTCGATTACGCCGACGCCGTGACCATGTTCCAGGCCATGCGCGCCAGCGGCGTGATGCCGATGGCGCGCGTTCCGACCCTCGACGCAGGCGCCGTCATGAAAGTGCTTGATGCCGGCGCCTACGGCGTGATCTGCCCGATGATCAACACCCGCGCACAGGCCGAACAACTGGTGTCCTGCGTCCGTTATCCGCCGCGCGGGCTGCGCAGCTTCGGTCCGACGCGGGCCAATTTCACCACCGGCGGCGGCTATGCGAAGGAAGCCAACGACGCGATCGTTTGCCTGGCCATGATCGAGACGGCGGAAGCCATGGCGAACCTGCGGGAGATCGTCTCCACGCCGGACCTCGACGGTATCTATATCGGCCCGGCCGACCTGACGCTGGGGGTCGCCAACGGGCGGCTCGCCCCCGGTTTGGACCGCGAGGAGCCGGAAATGATCGACGCCATCAAACGGATCCTGTCCGAAGCCAAGGGCGCCGGCATCCGCGCCGGGCTGCACTGCGACACGCCCGGCTACGCCGCGAAAGCCTTCGGCTGGGGCTTCGATTTCACGACACTGTCCAACGACGTGCGGTTTCTCTCCGGCGCCGCGTCGGCGGCGGTTAACGAAGCCCGCAGGCTGATCGGTCAGGATTCGGAAGCCGGCGAACCGGATGGCGGGGGATATTGACATGCCCCTCGTCGTCGTCGGCGGGCGCCTGCATCCTTGCGGGATCGAGCTTCTCCGGAAGGCCCCCGGCATCGAACTCGATTATGTCGAGGAAGTCTCCATCGAAGCGCTGGCGCCGAGGATCCCCGGGGCCGATGCCATCCTTCTGCGGACCCAGCCGCTGACCGCCGAGACGATCGACGGGTGCCCGAACCTGCGGATCGTTTCCCGCCACGGTGTCGGTTACGACGCCGTCGACGTGGAAAGCCTCAACAGGCGCGGTATCCCGCTGGCAATCGTCGGCGATGTCAACTCCCGTTCGGTGGCCGAACACGCCATGATGCTGATGCTTGCCGCCGGCAGGCGGCTGCTGTGTTACGATGCCGCGACCCGCGACGGAGACTGGGACTATCGCAACTCGCTGGAGGCGCGCGAGATGTTCTCAAAGTCGCTGCTCATCGTCGGCTTCGGCCGGATCGGGCGCTGTCTGGCGCAGATTGCCTCCGCCTTCGGACTGCGCGTCAGCGCCTACGACCCGTATCTGAGCGGCCCGCCGGCGTCCGGCGAGGTGCGGATGGTCGACGATCTGGGGGCGGCGCTCGCCGATGCGGACTTCATCTCGATCCACATTCCGGGGACCGACAAGCCGATCCTCGGCCCCGACAACATCGCGCTTCTGAAACCGACCGCCGTCGTGGTCAATACGGCGCGCGGCGGCGCCGCCGACGAGCAGGCGCTCGCCGATGCGCTCCGCGAAAACCGTCTCCTGGGTGTCGGTATCGATGTCTATTCGAGCGAGCCGCCCGGGGCCGGCAATCCGCTGACCGGCCTGAAGCGCGCCGTTCTTACCCCGCATTCCGCTGGCATGACGCTTGAAAGCGCGGCGCGCATGGCGCATTCGGCGGCACGGAACATCATCGACTTTTTCAACGGCCGGCTCGACCCCGCGCTGGTCGCCAACCGCGATGCAATCGGCATCGAGGCATGCCGCGGAATTGGGGCCGGCGCGCGGGCGGAGAGGTAAATGCCAGGAAAACCCTTGCGCCTGGGATTGATCGGGTCCGGCTTCATGGGCATGACCCATGTATTCGGCTTCGCCACCGCGTCGCGCGTCTTCGAGCTGCCGTTCGACATCGAATTCTCCGGCATCGCCGACGCCACGCCCGAACTGGCCGAGGCCGCCCGCAGGCGTTTCGGCTTCGCTCGCGCCGTCGGCGACTGGCGGTCGCTGGTCGACGACCCGGAAATCGACGTGATCGACATCACCGCGCCAAACGCCTTCCACAAGGAAATGGCGCTGGCGGCAATAGCCGCCGGCAAGCATGTCTATTGCGAGAAACCGCTGGCGCCGCTGGCCGGCGACGCCGCCGAGATGGCCCGGGCGGCGGCGGCGGCCGGCGTCCGCACCCAGGTCGGTTTCAACTACATCGCCAACCCGATGTTCAAACTGGCGCGCGACATGATCGCGAACGGCGAGCTTGGCGAAATCCGCTCCTACCGCGGGATACACGCCGAGGATTACATGGCGGACGCCAGCGCGCCCTACACCTGGCGACACGATCCGCGGGGCGGCGGCGCGCTGGCCGATCTGGGCAGCCACGCACTGGCCACCGCGGAATACCTTCTCGGCCCGATTTCAAGCGTCATGGGCGACACGGCGACGCTGGTTGCCGAACGCCCCGGCCCGGATGGCGGCACCGTGCCCGTCGAGGTCGACGATGTCGCCCGCGCCTTCCTGCGTTTCGAAAGCGGCGCCACCGGCAGCATCGAGGCCAACTGGATAGCCACCGGGCAGAAGATGCAGCACGATTTTGAACTCTACGGCAGCGAGGGCGGGCTTGCGGCCACGCAGGAGCGGCTGAACGAACTGCGCTATTTCAAGGCAGCGGACGCCGCCGGCCGCCAGGGGTTCCGCACCATCGTCGCCGGACCCGACCACGACCCCTACGGGAATTTCTGCGTCGCGCCGGGCCATCAGCTCGGCTTCAACGATCTCAAGGCGATAGAAATCCGCGGGTTCGTCGAGGCGATTGCCGGAATACGGCCCGAGCCGTTCAGCTTCGAAGCAGGCCGGCACATCCAGTACCTGGTCGAGCTGATTCACCGCTCCGCCAGGGAACGGCGCTGGCTCGACGTGAACGGCTGACCGCGAAGAGCGGCCCGCGCCGCCGCTCAGACAACCTTGTCAGGCAGTGTATGGCCGTCGAAAAATGCGATCAGGTTGTCGACCGCCTTCATGCCCATCGCGGTGCGCGTCTCGATGGTCGCCGACCCGAGATGCGGCAGCAGCGAGACATTGTTCAGCCGCCGCAGCACCGCCGACACGCGCGGTTCGTATTCGTAGACGTCAAGCCCGGCACCGGCGATCGTGCGATCGACCAGCCCGTTGACCAGCGCCCTTTCATCGACCAGATCGCCGCGCGCCGTGTTGATCAGATAGGCCGTCGGTTTCATCAGCGACAGTTGTTCGTGGGAAATCATGTGTTTGTTCATATCGCCGCCGGGCGTGTGCAGCGATACCACGTCGGATTCTTCCAGCACCTCGTCCAGCGACGACATCGCCACGGCCCCGGGGATCCCGGTATCCTGCACCGGCGAGCGGTTGTAGTAGATGATCCGCATGCCGAAACCGAAATAGGCGCGCTGCGCGACGGCGCGCCCGATCCTGCCCATGCCGACGATCCCCAGCGTCTTGCCCTGGATGCCGGTGCCGAGAAAGGACAGGGGGCCGAAGCCTTTCCAGTTGCCGCTGCGCAGCATGTTCTCGAATTCCCAGGTGCGCCGGGTGACGTTCAGGATCAGCGCCATGGCGATGTCCGCCGTGGCGTCGGTCAGGACGTTCGGCGTGTTGGTGACGGTGATGCCGCACATCTCCGCCGCCCGCAGGTCGATATTGTTCACGCCGACCCCGAAATTGGCGACGATCTGCACCTTGGCGCGGCCGCCCGCCTCCAGCACCGGCGCATCGAGGATGTCCGTTACCGTCGGCAGCAGCCCGTCCGCCGCCTGCATCGCCGCCATCAGCCGCTCGCGCGAAAACGGTTCGTCGGCGGGATTGAAGGCCACCGCGAAATGCCCGCGCAGCCGTGCCTCCACCGGTTCGGGCAGTTTGCGCGTCACGATCAGGCGCGGTCTGGCCATGTCCCGTCCTCTCAGTGCATCCGGCCGCCGAGCGGAACCTCGGCATCCGGCACCAGCAGAACCACCTCGCCGTTTTCGTCCGGCACCCCGAGCACCAGCACCTCCGACATGAACGGCCCGATCTGGCGCGGCGGGAAGTTGACCGCCGCGATCACCTGCTTGCCGGTCAGCGTTTCCGCGTCGTAATGCGCGGTGATCCGGGCCGAGGATTTCCGTTCGCCGATGCCCGGGCCGAAGTCTATCCATAACTTGCAGGCCGGCTTCCTGGCCTCGGGAAAAGGCGCCGCCCTGATCACCCGGCCGACCCGGATGTCGACCTTGGCGAAATCGTCAAAGGAAATTGTCCCCATCTGCTCTTTCCGGTTTTTCGGAGTTGCAGACAAACAAACCGCCTGCCCCGGAAAGGGCAAGCGGTGATCGTGAAATTCTGCGTTTTGTGGCGAAAAAACTGCCGCTCAGGCCGACAGGTTCTTTTCGGCCATTTCCTTGAGTTCCTCGACCTGATCCTTGATGCGGGCCGAAACCACGCGGTAAGCCTCGGAATTCGCCTTCTGTGCCAGTTCGGCCAGTTCCCTCATGTTGGCAAGCGCCTTTTCGAAGGCCGCCTTGGCGATCTCGCCGCGCGCACTGGCGCTCTCCGGCGTCAGGTCGTCGGCGGCAAGCGAGGCGATCTGCTTCTGGGTTTCCGTCATGGTTTCCTCGAACAGCGCGACCTGGCGCTCGAACAGGTCCTGGTAACCGGCGGCGGCGGCCTTGTTGGCGGCGACGAGGGCATCCATGTTTTTCTTCTGTGCGGCCAGAAGCGCCTCGGTGTCGAACTTCGGCATCTGGGCGCCGAAGAAGGTTTTCGTGAAATCGCCGGTCTTGAAGAACTCCTCGATCTTCGCCGGATCGAACGGGAATGCGGTGGTGCTGAACATTGCTGGCCTCCTGGGCGCGGGTCTCTGTCGACCACCAATATGGTGCGGTGCAACATAAATGTCAAGAGGTGTTTGTGCACTGCACAATCAGGAATTTCCGAGCTCCCGGCTCCGTGCCGCCGCGGCAGCCACGGCGCGTCGCACCAGTTCCGGCAGGCCGGTCCTTTCCGCCATCAGGACCTCCAGTGCCGCCGCAGTCGTCCCGCCCGGACTTGTCACGTTCTTTCGTAGCTGCGCCGGATCTTCGCCGGACATTTCAGCCAGCCTGCCGGCGCCCGCCACCGTCGCCCTGGCCAGTTTCATCGCCAGGTCCGGCGGCAGCCCCTCGGCGGCGCCGGCCGCCGCCATCGCCTCGACCAGCAGAAACACATAGGCCGGACCGGAACCGGAAACCGCGGTCACCGCGTCCATCTGGTCTTCGGACTGCAGGCGAACCGTCTGGCCGACTGCCCGCAAGAGCGCATCCGCGAGCGCCATCGCCGGCTTCGATACGCGGGAATTGCCGACCAGTGCGGTAATGCCGCTGCGAATGGCCGCCGGCGTGTTGGGCATGGCGCGAACGATCGGGCTCCTGTCGCCGAGAATGGCTTCCAGGGTTGCGATCCTGGTTCCCGCCGCGATGGACAGGAAGACGGTCTTCCCGTTGCCCAGCGCCGCCAGCCTGGGAAGCGCCTCGCCCATCATCTGCGGTTTCACCGCCAGCACGCAGAACTCCGCCGTCTCCGGAATGCTTTCGTTCAGGTGCAGCCCCTGCGCCGCCAGCCCGTCAAGCCAGTCCGAGGGATACGGCTCCAGCACGAAAACAGAGGATTTCGGCAAGCCGTCGTCCAGCCAGCCTGCCAGCATCGCCGATCCCATCTTGCCGCAGCCCAGGAGAACCAGGGAATCGGGAAACTCCATGCCGTCCGTCCTTTCGGTCCCGTATTCCGCCCCTTGCGGCGTCAGGCGTGCCCGTAGGCCTCGCTCATGGCGATCCGCATGGCCGAGCCCGCCGCCTCGCCGCCCCAGCACACCAGTTGGAACGCCGGGTAGAACCTCTCGCAGGCAACCACCGCCGCGCGGACCATCCCGTCGATCTGCTCGGCGCCGGCCGAAGCCCCGCCGCACAAGGTCAGCCCGTACCGGTATACCATCAGCTTCTGCTCCGGCCACAGCGCGAAGCCGCCGCACCAGCACCGGTCGTTCGCAAGGTTGAGCGACTCGTAGAGCTCCGCCAGCCTGTCCTGCGGCGGATCCATCTCGAAAGAACAGATCAGCCGCAGCACCTCGTCGCGCGGGGCCCACGCGAGCGACAGCGAATAGGTCCGCCAGTTGCCATCGATCGCCATCGCAATCTGGTCGTCTGCGACCCGGTCGAAGTCCCACTGATTGTGCTCCGCCAGCGTCTCGACGATGTCGATCGGGTGGAGGTCTTCCGTTGCGGAATTGTATTCGATGCTCGCCATGCCTCTGGTCCCTCAATCTGTAGCGCTCTGGCGGGCAGAACCCGCTAGGGGCTGAGAGCCGTTCTAGGTGTCGGAAATCTTGCCGTTCCGACTACGAGATATGGTGAGAGCAAATCGATTCGCTGTAAAGGTATTTTTTCGCGCCGGCGCGCCGCGCTTTGTCGTTGCCACCGGGGCGCGGTGCCTCACTTGCCCTTTTTCGGGCCCGATTCCAGCGCCGATATCCGGGCGTTCAGCGCCTCGTTTTCCTCGATCGCCTTCTGCGCCATGGCCCGCACCGCGTCGAACTCCTCGCGGGTCACGAAATCATGGTTGGCCAGCCAGCGCTCGATCATGCCGTTGATCGCCGTTTCCGCTTCGTCCTTGGCGCCCTGGGCGACGCCCATGGCGTTGGTCATCAGTTGCGAGATGTCATCGAAAATCTTGTTGCGGGTCTGCATTGCCGGCCTCCTGAATAGCCACCCCGATATGGGGGCAAGCCAGGCAA
>JBHHXR010000135.1:0-9324 GCA_046757205.1 Paracoccaceae bacterium
CAGGTGTCCGGCGACGCAGGCGAAAGCAAGGTCCTGTGCGACGCATGCACCAGGCTTCCGCAGGCCTGGGACCGCGGCCGGGCGGTATTCCGTTATGAAGGCACCGGCCGGCGCATCGTTCTGGCGCTCAAGCACGCTGACAGGCTCGACATGATCCCGCCGCTGGCCGAATGGCTGAAGCGATCGGCGGCGGACCTGCTGGCAGACGCCGATCTGATCGCTCCGGTGCCGCTCCACCGGCTGCGCCTGTTGCGGCGGCGCTACAACCAGTCGGCCGAACTGGCGCGCGGGCTGGCCCGGCTGACCCCGGCGGACGCCGCCGTTGATCTGCTGGTGCGGCGGCGCGGCTTGCGGTCGCAGCACGGGCTCGACCGCGAGACACGGCACGAAAACGTGATGGGCGCGTTTTCGCTGCACCGCAGGTGGCGCGAAAACCTGCGCGGGAGGCATGTTCTGCTGGTCGATGACGTGATGACGACGGGGGCGACGCTGTCGGCCTGCGCGGAAGTCTGCCGCGGCGCCGGCGCATCGAAGGTGGACGTCTGCGTGCTGGCGCGCGTTGCGCAGGACACCTGAGCACCTATATTGCACCCGGCACTGAAACAACGCGATCGAGTCATGAACGAAATTGTCCTCTACACCACGCCGTTCTGCGGCTATTGCCGGGCGGCCAAGCGCCTTCTGGACAAGAAAGGCGCGAGCTACAGCGAAATCGACCTCTACCGCTTCCCCGACAAGCGAGGCGAGATGGTCCAGCGCAGCCGCGGCGGCCGCACCGTGCCGCAGATATTCATCGGCGGCCGGCACATCGGCGGTTTCGACGAACTCTACGCGCTCGACCTCGGCGGCAAGCTCGATCCGATTCTGGCGGCATGACGCCATGCGGGTGGCGCTGGTTCAGCTGAACGCGTCCGACGACCCGCTGGCGAATCTCGACATCACCGAGGGTTTCGTCCGCGCCGCCGCCGCCGGCGGGGCGCGGCTGGCCCTGACGCCGGAAGTGACGAACCTGGTGTCGTTCAGCCGCGCGCACCAGAACGCCGTTCTGTGCAGGCAGGAGGAGGACCCGACGCTCGGCCGGCTCTCGGCGGTGACGGCCGAACTGGGCATCTGGCTGCTGATCGGCTCGCTGGCGCTGAAGACCGGCGGCGGGCGGTTCGTCAACCGGTCGTTCCTGCTGCGGCCCGACGGCACGATCGCCGCGACCTACGACAAGATACACATGTTCGACGTGGAGTTGGCCGACGGTGAGAGTTACCGCGAATCGGCGGCTTTCCGGCCCGGCGGCAAGGCGGTTCTGGCCGATATCGGCAAGGCGAAGATCGGGATGACGATCTGCTACGACATGCGGTTTCCATATCTCTACCGGCAGCTGGCCAAGGCTGGCGCCGGGGTCTTCTCCGTTCCGTCGGCCTTCACGGTTCCGACCGGCCGCGCCCACTGGCACGCACTGTTGCGGGCCCGCGCCATAGAAACGGGGGCTTTCGTGCTGGCACCGGCGCAGACCGGCACGCATGCCTCAGCCAACGGCCCGCAGCGGCGGACCTTTGGCCATTCCCTCGCGGTGTCGCCCTGGGGCACGGTGCTGGCCGACGCCGGGACGGCGCCCGGCGTTACGCCGGTTGATCTTGACCTCAAGGAAGTGGAGACTGCCCGCAGGCGCATTCCGGCGCTGACGCATGACCGCGATTATTCGGGCCCGGGCTGAATATGGACGAATCCCACGAAGGCGATCCGCTGGCTGTTGCGCTGATCGGCGAGATTATCGCGGTCGAGCAGATGGCGCGGGTCCTGTTGGCGCGCTCGCTGCCCAAGGGCATGGAGATGTCGCATTTCATGGTGCTCAACCACTTCGCGCGGCTCGGCGGCGAAAAGACCCCGGCGCAGCTCGCGCGGACCTTTCACGTCACCAAGGGCGCCATGACCAACACCATCAGCCGGTTGCAGGCCGCGGGCTACGTGCACGTCAGGCCCGACTGGGACGACGGAAGGCGGAAATTCGTCTCGCTCAGCCCGGCCGGCGCACAGGCCCGCGACCAGGCGGCAGCGGCGATTACACCGGTTTTCGAGAATATCATCGGTACCATGGGCAGCGACGCCGTACGCGCCGCGCTGCCGTTTCTGCGCAGCCTGCGCCAGCACCTGAGCCTGGCGTCAGGCTGAGCCGGGTCTGAGGCAGGTCGTCACGTAGTTGACCGACAGGTCGTGCTCCGACAGCGACCAGCTTTGCTGAAACGGGTTGAACACGAAACCCTTCCGGTCGACCGGCTCCAGCCCTGCGTTCCGGAACAGTTCGAACAGCTCCTCGGGCTTGAAGAACTTGTTCCAGTCATGCGTGCCTTTCGGCAGCCAGCGCAGGACGCGCTCGGCGCCGACAATCGCGAAAAGATAGCTCTTCATCGTCCTGTTGAGCGTCGAGCAGACCATCAGCCCGCCCGGGCGCAGAAGGTCGTGGCAGCGCATCAGAAAGGCGGCGGGGTCGGACACGTGCTCGACCACCTCAAGGTTCACTATGGCGTCGAAACACTCATTCGCCGCCGCCAGATCCTCGGCTGTCGTGGTCCGGTAATCGATCTTCAGTCCCGTTCGCTCCGCATGAATTCGCGCGACGGCGATGTTCCTGTGCGACGCGTCGGCGCCGACGACATCGGCGCCGAGACGCGCCAGCGGCTCGGAAATAAGACCGCCGCCGCACCCGATATCGAGAATGCGCAGCCCTTTGAACGGGGTGTCGTCGCCCGTGTTTCGGCCGAACTCCGCCGCGATTTGCGACACGACGTAGGACAGCCGGCACGGGTTAAGCATGTGGAGCGGCTTGAATTTCCCGCGCGGATCCCACCACTCGTCCGCCATTGCCGAAAACCTGGCGATCTCGTCCGCATCGACCGTCGTGCCGGATTGGATTGCGCTCATTCCCTCAACCTGCCATGATTCCGCCACCTAAATGTAGGACATACGACGATTATGCGGGAAAGTGCGAGCCAAAACGGCGCCGCGCCGCGGCCGGAACTCTACCCACCCGGCGATGCGTTCCGCCAGCAGATGCTGGACGTTTCCGGCGGGCACAGCATCTACGTCGAACAGGCCGGAAACCCCCGAGGCGTCCCGGTCGTCGTCCTGCATGGCGGGCCCGGCGGCGGCTGTAGCACCGGGATGCGGCGGTTCTTCGATCCGGCGCATTATCACACGATATTGTTCGATCAGCGCGGCTGCGGCCGCTCCACACCGCATGCCTGCGTGGACAATAACACGACCTGGGACCTGGTCGCGGATATCGAACGCATCAGAGAGGACCTGGGCATCGGATCGTGGATCGTCTTCGGCGGTTCGTGGGGATCGACGCTCGGTCTTCTCTACGCGCAGAGCCATCCCGAAAGGGTCAGAGCGCTGGTGCTGCGCGGCGTCTTTACGATGACGCGGGCGGAACTCGACTGGTTCTACGCCGGCGGCGCCGGCCGCTTCTGGCCGGAAGCCTGGAAACGGTTCGCCGCCATGGTTCCGCGCGAGGAACGCGGCGACCTGATCACGGCCTACAACCGGCGCCTGTTCGGCAACAGCGAAGCGGAACTGACCCGTTTCGCGCGCGCTTGGGCGGAATGGGAAAGCGCCCTGGCAGTGCTGGAACCCGGCCCCTCGCGCACCGCCCCGGCGGGCGCTTATGCGCGCGCTTTTTCCAGACTGGAAAACCACTATTTCGTCAACAACGGCTTTCTGGAGACCGACGGGCAGATCCTGCGCGACATGCACCGGATACGCCATATCGCTGGCTTCATCGTGCAGGGCCGGTACGACATGGTCTGCCCGCCGCACACGGCGCTGAGCCTGCACGAAGCCTGGCCCGGCTCGGAGCTTCACATGGCGCCGACGGCCGGGCACGCCTTGTCAGAACCGGAAATATCCGCGCACCTGGTTGAAATAATGAACCGCCTGCGCAGCCTGAAGGCGTCATAGGCCCATGGACTCATTGATTTTTCCAATGATGTTTTGACAACCTGCACCAAACGGCTACGGTAACGGGCAATGCGAGCGCCGAAAAGGCGACGGCTAACGGGGAGCACATGAATGTCTGGAGTTCTCGGAATCGTAGCTCAGAGGCTTGCACTGGGCTTGCTTACCCTGTTCTTCGTTTCGATCATCATATTCGGCGCCGTGACGCTCCTGCCCGGCGACTTCGCGCAGGCCATTCTCGGCCAGTCGGCGACGCCCGAAGCGGTCGCCGCGATCCGGGCCGAACTCGGCCTCGACCAGCCGCCGGTCACCCGGTACCTGCAGTGGCTGGGAAGCGCGGTCCAACTCGATTTCGGCACTTCGTTCGGCAACAACCGCTCGGTCGCTGAACTGCTCGAGGTCAAGTTTCTCAACACTCTCTTCCTGGCAGGCGTTGCCGCCGCCATCGCCGTGCCGATCTCGCTGGCGATCGGTGTTCTCGCGGCGCTCTTCCGGAATTCATGGTTCGACAAACTGGCGAACGTCCTGACGTTGTCGTCAATTTCCAGCCCGGAATTTTTCCTTGCCTATGTCCTGATCCTGGTGTTCGCGGTCATGAATAATTGGCTTCCATCATTGTCCAATGTCTATCCTGACATGTCCTTTTTTGAGAGACTGGAAAAGACGCTCCTGCCGGCGTTGACGCTGACTCTGGTGGTCATGGCACACATGATGCGGATGACGCGGGCTGCGATCATCAACCTGCTGGCCTCGCCCTATATCGAGATGGCGCGGCTGAAAGGGATCAGCCCGGCGCGCGTGATCCTGGTGCATGCGCTGCCGAACGCGCTGGCGCCGATCATCAACGTTATCGCCCTGAACCTCGCCTATCTGATCACCGGCGTTGTGGT
The DNA here is from genome assembly GCA_046757205.1 of Paracoccaceae bacterium. GTDB lineage: Bacteria > Pseudomonadota > Alphaproteobacteria > Rhodobacterales > Rhodobacteraceae > JBHHXR01. Next base: position 4,839 of record JBHHXR010000135.1, read on the forward strand.
CGTCGAGGTTGTCTTCGTTTATCCCGGCGTCGGGCAATTGTTCGTGGACAGCGTCAAGGGCCGCGACATTCCCGTCGTGCAGGCCTCCTGCCTGATTTTCGCGTCGGCCTATATTCTCCTGAATCTGACCGCGGACATTCTGTCGATCCTGACCAATCCGCGCCTGCGGCACCCGAAGTGAGAGCGGCATGATGAACGACATTCTCAAACAGGCCCGCATGCCGCTCGCATTCCTGACCGGGATCAACGGCGCCACGGTCCTTGCGGTTGCGGCCTTTGCGGCGGCCTTTTTCATCGGGCAGGGGATTTTCGAAGGCCTGATGTCGCCCTTCGCCGGCGACGACCCGAACGTTCCGAACCCGATTCGCGGTTTCCTCGCCTTTCCGGTCTATCTGGTGCTGGTATTCGCCTGCTGCGCCGCCGCGGCCTGGACTTTCCGCGAATGCCTGCGGATTACTCTGCCAGAGATCGGCGCCAAGCCGATGCGCCATGCGCCACTGACCGCCTCTTTCGGGATGGTGGTGATCTATATCTACGTCGCGCTGGCGCTGTTCTCGCCGATTTTCGCGCCCTATGGCGAGGCCGACATCTTCGACCGGTTCAACGCCCTGCCGGGCGACGACCCGCGCTTCATGCTGGGCACCGACCAGATCGGGCGGGATATTCTGACCCGGCTCATCTACGGCGCGCGCAATACCGTCGGGATCGCCTTCGTAACCACCATGCTGGCGTTTTTCCTTGGCGCTACCGGGGGCTTCCTGGCCGCCACGCTGGGCGGCTGGATCGATCAGGTTCTGTCGCGCGGCGTCGACATTCTCATGGCCATCCCGGCGCTTATCTTCGCGCTGCTGCTGATGACTATTGCCTCGAGCTGGGCGCACACGCTGGGTATCAGCCTGACCGTGTTCATGATCATTATCATCGCCGTGATCGATTCGACGCGCGTATTCCGGTTGGCCCGTGCGGTGGCGCTGAACATCGTGGTGATGGACTATATCGAGGCCGCCAAGCTGCGAGGGGAAACCCTGCGCTACTTGATATTCAAGGAAATCCTTCCCAACGCCAAGGCGCCGCTGCTGGCGGAGTTCGGCCTGCGCTTCTGTTTCGTGTTCCTGACCATCGCCTCGCTCAGCTTCCTCGGGATCGGCATCCAGCCGCCGCTGGCGGACTGGGGAACCATGGTGCGCGACCTCAGCCAGTTCATCAACTTCGCGTCGTTTGACATGCTGGTGGCGACGCTGCCGCTGATGGCGGCGGGCGCGATTGCGCTGCTGACCGTGGCAGTCAATTTCGTTGTCGACTGGATGCTTCATATCTCGAGCGGTCTGAAGGAGTAGCCCATGAAGAACCTCGACAACCGTGAACTTCTGGTCAGGGTGCGGGACCTTCACATCGAGGGACGCGCCGACGAAGTGTGGAGCGAGATCGTCAACGGCGTCAGTTTCGATCTTCACAAGGGCGAGGTTCTCGGGCTGATCGGCGAATCGGGGGCCGGCAAATCCACCGTCGGCCTGGCGGCCATGGGCTTTACCCGCGACGGCTGCCGGATATCCGGCGGCTCGGTCGAATTCGACGGAATTGATCTGGTAAGTGCCAGCAAGGCAAAGAAACGCGAACTTCTGGGCAAGCGCATCGCCTATGTGGCGCAGTCGGCGGCGGCCAGTTTCAACCCGGCGCACCGGCTGATCGACCAGCATACCGAGGCGCCGGTCCAGCACCGCGTGATGAGCCGGGCCGAATCCGAGAAGGATGCGATCGAGCTTTACCGCCGGTTGCGTCTTCCGAACCCGGACGAGATCGGCTTCCGCTACCCGCACCAGGTGTCAGGCGGGCAGCTGCAACGGGCGATGACGGCGATGGCGATGTCATGCCGGCCCGATCTTATCATCTTCGACGAGCCGACCACGGCGCTCGATGTGACGACCCAAATCGAGGTTTTGGCCGCAATCCGCGACATCGTATCCCAGTTCAACACCGCGGCGATCTACATCACCCACGACCTGGCGGTGGTTGCGCAGATGGCCGATTACATCAAGGTGCTTCTGCGCGGCGACGAGGTCGAGGAATCCGACACCCGGACGATGCTCTCCAATCCGAAGGAGGAATACACGAAATCTCTTTGGGCGGTACGCAGTTTCGTGCATGAGCAGAAACCGCCGGTCGACCCGGAAGAGGTGCCGGTCGTGCAGGTCAACAACGTGTCGGCGGCCTACGGCGCGGCAAAGGTCCTTTTCGACGTCAGCTTCGCGATTCACAAGGGCCGCACGGTGGCGGTCGTCGGCGAATCCGGGTCCGGCAAGTCGACGGTGGCGCGCTGTATCACCGGTCTGTTGCCGCCTACCGACGGGACAATCGAATTCAACGGCCAGACGCTGCCGGCGGACTTTCGCAAGCGCGACAAGAACCAGCTCCGCCAGGCGCAGATGATCTACCAGATGGCGGACACCGCGCTCAATCCGAAGTCTCGCATCCGCGACATCATCGGCCGCCCGGTGGAGTTCTACAGAGGCTTGCGCGGCAAGGACAAGACGCGGCGCGTGGCCCAGCTTCTCGAACAGATCGAGATGGAGCCGGATGAATTCATGCACCGCGTGCCCTCGGAGCTTTCGGGCGGCCAGAAACAGCGGATCGGCATTGCACGCGCACTGGCCGCCGATCCGGAATTCATCATCTGCGACGAAGTGACCTCGGCGCTGGACCAGCTTGTCGCCGAGGGCATTCTGCGCCTGCTGGCGCGCCTGCAGGACGAACTCGGGCTGGCCTACATGTTCATTACCCACGATCTCGCGACCGTGAAGGCGATATCGGACGAGGTTGTGGTAATGAAGGAAGGCAAGGTCGTCGAAGCGGGTCCGAAGGACCAGATGTTCACCCCGCCCCACCATCCGTACACGGATCTCTTGCTCAGCTCGGTGCCCGAGATGGATCCCGACTGGCTGACCCGCCTTCTGGAGAGCCGGGGCGTAGAGAATCTTGGGGATGCCGCAAGCGCCAAAATTGGTGTATGATTCTTCCGTCACCAGCGGGTTGCCGCGGACGGATAAACGTTGGTCGGCCGAACGGCCGGCAATACAAACTCAGGGAGACTGATATGTCGTTCAACATTGACAGAAGAGGCCTACTGAAGGCCGGGGCTGCCGCGAGCGTCCTCGCCGCCACTGGTCTACCGGCGAAAGCCGCGCCGAAAAGAGGCGGAAAGCTGCGCCTCGGCGTTTCCGGCGGCAATACTTCGGACAGCTGGGACGGCCGGACCCATTCGGACCTGTTCATGCAGATGTCTGCCCAGGGCTGCGTCTTTGACTGCCTGACCGAAATCGGCGCCGACGGAACCCTCAAGGGCGAACTGGCGGAGAGCTGGGAGGCTTCGGCGGATGCCAAAACCTGGACCTTCAATCTGCGCAAGGGCGTCACCTTCCACAATGGCAAGGACTTCGGTGCCGACGACGTGATCGCGTCGTTGCAGATGCACACCGCCGAGGATGCCAAGTCAGCCGCCAAGCCGATCGTTTCCGCGGTCGAAGAAATGACGAAGATGAACGACCATCAGGTCCAGTTCAAGATGAAGAGCGGCAACGCCGACTTCCCGTTCCTGCTGTCGGACTATCACATCCTGATGTACCCGGCCGGCATGATCGACGAAGCGATCGCCAAGGGCATCGGCACCGGCGGATACACCAACGCCAGTTTCGATCCGGGCGTCCGGTTCGTCGGCAAGAGAAATCCGAATTACTACAAGGAAGACTGCTGCTTCTTCGACGAGGTCGAGATGATCGGCATCACCGACGCGACGGCGCGCATGAACGCGCTGATGACCAACCAGGTCGATGCCGTCAACCGCGTCGACTTCAAGACCGAAGCACTTCTGAAGCGCAACCCGAACGTCGAGATCTTCGAAACCACGGGCAACCAGCACTACACGTTCCCGATGATCACGACGCAGTCGCCGTTTGACGACAACCACGTCCGGCTGGCGCTCAAACATGCCATCGACCGTCAGGAAATGGTCGACAAGATCCTGCTCGGCCACGGCGCGGTCGCCAACGACAACCCGATCGGCCCGGCGAACCAGTATTTCTACGCCGACATGGAGCCGAACGATTTCGATCCCGACAAGGCCAGGTTCCACCTGAAGGAGGCGGGTCTTTCGTCGCTCGACATCGACTTGTCGACTTCGAACGCGGCATTCCCGGGCGCCGACGATGCGTCGCTGCTGTTCCAGGCTTCGGCCAAGAAGGCCGGCATCAACATCAACGTGGTGCGCGAACCGGCAGACGGCTACTGGTCGAATGTCTGGCTGAAGAAGCCGTTCTGTGCATGCTTCTGGTCCGGCCGGGCGACCGAGGACTGGATGTTCTCGACCGCCTACGAGGCCGGCGTGCCGTGGAACGACACCTTCTGGGACCACGACCGCTTCAACGAATTGCTGATCGCTGCCCGTGCCGAGTTGGACACCGACAAGCGCCGGGAGATGTCCTACGCGATGCAG
>JBHHXR010000136.1:0-9222 GCA_046757205.1 Paracoccaceae bacterium
AAGCCGTTGTAAATGAGTTCGGCGTATTTCGGCATCAGCTCGTCCTTGAGATGCGCCGCGCCCCGGTCGAGCGTGATCGATTCGATGCCGCGATGCGCTTCCAGAAGCAGCGTGCCGCCCGGTGTCTCGTAGACGCCGCGCGACTTCATGCCGACGAAGCGGCCCTCGACGAGGTCCAGCCTTCCGACGCCGTGCCGCCCGCCCAGTTCGTTGAGCCGGGTCAAGAGCGCCGCCGGCGACAGCGCCTCACCGTTGACGGAAACCGCGTCGCCGCGCTCGAAGCCGATCTCGACGAATTCGGGTTCGTCGGGCGCGTCCTCGGGATGCACGGTGCGCTGGTAGACGTAGTCGGGCGCCGGTTGGGCCGGGTCTTCCAGCACCTTGCCCTCGGAAGAGGTGTGCAAGAGGTTGGCGTCCACCGAAAACGGCGCCTCGCCGCGCTTGTCCTTGGCAATCGGGATCTGGTTTTCCTCGGCAAAGGCCAGGAGCCGGGTGCGGCTGGTCAGGTCCCACTCCCGCCACGGCGCGATCACCCGGATTTCCGGGTTCAGCGCATAGGCCGACAGCTCAAACCGCACCTGGTCGTTGCCCTTGCCGGTCGCCCCGTGCGCCACCGCGTCCGCCCCGGTCGCCGCGGCGATCTCCACCAGCCGCTTGGAGATCAGCGGCCGGGCGATGGAAGTGCCGAGCAGGTAGAGCCCCTCGTAGACGGCATTGGCGCGGAACATCGGGAACACGAAATCGCGCACGAATTCCTCGCGCAGATCCTCGATGAAGATGTTCTCCGGGGCGATGCCCAGCATCTCCGCCTTGCGCCTCGCCGGCTCCAGCTCCTCGCCCTGACCGAGATCGGCGGTAAACGTCACCACCTCGCAGCCGTACTCGGTCTGCAGCCATTTCAGGATGATCGAGGTGTCGAGGCCGCCGGAATAGGCGAGCACGACTTTCTTCGGCGCGGACATGGGGCAACTCTCCGGGGAAACGGGTCGGACAGGGGCGCGGTTTATTGGGTTTGGCGGGGCCGCGCAAGGCCCGCCCCGGGGGTGCGCCTATTTGAATATGGTCAGTAATTCGCCGAGGATCTTGTCCTCCGCCCTGCCGCGTTCGACGATCATCTGAAGGCGCGTCTCACGGTCGTGCTGACGGGTGAGGGCCTTTTCAAGCTCTTCCACCCGCGCCCTTGCGGCGGCGTAGGCCTCGGATCGGTGCAGTTCCTGAACCAGCGCCAGCAACGTGTCGCTGCCGGTCGCCGGGTCCTCTCTCTTGGCCAGGATCAGCGTTTCCAGCTCGGCCGGTGTCATGGCCGGCTCGGGGAGCGTGTCAAGGGCGCGCCGCGCCTCGGCGAGCTGCACCGCCAGCACCCGGGATTCGCGGGCCGTGGTCACGTATGCCTCCGGTTCCGGATATCGGTTCCCGGCGGCGCCGGTTTCTTCGGCCCCGTGCGCCGCCACGCGGATGTCGGGTTGGGGATCTGGCGCCATGGCGTCGGCCGCGCATGCGGCGGAAGACAGCGCGAGCAGCAGTCCCGCCAGCGGTACCGCGATAACCGACGACATTGCCGCTGTCCGCAAGTGTCTCAAACGCAAATCCTGCACCGTGGGTGACCGAACGCTGACCCGTTTGCGCCGAACGTGCAGCAGGAATGAGGCCAAAAAACGACATGCTGTTCGCCCGGCAGCGGTTTTCTGCCATCTTCCGTCGTGCTAACGGATCGGAATGCACAGCTTTTTCTTCAACACCACACCCTCGGTCCGCTGCGGCGCCGGTTCCGCGTCCGCCCTGAGCGAAATCGCCGGCGCGCGGCTCGGGCCGCGGGTGCTTCTCGTCACCGACCCGGGGCTTCGCGCCCTGGGGCTGCCGCAACCGGCAATCGATGCCCTGGCGAAAAACGCCGACGTGGCCGTGTTCGATGCCGTGGAGGCCGATCCGTCGCGTGCCACGCTGATGGCGGCGGTCGAGGCCGGCCGCGACGCGGGCGCGACCGGTGTGGTTGGTTTCGGCGGTGGCTCCTCGCTCGACGTTGCCAAGGTTGCGTCGCTGCTGCTGGGTTCCGGCGAGGACCTCGATGCCGCATGGGGTGTCGGGAACGCGAAGGGCCCGCGCCTGCCGCTGGTGCTGGTGCCGACGACCGCCGGCACCGGTTCCGAGGTCACTCCGGTGGCCATCATTACCGTGGAGGACGACGAGAAGCGCGGCGTTTCCTCGCCGGTCATCCTGCCCGATCTTGCCGTGCTCGACCCGGACCTGACGCTTGGCCTGCCGGCGCCGATCACCGCCGCCACGGGGATTGACGCGATGGTGCACGCCATCGAGGCTTATACGTCGCGCTCGCCGAACGCCAATCCGGTGTCGCGGATGCTGGCGATCGAGGCGCTGCGCCTGCTGGGCGCCAATATCGAAACAGCCGTGCATCGCGGCGACGACCGGGACGCGCGCGGCGCCATGCTGCTCGGCTCGTGTCTTGCGGGCATGGCGTTTGCCAATGCTCCGGTGGCGGCCGTGCACGCACTGGCCTATCCCGTCGGCGGCATATTCCACATCCCGCACGGTCTGTCGAACGCGCTGATCCTCAAGGACGTGATGCGCTTCAACGCCACCGAATGCGCCACTGAGTACGCTGCCCTGGCGCCGCATGTATTCCCGGATACGGACACCGCCGAAGGGCATCAGTCGGTTGCCGCGCGTTTCATTGACCGGATGGGCGAGTTGTCCGCCTCGCTCGGCCTGCCGCCGCGCCTGCGCGATGCCGGAATTCCGAGGGACGCCCTGCCGCGCATGGCGGCGGACGCCATGAAGCACACGCGCCTGCTGGTCAACAACCCGCGCGAAGTCACCGAAACCGACGCCCTGAACATCTACACCGCGGCCTGGTAGGAACGTGCAGTGAACACACTCGCCGAGATCATCGACCTGCACGAACACCCGGTCGCCAACCCGGGCTACCGTGAGCGCTGTCGTGTCGAACTGGAGCGCAACGGCGCTCTGGCGCTGGAAGGTTTCATTGCGGCACCGGCGCTGGCGCGGATGCAGGCCGAGGCCGGGCGGCTGCTTCCGCAGGCGTATTTCAACCCGCAGCGGCACAACGTCTATCTGTTGCCACCCGATCCGGCCTTCCCGGCCGACCATCCGCGCAACCGCGAGGTGCTGTCGTCCAAGGGCTGCGTCTGTGATGACGAGATCGCCGAGGACTCGCCCCTGCTCGCGCTCTACGACGCGCCCGGATTCCGCGATTTCCTGTGTGACGTGCTGGGCGAGGCGGCGCTTCACCCCTATGCCGACCCGCTGTCCTCGGTGAACATCCACTACGCCCGCACCGGCGAGGAACTGGGCTGGCATTTCGACAATTCATCTTTCGCCATCACGCTGATGATCCGCGCGCCGGAAGCCGGCGGCGCTTTCGAATACGTGCCCGCCCTGCGCGATGCAGATACCGGCGAGATGAATTTCGACGGTGTTGCCGAGGTGCTCGACGGCCGGCGCCAGGTCCTGACCCTGCGCGCCTCGTCGGGCACGCTGGCGCTGTTTCGCGGCCGCAACGCGCTGCACCGCGTGGCGCCGGTCGAGGGCGGAAGGGCGCGCATGCTGGCGGTGCTGGCCTACAACAGCGCGCCGGGCGTCTGCTTGTCGGAAAGCGCCCGCATGACGTTCTACGGCCGGCTTGCATGACCGGCGGGAAACTCGCCACCATCGTCACCGGCGAGGCCACGGACCGTCCGCCGCTGCTGATTGCCCACGGCCTGTTCGGTTCGGCGCGCAACTGGGGTGTGCTGATCAGGCGGCTGGCCGATGACCGGCAGGTCATCGCCGTCGACATGCGCAACCACGGCGACAGCTTCCGCAGCGACGATCACTCCTACCCGGCACTGGCCGGCGACCTGGCGCAGGCGGCGCGGCCCTACGGGCAGGTCGATCTGCTCGGCCACTCGATGGGCGGCAAGGCGGCGATGGTTCTGGCGCTGGGCGAACCGGCGCTGGTGCGCCGCCTGATCGTCGCCGACATCGCGCCGGTGGCCTATTCGCACAGCCGCGCCGATCTCGTCGCCGCCATGCAGGCACTGGATCTGAACGGCCTCACCCGCCGCGGCGAGGCCGACGCGCGGCTGAAGGAGACCATACCGGACGCGGGTGTTCGCGCCTTTCTGCTGCAAAGCCTCGATTTCAGCGGCGATGCGCCGCGCTGGAAGCTGAACCTGCCCTCACTTTCCGCCAACATGGACAATCTGACGGGGTTCCCGCCGGTCGAGGGCCGGTTCGGCGGCGCGGTTCTGTTTCTCAGCGGCGCCGCGTCGGACTACGTGAAGCCCGGGCACCGCGCCGCGGTCGGGCGGCTGTTCCCCAAGGCGCACTTTCAAACCGTCCCCGGCGCCGGCCACTGGCTGCACGCCGAGAAGCCGCGCGAGGTCGAGGCGGCGGTGCGGGTGTTTCTGGCGTGATACCGTAAGTCAACCGAAGCCCCGGCCCCCGCGCCGGGGCCTCGTCGGCGTTGCGAGGCGGCAGGAGGTCCCGCCCCGGGGGCCGGGAATTCGGCTCGTGTCTCTGCGCTCTTGGGCGTCAGACCCGTTCCACCGCCAGCGCGATGCCCTGGCCGCCGCCGATGCACATGGTGATCAGGCCGCGCGACCCGCCGGTGCGCTGCAATTCGTAGATGCACTTGATGGTCAGCATCGCGCCCGTGGCGCCGACCGGATGGCCGAGCGCGATGGCGCCGCCGTTGGGATTGACCTTCGCCGCATCGAACCCCAGCGCCTTCGACACCGCGCAGGCCTGGGCCGCGAAGGCCTCGTTCGACTCGATGACGTCGAAATCGTCCACCGTCAGTCCGAGCTTGTCGAGCAGTTTGCGAACCGCCGGGATCGGGCCGATGCCCATCACGTCGGGCCGCACCCCGGCATGGGCGTAACCCAGCAGGCGCGCCTTCGGGTGCAACCCTTCTTTCTCCGCCGCCTCCGCCGTCGCCAGAACGATCGCCGCGGCGCCGTCGTTGATGCCCGAGGCGTTGCCCGCCGTCACGCTGCCATCCTTCCTGAACACCGGCCGCAGGCCGGCCAGCGCCTCTGCCGAGGTCGCCTTGGGATGCTCGTCGGTATCGAAAACCACCGTGTCGCGCTTCACCCGCACCTCGATGGGCGCGATCTGCGAGGCGAACCGGCCTTCGGCTATCGCCGCCGCCGCGCGTTTCTGGCTTTCCAGCGCGAAGGCGTCCTGATCGGCCCGGGTGATCTGGTTTTCCTCTGCCACGTTTTCCGCCGTCACCCCCATGTGCCCGGCGCCGAACGGATCCGACAGCGCGCCCAGCATCATGTCCTGGGTGGAAACATCGCCCATCTTCTGGCCCCAGCGCGCCTGCGGCAGGATGTAGGGCGAGCGCGACATGTTCTCGGCGCCGCCGGCCAGCGCGAAATCGGCGTCGCCCAGCATCAGCGACTGCGCCGCCGAGACAATCGCCTGCGCCCCCGAACCGCAGAGCCGGTTGACGTTCATCGCCGGGGTTTCCTCCGGCACCCCCGCATTCATGGCGGCGACCCGCGACAGGTACATGTCGCGCGGCTCGGTGTTGATGACGTGCCCGAAGGCGACATGCCCGACCTGCCCGCCCTCGACGCCCGAGCGTTCCAGCGCCGCCTTCGTGGCGTGGGCGGCAAGATCGATCGGCGGTGTGCCCGCCAGGCTTCCGCCGAAAGTGCCGATGGCGGTGCGCGCACCGTCGAGAATCACGATATCCTGGGTCATGTCCGTTTCCTTTCAGGCGGGTTTGTGGCGGTCGGGATGCGCCGCGGCCACGGCGGGCAGCGCCTCCAGCCTTGCCATGATGTTGCGTATTTTCGGCAGCGGCGCCAGATCGATATCCCAGCGCCGGGCGTTGTAGACCTGCGGCACAAGGCAGATGTCGGCCATGCTGATGCGGCTGCCGTGACAGAAATCGCCGGCCTGCGGTTCCGCCAGCATGGTCTCGAAAGCCGGCAGCCGGTCGGGGATGAACGCCTGCATCCAGTCTTCCATGCTGATGGCCCCGCTGCCTCCAGCCGCGCCGCCGCCCGGCTGACCCTGGATTTGTCCATGTCGACGCGGGCGTGGATTTCCCGGACCGGGACGGCCGCCTGCTGGCTGAGATGCGCCGACACACGCCAATCCGCCGCCGACAACCCGCATTCCTTGCGATAGATCTCGGCGAATTCCCGGCTGATCCGGCTCGACAGCACGGAAAGACGGTACGGCAGGAAGGTTTCGAGATCGAAATCGGTCATTGCAGCGACGACTCCCCGGCGGTTACGGCCAACATGCATGAACTTTGCGCATGGGCAAGGACCTCAAGTTCACGCAGTCTTGCGGCATGGGACGCTTGACATCGTTGCAAATGCAACGATGTCGGCTTCCGTAATCCCGAAACACCAATGCGGAGCGGCTCCATGACCAAACAGGGCAGACGCAGACACCCTGTGCGGGCGACGACGTCCATCGGCACCGCGCCGGGCTGCACGCCCGGTTTCGGCAACGATTTCGAGACCGAGGCGCTGCCACAGGGGCAGAACTCGCCGCAGAAATGCAGTTACGGCCTCTATGCCGAACAACTTTCCGGCACCCCCTTTACCGCGCCCACGGTGGAAAACGAGCGCAGCTGGTGCTGCCGCATCCGCCCCTCGGTCAGGCACACCGGGCGGTTCAGCCGCATCGAGATGCCGCTGTGGAAAGGCGCGCCCTGCATCGACGATCACATTCAGCCGCCGGGCCAGTACCGCTGGGACCCGATCACGCTGCCTGGCGAGGCACAGGCCTTCATCATGGGCATGCGCACCATGACCACGGCGGGCGACGTCAACACCCAGGCGGGCCTCGCCGTGCATACCATTTCAGGGCCGACGAAGAACGAGTACGGCTCGCTTCCGGAACTGAGCCGGGGCGGCTGGGGCGAGGGAGACGGCTGTCGCGTCGGTTTCAGCGAGTGCACGGGGCGGATCCTGCCGGCGGTCGAAGAACCCGAACGGAGCAAGTTAGTCACGTCCCGGGCCTGACCCGGGACCTCGAGGCCCCGGATCAGGTCCGGGGCAGTGGGGACATGATCGGATGCGATCAGCCGCCCGCCTGCCACTGGCGCACTACGTCCAGCGGCCACAAGAGCATCAGGATGTTCAGCGCCAGCCCGTCGCGTATGACCAGCGCCGTCAGCACCTCGAAGCCAAGCGCGATCGCCACCGTCACCCAGACCGGCAGTCGCGACGCCAGCCAGAAACCCAGCACCATCGTCGCCACGTCGGACGACGAGTTGATCACGCTGTCGCCGAAATAATCGAGCGAGATCGTGGTCTCCCGGTACCGCTCTATCACCGCGTCGGTGTTCTCGATGATCTCCCATGCACACTCGACGACGGTCGCCGCCAGAAGCCGCCAGCCGAACGCGATATGCCGGGCCACGAGCCACAGCGCGCCATAGAAGATAAAGCCGTGGATGACATGCGAGGGCGTGTACCAGTCGCTCAGATGCTGCGAGTTCTCGGAACTGAAAACGACACCGTGCCACAGTTTGACCTCGCCGCATTTGCAGATCGGCTCGTGCCCCATCAGAAGCAGGATGGCGGCAGTCGCGAGAATGACGCCGAGCGTCAGCCAGAGGGCTCTGGAAGTTTTCTGCACCCGACACTCCGCTACGGACAAGGTTGCGACAGACTATCCTACCGCGCGGCGCTTGCGTCCACGAAAATACTGGCGTCTGATAGGATGCACGCGTCCGGCATGTGACTCCGGCATGTGACGAAGGGGAAAACAGCGCATGGCCCGCAACGACGCTTCGGCAAACCGCTGGCTGACCGTCCGTTTAAGGCCTATGTTGAGTTTCCTGCCGCAGCCGGATACCGGCGGCCGCGCAATCTGTTCTTCATTCTGTCTGGCCCGCTGTTCGCCATGACGGCCGGCCGGGTGCTCGTGCTATCGAAACTGGCCTGATCCAGCGGGGAGATACGTATTACAATGACAAGAATCTTCGATCTCGAACTTTACCCCTACCAGCGGTTGCCGGATCAGGACGCGCATCCGCCGGCCCGCCGGCCGGTGGTCGTGATCGGGGCTGGCCCCGTGGGGCTGACCGCCGCCATCGACTTGGCGCAACGTGGCGTTCCGGTGGTGATCCTCGATGAAAACGACCGGGTCAGCTTTGGTTCCAGAGCCATTTGTTTCGCCAGACACGCGCTGGAAATCCTCGACCGCCTCGGTTGCGGGCAGCCGGCGACCGACAAGGGCGTGGCCTGGAACGCCGGCAGGGTTTTCTTCGGCGAAAGGCCGGTCTACGAGTTCGAACTGCAGAGCGAAAGCGGCCACAAGCGGCCGCCCTTCATCAACCTGCAGCAGTACTACCTCGAATATTTCATGGTGGAGCGCATCCGCGAATTGCAGGCGGAAGGAAAGCCGATCGAACTGCGCGGCCGGCATCGGGTCGATGCCATCGGCACCCACGACGACCATGTCACGCTGGAGATCGAGACACCCGAGGGCCCCTACAACCTGCGCGCCGACTGGGTGATCGCCTGCGACGGTGCCAACTCGCCGTCGCGCCGGATGCTGGGGCTGGAATTCGCCGGGCGCGTGTTCGAGGATAATTTCCTGATCGCCGATGTCGTGATGCAGGCCGACTTCCCGACCGAGCGCCGGTTCTGGTTCGACCCGCCCTTCAACCGTGGCCGGTCGGCGCTCCTGCACAAGCAGCCTGACAACGTCTGGCGGATCGACCTGCAGCTTGGCCGCGATATTGATCCGGACGAAGAGAAGAAACCGGAAAACGTCATTCCGCGATTGAAGTCCATGCTCGGCCGGGACGCCGAATTCGAACTCGAATGGGTGTCGATCTACACGTTCCAGTGCCGCCGCATGGACCGGTTCCGCCATGGCCGGGTGCTGTTCGCCGGCGACGCCGCGCATCAGGTCTCGCCGTTCGGCGCGCGCGGCGCCAATAGCGGCATTGAGGATGCCGGCAACCTGGCGTGGAAACTGCACCTGGTTCTTCAAGGCGGCGCGCCGGACGCCCTGCTCGACACCTATGACGACGAGCGGATAGTGGCCGCCGACGAAAACATCCTGAATTCCACCCGCTCGACCGAATTCATCACCCCGACGACCGAGATCAGCCGGATTTTCCGCGATGCCGTCCTTGATCTGGCCGAAAACCACGAATTCGCCCGCCCGCTGGTGAATTCCGAGCGTCTTTCACAGCCGGCGGTCTATGAAGGCTCGGTT
>JBHHXR010000137.1:0-9181 GCA_046757205.1 Paracoccaceae bacterium
GAGCGGCAGCGTCAGACGGGTTTCGGCGTGGAAATGGGCTCTTGGGGGCGCGATCCTGGGAATGCTGGGGCTGTTTGCCGCCGGGCTTGGCCGGGACACCAGCTATATCCCTTCGCCGCTGATCGGCAACCCGGCCCCGGCCTTCGAGATTGAGCGCCTGGATGGCGAGGGGATGATCCGGCTTTCGGATTATCGCGGCAAGGCGGTCATCCTCAATTTCTGGGCATCGTGGTGTTCCGCCTGTCTGGCGGAGCATGATCTGCTGATCGCGCTCGGCAACCGGTTCGAAGGCCGCGAGGACGTCACGCTTGTCGGTATCGATTACAAGGACAGCCGCAGGGCGGCGGGCCGTTATTTCATCCGCAACGGCGCGTTCCCTTATGAATCGGGGTTTGACCCGCGCGCCCGTACCGGCGTCGATTTCGGGGTCTACGGCATGCCCGAGACGTTCTTCATCGACGCCAGGGGAATTGTCGTCGCCAAGGTCATCGGCCCGCTGACGCTGGAGGCCGTGAACGAACACCTGTCATTGCTGGGGATCACATTATGATGAACCTGCTGCGCGTCGCCCTTGCAGCCGGCATTCTGGCTCTGTCGTCCGGGGCCGGTCGGGCGGAATTGCAGGTCGAAGACCCGCTCGACACGAAGATGCGCGCGGTCGCGACCCTGCTTCGCTGTCCGGTCTGTCAAAGCGAATCGGTCTACGACTCGCGCGCCACGCTTGCCGTCGAGATGAAACAGATCATTCGGGAGCAATTGGCCCAGGGCCGGACGCAAGATGAAATCATTTCGTTTTTCCGCGCCCGCCATGGCGATTATGTGCTGATGGAACCGCCGCGAAGCGGCCTGCACCTGCTGATCTGGTTCCTGCCATTCGTGATGTTCGTGCTCGGTATCGTGCTGTTGGTCCGGCATCTGCGCCGCACGATCGAGGCAGCACCTGAACCGGTCGCTGACGCACCGGTCACCTCTGAACTCCTCATAGCCGATCTGCAGCGGTTGCGGCCATGATCCTCTGGCTAGGCGCATTTCTGATCTGTGCTCTGGCCCCTGTTGTCGCGCCATGCGGACCGGTCGCTTGGCGACGGGCTTGAGGCCAACGATGTTGAAACGCTCTGGAAAGAGGAAAAGGACCGGCTGGTATCCCAGGTGCGCGCGCTTGATGTGGCGCTGGCGGAAGGCAAGATCGCAGAAAAGGAACATGCCATGGAACGAAGCCGATTGTCCGTCGCGGCCAACGACGCGCTGGATCAGCTGCGCAAGGCACGCAACGTTCTCGGCACCTCGCCGGGCGCGCGCAATCCCCGCAGATATCCGCTGGTCGCGGCGGGGCTGGCCGCCGCGCTGCTGGTGTCGATCACCATCGCGGTTCTGACCATTGACCGGGGCACGATCATGCGCGCCGCACCACCGCTTCGGCTGGCCGGTGCAAACCCGGAACCGACGGGCGAGACCGCGCCGTCGGCGGGTCCCGTCGACATTCAGGCGATGGTTGCCGGGCTGGAAGAACGGGTCGAGACCGGTGATCCGTCGGTCGGGGAAATCCTCATGCTGGCACGCAGCTATCTGGTGCTTGATCGCGCCGACGAGGCGGTTGCGCTGTACCGGCGGGCTGTTGGCATGGAACCTGAAAACATCGAGGCGCTGATGCCGCTGGCGGTGGCAATTTTCGATCTGAGGGCCGAGGTGGAACCCGGCGAGGCGGAAGCCCTTATCGACAAGGTTCTGGCCCTCGAACCGGAGTTGCCCGACGCCATGTGGTACAAGAGTCTGCTGCTGTTGCAGCGCGGCGAGGTGGCCGGGGCCCGCGCGGTGCTGGAGCGCCTGGATGCCATCGTTCTGGATGTGCCCGAGGCCCGCGTCGCGGTTCAGCAACTGCTGAACAAGTTGAATGCGGCGCCGGATGACGGTGGCACGGATGCAAGCGGTGGCACCGCGGCGGCCCCGGACATTGCCGAAATGGTCGCCCGGCTGGAACAGCGGGTGGCCGAAGGTGACCCGTCAGAGGCCGATTTCGCCATGCTTCTGCGCAGCTACCGCGCGCTGGAACGCGTTGATGAGGCGGCAGAACTGGCACTGACGGCCAGCACCCGATTCCCCGACAACGCGGATTTCCGCATGTTGCGGCTGCGCCTTGTCATGGACATGACCGGGGCTGGCGCGCCCGACGACGAGGCGCTGTTGCAGGAGGTCGAGGCAGCACTTGCCAAAACGCCCGAGTCGAAAGAGGCCCGGTGGTATCGCGCAACGCTGATGCTGCGGCTCGACCGGCCCGACGCGGCGCGCAGCGATCTTGAATGGCTTGCCGCAAAGATCGACGCGGAAAACCCGGTCGGCGCCCGGGTTCGCGAATTGCTGGCCGAACTGGACAGCGGCTGACGGCCGGGCGCTACGGGTGCGACCAGCCGGGAACAGCGACGACAATTGCACCGCAACAGATGAAAGAGCCGAGGGAGCAAATGAAATGACCAGCCCGACCGGAACAACGCAAACCCCGCTCTGGCCGGGCGCAGATGCAGGGTCCGACTATTCAGACCTGATGCAGCGCTCGCTCGACACCCTTCATCAGGAAGGACGGTACCGGGTTTTTCAGGAACACAACCGCCTGGTTGGCGATTTCCCCCATTCGGTGGCGGTCAGGGACGGGCAGAAAAGGAAAATCGTGGTCTGGTGCTCGAACGATTATCTCGGCATGGGGCAGCACCCGGATGTGCGTGATGCCATGAAACAGGCGGTCGATGATTTCGGTGCCGGGGCGGGGGGCACCCGCAACATCTCCGGCAATCACGGCCCGGTGGTGGCGCTGGAGCGCGAGCTTGCCGAATTGCATGCAAAACCGGCAGCCCTGGTGTTCGGGTGCGGGTATCTGGCCAATCTGGCGACGCTGGCCACGCTTGGCCGGTTGCTGCCCGATTGCCTGATCCTGTCGGATGAGCTGAACCACGCCTCGATGATACAAGGCATCATCGCCAGCAAGGCCGAAAAGCGGGTGTTCAGGCATAATGATCTGGACCATTTGCGCGAGTTGCTGCGCGATCAGCCGAAAGAGCGGTGCAAGGTGATCGCCTTTGAATCGGTCTATTCGATGGATGGCGACATTGCCCCGATCGGCGATATTGCCGATATCGCGCGGGCGCATGGCGCGCTGAGCTATCTTGACGAGGTGCACGCGGTCGGCATGTACGGACCGACCGGCGCCGGCATTGCCGAGCGCGACGGAGTTGCGGACCGCATTGACATCATTCAGGGCACCCTGGCCAAGGCTTACGGCGTGATCGGCGGCTACATCGCGGCGCAGCGGCCGATGGTTGACGCCATACGCGGACATGCCAACGGGTTCATCTTCACCAGCGCGATCCCTCCCGGCGTGGCGATGGGGGCGCTGGCCTCGGTTCGTCACTTGCGGGGCAGCACGGTTGAACGGCAGGCGCTGGCCGAGCGGGCCGATGCGTTGCGGGCCAGGCTTCGTGGGCAGCGGATACCGGTTCTGGATGCGCCCAGCCACATCGTTCCGATCATCGTCGGCGACCCGATCAAGTGCAAGGCGCTCAGCGACCGGCTGATCGACGTGTATGGCATCTATGTCCAGCCGATCAACTACCCCACGGTTCCGCGCGGAACCGAGCGTTTGCGCGTCACCGCCTCGCCACTGCACAACGACGATCTGATGGATGACTTCGTAACCGCGCTGGCCACTTGCTGGAGGGATCTGCAATTGCCGTTTGCGCAGGGTTCCGGGCCTCTGGCAACGGCCGGGGCGGGTGCGCAGGACGCAGAATGCGTTCCAGGAAGCCGTTGAACGCCTGACGCACAAACCCCGCTGCGGCCTTTACGCGGGCGATTGCGCCAAGTCTGGCCGGGCCGCCGATACGCTGAGGGTCAAGGTCAGGTTGGGATAGCTCCTGCAAGATCCTGCCGCGCGAAGGCCTTGCGCGTATTGATGTACCGGACGCTACGCCGGAAATCATAAGGGCCTGCGCACCTGACGACGAGCAGGCGCTTCGCGCCATCGTCCGCCAAAGATGGGCCAGCAACCCTCCCTTGTCAAGAAACCCCAAGCTGTCCCATTGGCGTTGACGCCAGGCGCCTCATCACCCCTTGATTGACACGTTTTCGCAATAAATCCCGCGACTTACGAAGATTCCCCGCGGCGGAGGCGTATCTTCCCCACGCTGCTGCCAGCCGCTATACTGCCGCCCATGGACGCCCTTTGCCGCGACTGCTGCGCCGTCGTTCCCGGCCCCGGCCGGTGCCCCGGCTGCGGCAGCCCGCGTGTGCTCGCCCATCCCGAACTCTTTGCCCTCGCCATTGCCCACATGGACTGCGACGCTTTCTACGCCTCGGTCGAGAAGCGCGACGATCCGGCCCTGCGCGACAAGCCCGTGATCATCGGCGGCGGCCGGCGCGGCGTCGTGTCCACCGCCTGCTACATCGCCCGCACCAGGGGGGTGAAGTCGGCGATGCCGATGTTCCAGGCCCTGAAACGCTGCCCCGAAGCAGTGGTGGTGAAGCCGCGGATGTCGGTCTACGCCGGGATATCGCGGCAGATCCGCGGCCTGATGAAGGAACTGACGCCGCTCGTCGAACCGCTGTCGCTGGACGAGGCGTTTCTCGATCTGACGGGCACCCGGCGGCTGCACGGCGAGCCCCCGGCGGCGGTCATGGCGCGGCTGGTGAAGCGGATCGAGGCCGAGATCGGCGTCACCGCCTCGGTCGGCCTTTCCCACAACAAGTTCCTCGCCAAGATCGCCTCCGATCTCGACAAGCCGCGCGGCTTCTCGGTGATCGGCCGGGCCGAGACCGCCGGGTTTCTCGAAAGCCGCCCGGTCAGCGTCATCTGGGGCGTCGGGAACCGCACCCGCGCCGCGCTGGAACGCGACGGCATCCGCACCATCGCCGATCTCAGGACCCGGCCCCGCAAGGTTCTGGCGGAACGCTACGGCGCCATGGGCGAGCGGCTGTGGCATCTGGCGCGCGGCGCCGACCGGCGGCGGGTGTCGCCAAGCGCGCCGATGAAGAGCCTCTCCAGGGAAACCACTTTTCCCGAGGACCTGTCGGATTCCGATCTTCTGGAGGGGCACCTGTGGCGCCTGTCCGAGCAGGTCTCCGACCGCGCCAAATCGCGCGGGCTGGCGGGCCGCGTGGTAACGCTGAAACTGAAGCAGTCCGATCACCGCCAGTTGTCGCGGCGGGCCAGCCTCGCCGAACCCACACAGAGCGCCGACCGCATTTTCCGTACCGCCCTGCCGCTGCTGTCGCGCGAACTGCCCCGCGGGCCGTTCCGGCTGCTGGGTGTCGGCATCAGCAGGATATCGGCCGACGAGCGCGCCGACACGATTCCGGATCTGCTGGACCCCTCGGACCGGAAGCGGCTTCTGGCAGAGCGCGCCACCGACACGATCCGCGCGAAATTCGGCGCCGATTCCATCGTCCGGGGACGAAGCCTCCGGTAAACGCCGCCGGCCGGTCAGGGGGTGAGGCGATTGCGCGGTTGACTTTGTTGCACCGCACTATAATATTGTGGCAATGATGCGCTGCATCATTCGCCTTCGGGCGATTCCTCCCTGGACTTGGGCCGCGCCAGCCGCGGCCCTTTTTCTATTCCGCAGCCAGTGGCATCGCGCCAGAAGATCTGTTCAGTCCCGCAAGCGCCGAAATAACGCCCGCCAGCCGCCGCTTGACCCCGTTGAATTCCGGGGTCTTCAGCATCGTCCGTTCGTCCATGTAGAGCGAGCGGTCGATCTCTATCTGGATCGCGTTCACGCCGTGCGACGGCCGTCCGTAGTGCTGGGTGATGTAGCCGCCGGCGAACGGCGTGTTACGCACAACCGTGAACCCGGCGGCCACGAAGGCCTCGGCGGTCGCCTCGGTGATCCAGCGCTCGCAGGCGGCGCCAAACCGGTCGCCGAGAATGATGTCGGGATGGCTTCTGGCAATGGACGGCGCCTGAGCGAGCGCCTCGTGCGGCATCGAGTGGCAATCGAACAGGATGACCAGCCCGTGCCGCTTGTTCTGGGCATCGATCAGTTGGCGGAGCTGCCGGTGGTACGGCCGGTATCCGAGCCGCAGCCGCCGATCCGCCTCGTATCTCGATATCTTGCGGTCTGAAATCGATTTGCCGTCGCCGACCACGCGCGGAATCACTCCCAGTCCCGCCGCGATCCGCGGGTTCACGCCCTTCTTCGGCGCGCCCGCCACAAGAGAGGGGTCAAGCTCGTCCTCCGACCGGTTCAGATCGACATAGGCGCGCGGAAGGCGCGCCGACAGCACCGGAGCCCCGTACTGAACGGCCGAAGCGAAAAGCTCGTCCACATAGGCGTCCTCGGAGGATCGTATCGCCTTGGGATCCAGACGCGATCTTTCGAGAAAATAGGACGGATACTCGGCGCCGCTATGCGGCGAATTGAAGACGACGCAGGAAGTCATATCCTCCGGTTCTTCCAGTTTGTACGCCCGGTTTCGCATCGCCTTGTCGTCCCTTCCGCACCGCGACTATACAGCCCCGAAGGGCCCGGTAAAAGGACTTGAACCGGGCCCCGACTCCTTTTATAGACACCGGGCACGAGCGCGGCCAACCGCCGCGCCGGAGGATTTCCGGGCGTATAGCTCAGCGGGAGAGCACTTCGTTGACATCGAAGGGGTCACTGGTTCAATCCCAGTTACGCCCACCACTTCCCGGCTTCGGGTTATGTTCGCAAGACTGGCGCAGGCAAGGTTCCGCGCGCCGCTGATAAGGAGAGAGGCCATGAAGGTCAGGAATTCGCTTCGCTCCCTGAAGCAGCGCCACCGCGACTGCCGCGTCGTGCGCCGCAAGGGCCGTGTCTATGTCATCAACAAGACGCAACCCCGGTTCAAGGCACGCCAGGGCTGAACCGGCCGCACGCGCACGCTGACGGGCCCCGCGAAATGCGGGGCCTTTCGCGTTCCTGACCCCGCCTACCGGGAGGCGATTATCAACTGGCGCATGGTTGCCCCGTTGACATAGCCCGTGACCTCCAGGCCCCGGGTGCGCTGAAACCGCCTGATCGCGCGGCGCGTGGCGTCGTCGAATATGCCGTCGACGCGCCCTGGGTCGAGGTTGTGCGCCTTCAACCGTCTTTCGATCATGGCGCGCGTCAGCAATGTCAGCCCCAACTGGTTCTCGGCGCGTTCATAGGCTGCCTTCTGTTCTTCGCTCAGCCCGCGTCCGAGCCGGCTGATACGGTTTCTGGCGTTGCCCACGAACGCGCCACGGGGATGGGCGCGGATATAGGCGCGGTAGCTTCCCACGGTATTCACCGCCTTGGCCCGATCCCAGGCGGCGGTATCGGCGGCTTGGGCCGAGGCGCGCTCTTCGGCCTCGATCTGCCTCAGCGCCTCGCTTGCCTCCTGCGAATAAACGCCGTCCGGATAGGTCTCCAGATATTTCCGCAACCCCTCGGCGGTTCCGTCGGCGCCGGTTGCCTGCCAGAAGGCAATGTCGGCGCGCTCCTCTTCCAGCCGCTTTCGTTCGGCTTCCGCCGCGATCTCGTCGGCGCGTTTCGTCGCCTGAACCTCCAGCAGGCGGAGTTGCGTGCGTGTCAAATAACCGCTGGCCCGAAGGTTCTGGTCGTTCTGCCAACTCCTGATGGCGGCCCGGGTTCCACGCCCGAAGATGCCGTCCACGCCACGCGTATCGTAGCCCAGGACAACCAGATTCTCCTGGATGCCGCGCCGGGCATCGCGCGTCAGCCGCAGCGACTGCTCGGCCGCAATATCGGGATCCGTCTTCGGTTTCTTCATCTCTTCGAGACGCTTACGCGCGATCGCGGCAAAAGCGCCGTTCGGAAAAGCGCGCAGGTAGGCTTCCAGATTTTCGGCCGATGAGTCGGCCTGGACTCTGGCCCACGCCCTGCGTTCGCGTTCGAAATCGCTGAGTTCCTCGACCGGCGCCGCATCGCGGCGGCCGAATCCCGCATCCGGTGACACGAACCCCGTTACCCTGACATTCCCGCTGGCGCCGGCGATCGCCTCGGCGACGGTGACTCCTTCGCTCAGGATCGAGGTTTCGACCGTCTTGATCACGTCAGCCGGACGCCCGCTCAGCAACAGCACGCCCTGGGGCGGATCGACCGGCCCGAGGCCCGGCGCCAGCAGATCGCCGGCGACATTCCCGGAATCGAACGTCCCGAGAAATACCGCGGCGCGCCCGGGTTTGGTCGCCAGCATGTCGAATATCAGCTCCACCGTCGGCGCGCCAAAAGCCGCGCTCAGGATGGAACCCTGGTCGATATCGACAGGCGCCAGCCATGTGGCTTCGGTCGAATGCAGCGTGTAACCCGAGTAATGGACGATGACGCGGTCTGCATCCGCCAGTTTGCTGGCAAACTGATCCAGGATCAGGCGGAATTCCTCGCTGTCGAGGTCGTATCCCTCGATCACCGTGTAGCCCTGGTTGCGGTAGACCGGCACCATTTTCGACACGCCATCCCGAATGCCGCGGATATTTCTCTGCCCGTCGTAATTCCCGTTTCCGATGACCAGAGCCAGATCGTCGGCGAGTACGGCAGCCGGCGCGGCGCAAAGCGACACGGCCAGGCCGGCCGCGCCCAGGCATCCAACAAGTTTCATTTTCATGTCCCCTTCAATATGCCAGCCGGACAATATCTCATCGGACAAGTCGTTGCCGCCCGAGTAGACCCCCCGGCGTCGCGCTCGTCAATCGTAGCTGCGCCGGTCGTCAATCACTTTACCATCATTCGGCAAGCTGCCCGGCGCAACGATCTCCACCTCGCCGCGCAGTTTCAGAATATCGCGGACGGATGCCTCGACTTCCGCTTTCGTGGCCGAAACCGTCTCCACCTTCACGGTCATGGCATCCTGTTCGCCCTCGCGTGTCACGACCAGCCTTGCCCGCTCGATGCCCGCGTGTCGCGCGACAAGCGCGGCGATCTGTTCGGGGCGCACGAACATGCCTTTCACCTTGGTCGTCTGATCGGCCCGCCCCATCCATCCCCGGATTCGCATGTTGGTGCGGCCGCACGGGCTCCTGCCCGGCATGATCGCCGACAGGTCGCCGGTGGCGAATCGCACCAGCGGATAGTCGTGGTTCAGCGCCGTTACCACGATCTCGCCGACTTCGCCGTCAGCGACCGGAATACCGGTGCCGGGGGTCACGATCTCGACGATGACGCCCTCGTCGACGACCATACCCTCCTGCGCT
>JBHHXR010000138.1:0-9168 GCA_046757205.1 Paracoccaceae bacterium
CGGCGCGCCGGGACCACTCCTTGGCAAGAGGCCCCGGCTCGGGGGCCGGGGCATCCAGACGGGGGCCGGGGCATCACGACGGGGGCCGGGGCGGCAATGCCGTGCGGCAGGTTTTCCACCCCAAATCGCCGCGGGGGGTTTATCTTTTGGCGGCGGCGTTCTATCTGCGCCCGGCAGGCCCGCGGGCGGCCGGCGGGCCGCCTTGCAATGGCAGGACCCGCCGCGTAGTGTCCGGCGGGAATTTTTTTTGGCCGGACGGCGGTTCCGGCGAACCGGGAAGGACGACGGATGTTCGCAACACCAGCTTTTGCGCAGGCCGCGGGGGGCGGCGGCAGTTCGCTCATCAGCTTCATGCCGATCATCCTGATCTTCGCCATCATGTATTTCCTGATGATCCGGCCCCAGCAGAAGAAGGCCAAGGAGCATCGCGCCATGGTCGAGGCGGTGCGGCGCGGCGACCAGGTGATCACCCAGGGCGGGCTGATCGGCAAGGTGACCAAGGTCAAGGAAGACAACGAGATCGAGGTGGAAATCGCCAAGGGCGTCAAGGTGCGGGTGGTGAAGTCCACCCTGTCGACGGTGCTGAGCAAGACCGAGCCGAGCGAGGGCTGACGGCGCGGTACGGGGCCGGAAAAGAGCGGATTCGGAACGTATAGATGCTGGATTTTCCGATTTGGAAGAAGGCCCTGATCTGGGGCATCTGTCTTCTCGGCGTGCTGGCGGCGGCGCCGAACGCCAACTACACGACCGTCGAGAGCGCCAACGACGCGCGGGCGGCGGCCGAAGCCGGGCAGGTACTGAGCGCCGAACAGCAGGCGGCGCTGGAGGCATGGCCGTCCTGGGCGCCTTCCTCGCTGGTCAATCTCGGGCTCGATCTGCGCGGCGGCGCGCACCTGCTGGTCGAGGTTCAGGTCAGGGACGTCTACGCCGCGCGCATGGAGGCGATGTGGCCCGACGTGCGCGACGCGCTGAAGGAAATCCGCGACAAGGTCGGCACCATCCGCCGCGTCGCCGACGGGCCGGAGGATGTGCTGAGGGTGCGCATCGGCAACCCGGAGGCCATGCCGGAGGCCTTGCAGGCGGTGCGCGGCCTGTCGCGGCAGGTGATCTCGCTCACCGGTGTCGGGCAGCGCGACATCGACGTCACCAACGACGGCGACACGATCGTGGTGACGCTGTCGGAGGCCGAGCGGACCGCCACCGACGAACGCACCATGCAGCAGTCGCTGGAAATCATCCGCCGAAGGGTCGACGAGGCCGGCACCCGCGAGCCGACCATCCAGCGCCAGGGCAAGGACCGCATCCTGGTGCAGGTGCCGGGCATCGGCTCGGCCGAGGAATTGTTCATCGAAACGGTGGTGCGCGAGACCGGCAATCCCGACGAGCGCCCGGGACCGGGCAATATCGTGCTGCCCAGCCTTGACGAAGAGGGCGTCTATTTCGTGTTGCGGCGCCGCACCGTGGTGACCGGCGACGAGCTGATCGACGCCCAGCCCTCGTTCGACCAGAACGGCCAGCCTGCGGTCAGTTTCCGGTTCAACCCGTCGGGCGGGCGCAAGTTCGGCGTCTACACCGCCGATCATGTGGGCGACCGTTTCGCCATCGTCCTGGACGACGAGGTGGTGTCGGCGCCGCGCATTATCTCTCATATCCCCGGCGGCTCGGGACAGATCACCGGCCGCTTCACGGTCGAGGAAAGCACGCGGCTGGCGATCCTGCTGCGCGCCGGCGCCCTGCCTGCCGACATTTCGGTGCTGGAGCAGCGCACCATCGGGCCGGAGCTGGGGCAGGACAGCATCGACTCCGGGCGCATCGCGTCCGTGATCGCCTTCATCGCGGTGCTGATCTACATGATATTGTCCTACGGACGCTTCGGCATCTACGCCAATATCGCGCTTCTGTTCAACGTGGCGCTGATCTTCGGTATCCTCAGCGTCTGGGGCGCGACGCTGACGCTGCCCGGCATCGCCGGGATCATCCTGACCATCGGCATGGCGGTGGACGCCAACGTGCTGATCTTCGAGCGTATCCGCGAGGAATTGCGCACCGCGCGCGGCCCGGCGCGCGCCATCGAACGGGGCTATGAAAAGGCTCTGTCGGCGATCATCGACGCCAACATCACCACGCTGATCGCGGCGGCGATCCTCTATGCGGTAGGGTCCGGTCCGGTTCGGGGGTTCGCGGTGACGCTGGGGATCGGCATCCTGACCTCGGTGTTCACGGCGATCTTCGTCACCCGGCTGCTGATCTCGGGCTGGCTGGCGCGGCGGCGGCCGAAAACCATAACCGTGTGAAGGGAAGCGCGCGATGCGGCTGAGACTGGTTCCCGAAAAGACATCGATCCCGTTCATGAAGTACGGGCGGACGACGACGATCGGCTCTGGCGCGGTGTGCCTGTTATCGCTGGTGCTGCTGGTGGTGCTTGGCCTCAACTTCGGCATCGATTTCCGCGGCGGCACGATGATCATGGCGGCGACCGAAGCGCCGGTGCCGGTGGGCGAGTACCGCGACCGTCTGGGCGCGCTGGACATCGGCGACGTTTCGGTGACGGAGATTTCGGACCCGGCGGCGGACCTGACGGGGGCGGCGAAGAACACGGTGATGATCCGCATCGAGCAGCAGGGCGACGATCCGGCGATCCAGAACGACACCATCGTGGCCGTGAAGGATGCGCTGAGCGCGGCGATCCCGGGGGTTACCTTCCTGTCCACCGAGAGCGTCGGCGGCAAGGTCTCGGGCGAATTGGTGCAGGCCGGGATCCTGGCCGTGGTGCTGGCCGTGGGCGCCGTGCTGTTCTACATCTGGCTGCGCTTCGAATGGCAGTTCGCGGTCGGCGCGGTGGCGGCGCTGGTGCACGACGTGACGCTGACCATGGGGATTTTCGCGGTGACGCAGATCGAGTTCAACCTGTCGATCATCGCCGCCATCCTGACCATCGTGGGCTATTCGCTGAATGACACGGTGGTGGTGTTCGACCGTGTGCGGGAAAACCTGCGGCGCTACAAGAAGACCGAACTGCGCGAGGTTCTGGATCTGTCGATCAACGAGACGCTGAGCCGGACGCTGATGACCTCGGTCACCACGCTGCTGGCGCTGATCTCGCTCTACGTGCTCGGCGGCGAGGTCATCCGCGGGTTCACGTTTGCGATGATTTTCGGCGTGATCGTCGGAACTTACTCGTCGATCTTCGTGGCCACCGTCATCCTGCTGCGCCTCGACGTGAAGCGCGACTGGTCCAAGAAGGACGGGGCAGCGGGAACCCAATTCGCCAATATCGACGCGTGAGCGGGGCGTTTCAGGCGGCGCTTGAGACCGACGGATTGATCTGGCTTTTCGCCGGGGCGACGCTGGCGGGTCTGGTGCGCGGTTTTTCCGGTTTCGGCAACGCCATGGTCTACATGCCGGTGGCCGGCGCGGTGCTGTCGCCGGTCTGGGCGCTGACCACGATGATCGTTTTCGACATGATCGGGCCGTTGCCCAACGCGCGGGGCGCCCTGCGCGACGGGCACGGGCGCGACGTGCTGCGGCTGGGAACGGGGGCGGTGATAGCGCTGCCGGCCGGCGTCTGGGCGCTGACGCGGCTTGAGCCCGACCTGTTCCGCTGGCTGGTGTCGCTGGTGGCGCTGGGGCTGCTGGCGTTGCTGGCGACCGGATGGCGGTACCACGGAACGCTGTCGCGGCAGATGATCTACAGCATCGGCGCGCTTGGCGGGTTCCTGGCGGGTTCCACCGGCCTGGCCGGTCCGCCGGTGATCATGCTCTACATGGCCAGCCGTCACGGACCGGCGGCGATCCGGGCCAACACCCTGTTGTTCCTGTTGCTGGCCGACGTCCTGATGCTGGCGGTGTTTGGCCTGAACGGGCTGCTGGAAGCGACTCCGATCGTGATCGGGCTGATGCTCGCGCTGCCCTACACGCTTGCCAACATGGCCGGGGCGGTCATATTCGACCCGGCCAGGGAACGGGTGTACAGGATCGTAGCCTATGTGCTTGTCGCCGCTTCGGCCGTCATGGGACTGCCCTTGCTGGACTAGGGGATTGCCGGTACCTCAGGGGAAGGGGACATCATTCGGCGGATGAGCTTGTTCCCGGGGGAACTGAAACCGGCATTCGGGGGTGCCATGCGGACGATCGAGATAGATTACGAAGGACAGCCGCCGATAGATGCCTACGGGCCGGGGTTCGTCCGGGTGCGCGGAGAGGTCCACGAGGGCTGCGTTCTGGTCGGACCCGACGGCGCTGCGTCGTGGGCCGGGCTGGCGGATATCGCGGCGATCGCCGCCCTGGCCGGACGGGTCGACCTGGTGTTTCTCGGCACCGGCGCGGAAATCGCGGCGCTGGACAGCAAGGCCCGGGCATCGCTTGAAAAGGCCGGGCTGGCGGTTGAAGTCATGGCGACCCCGTCGGCCTGCCGGACCTACAACGTGGTTCTCGCCGAAGGCCGGCGCGTCGCCGCCGCGCTGATCCCGGTGTGAACGCGGAAGACCGGCCCCAAACCTGAAAGGGAGACCAACCGATGACCGACGAAGGCGGTGTCCTCGCGACACTCGAGAGCTATGCGCGCGCTTATTGTGCAAAGAACACGGACGCGCTGATGGCGCTCTTCGACGAGACGGCGGCCGTGTCGCTGATCGGAACCGGAAATGACGAGTTGTGCGATGACCGCGAAAAGATCCGTGCCGTGTTCGAACGCAATTTCGCCGACGCGACGGCCGAGCGATTCGAATGGCACTGGCGGCATGTCACGACTGCCGGGGACGCCGCGGCGGTGGCCGCAACGCTGACCATCCATCTGGACATCAACGGTGAAAAGCTGCGGGTTCCGGTGCGCTGGACGGTGGCGCTGGTCCGGCGCTCGAACGGCTGGAAGTGGCTGCATCGCAACGCATCCGTGGCGGCCTCGGGACAAAGCAGCGGCGCGGCGTATCCACGATGACGGGGCGCCGCGGCATCTTTCGCCTGGCCTGCACGCCGCGGCCGGCGTGAATTTTCCGCTGCTTGCTCTTTTTTCCCGACAGGGAAACACTATAGTTCCGGTTGGTACGCAAACGGGCCGGAGGCCCTTTCCCAACAACAGAGAGGTCAATGATGGGTTTCGAACTTCCTGATCTTCCCTACGCGCATGACGCGCTTGCCGAGGGCGGCATGTCGCAGGAGACGCTAGAGTTTCACCACGACCTGCACCACAAGGCCTATGTGGACAACGGCAACAAGCTGATCGCCGGGACCGAGTGGGAGACCTCCCCGGTCGAGGACATCATCACCGGTACCTACAAGGCAGGCTCGATTGCGCAAAGCGGGATTTTCAACAACGCCTCGCAGCACTGGAACCACTGCCAGTTCTGGGAAATGATGGGTCCGGACAGACGCGACATGCCGTCTGAACTGAAGGACCGGATCGTGGGCGCGTTCGGCTCGGTGGAACAGTTCAAGGTCGACTTCGGTGCGGCCGGGGTCAGCCAGTTCGGTTCCGGCTGGTGTTGGCTGGTGGTCG
Organism: Paracoccaceae bacterium; assembly: GCA_046757205.1. Lineage (GTDB taxonomy): Bacteria > Pseudomonadota > Alphaproteobacteria > Rhodobacterales > Rhodobacteraceae > JBHHXR01. Next base: position 5,495 of record JBHHXR010000138.1, read on the forward strand.
ATACCGACGGCTCGCTGAAGGTCACGAAGACCGAGAACGGCGTCAATCCGCTCTGTTTCGGGCAGACCGCGCTTCTGGGCTGCGACGTGTGGGAGCACGCCTACTACATCGATTTCCGCAATCGTCGCCCGGGGTACATATCGAACTTTCTGGACAACCTGGTGAACTGGGAAAACGTCGCGGAACGACTGGCGAATGCGTGACGCCGGTCTCTTTCGGTCCCGCCGCCGCCTCCGGCACCGGTGGTTGCCCTGACCGGCGGTTGGGCGCAGGACCGGCCTGGCGCCGAAAAGCGCCGCGCAGAAGCACGACGTGCCGGCGCGTGATGGCGCCGCCGGGGAAGGGACCGGAAGCGTTGCACGCGGCGCGGGCGGGCGCGCCGTCCGGGCCGGGGCGTCTGGCGAAGCGCCGCAATATGTCGGGGTAACCGCGCGGGGCGCCCGCGTCTCGGTTTGCAGGAGGAAAGCGAGGACGGGTAACAGCCTGTCAAGAACGCGATGACTCTTGATGGAAACCGCTGTCCGAATTGACAAGGATCGCGCCTGCCCCGAGGTGGGCGCATCGCGCCCGCCTGGGGGCGGGGCGGGCGCGATCCGGGGCTGCGCCCCGGGCTGGACGGCCGGACGGGGCGGTTCGTGGAAAGGCCATCATGCTCACATCTGGGACAGCGCGGCCCGCAGGCGTTTCATCAGGTCGTCCACGTCGTGAACGACCTCCAGCGTCTCGGCAAAGCCGGGATCGGCGAAGCCGGTTTCCACCATCCGGCCGATCAGCGTCAGCAGCGGATCCCAGTAACCGCCGACATTGAGCAGGAACACCGGCTTTTCATGCAGCCCGAGTTGACGCCAGGTCAGAACTTCGAACAATTCGTCGAGCGATCCCGGGCCGCCCGGCAGCGTGACCACGGCGTCGGAATTCATGAACATCACCTTCTTTCGCTCGTGCATGTCCTCGGTGACGACAAATTGTGAAATGTCGCGCTTGCCGACCTCGCGCTTCAGCAGATGCACCGGGATAACGCCGAAAGTCCGGCCGCCGGCGGCCTGCGCGGCGCGTGCCACTGCACCCATTATGCCGACATCCCCGGCCCCGTAGACGAGCCGCATGCCGTTTTCCGCCAGTCCGCGGCCCAGCGCCGCTCCCGCCTCGGCGTAGAGCGCGTCGCCGCCGTTGCGCGACCCGCAGAAAACGCAAACCGACTTCGAAACCGCGCCTGTCATTGGGGTCGCCCTGCTCCGATCTGCCCTGTGACCGCACAATCGTGGCTGCCGTCAACAAACGCAAGTTCTCACGCCGAATGTTCTGGATTTCGCCGCGGATGACGGCTATTTCCGGCCACCGGGGAATTTGTGATCGAAACGTAGCATGGCGCGTAACACCCAATACCGTTCGGCAGTCGTTGTAGTCCTTGGTGTCGTTGTCGCCGCCATCGCATATTTCGTGCTCACCACGCAACCGCAGACGCCGCCGACCGGCGACGCAGAGGTGGTGTCCGGCGGAACCGGATCCGCCGTTTCATCCGATACCGAAAGCGAGCCTTCCCGTTCCGGGGATGCGACTGCGGTTCAGACAACCGGTGCCAGCAGCGGCGAAGCGGCCGACGAGGCAGGCACGGATCAGGCAGCCGGTTCAGCAGGGGCGGTGGCGACGCCCGGCACTGCCAGCGGAAAGACGCCGCAAACCGGTGCCGTGACGGATGGCACGGCCGACGGCGAGGCGGACGCGGACAGCGACGACAACGCGCAACCTCAGGCTGCGGAGGGAACGGTCGGGCCGACGGGCGCCGCCGGCACTCCTGTTGCCGATGATGGAACGGAAACCGCGGATGAGGTAGCGGCCGCCCGGGACGCTTCCCCGGCGGAAGACCAGGGCGCCGCCGTTGCGGCGGCGGATACGGAAGATACGGGCGGCGAAGAAGCCCCGGCTGCATCCGGCGATGACGCGGGCAGCGCCGCTTCTTCGGAGGCCGAAAGCCCCGATGTCTCGCCAGGCGACGCCGCTTCGCCCGTGGTTGCGGAAAATGCCCGGGCGGAAGAGGAAACCGCCGATGCCGAGGTGGTTTCGGAGCCGGCCCCCGATGAAGCGGCTGCCGGCACCGCCACGCAGGATTCCGAGGCGATGCCGACGGCGGTCGAGCCCGACACGGTGGTGGCCGGCACGCAGGATGCCGAAGAGGGCACGCCGGAGGCCGGGACGGCGGAAGCGCCCGAGGCCGGGACGGCGGAGCCTGACACGGTGGTTGCCGGCACGCAGGATGCCGGGGAAGACGCGACGGAAGTCGAGACGGCGGAAGCGCCGGAGCCCGCGGCGGTCGAGCCTGAAGCCGAGACTGCCGGCACGCAGGATGCCGAAGAGGGCACGCCGGAGGCCGGGACGGCGGAAACGCCGGAGGTCGGGACGGCGGAGCCCGATACGGCGGTTGCCGGTGCGCAGGATGCCGAAGAGGGCACGCCGAAGGCCGGGACAGTGGAAGCGCCGGAGACCGCGACACTCGAGCCTGAAGCGAAGACTGCCGGAACGCAGGTTGCCGAAGAGGGCACGCCGGAGGCCGGGGAGGGTGCACAGGATACCGCGATCGCCGAAGCGCCGGGTGCCGAGGCGGTGCCGGAGGCCCCGGAACCGACCGTCTCCGCAGAGATTGCCGGGCCCGGCGCGACGACCGGGCCGGGGGATGCCGGGGAGATCGACCAGGTGGCCGGCCTCTCGCGGCCGACCGTGCCTTCCGCCGGACCGCGGAGGATAGCGCCGCTGGCCGGACCCGGCACCGACAACACGTCGGCGGCGACCAGCGTCAAGGCTCCGAGCTTCGATCTCGTGCGCGTGGCGCCGGACGGCGGCTCGGTTATCGCCGGGCGGGCGCAGCCCAACGAAACCGTCGACATCACGGCCGACGGAAAGGTCATCGCCACCACCCGGACCAACGAGCGCGGCGAGTTCGTGGCGATGCTGACGGCGCCGGAAAGCGAAGCGCCGCTGTCCCTCGGGCTGATCGCGCGCAGCGACGCCGGCGAGGCGCGCGCGTCGACGGCCAACGTGCTGATACTGAACGCCCGGCGACCGGACCCTCAGACCGGCGAGGTGGCCGAAGAGGCGCCGATCGTGGTGCGCGAGGTCGACGACAAGATCGAGATCGTGCAACCGGCCAAACCGCCGATCCCGGGGCAGGTGGTGATCGACAAGATCGGCTACGACCGCGAAGGCGACGTGGAGATCTCCGGCCGCGGCAGGCCGAGATTCCTGGTGCGGCTCTACATCAACGGCAAGTTCACCGAGGAAACGAAAATCGGCGAAGGTGGCGGCTGGGAACTGAAGTTGAGCAGCGTCGAAGCCGGCCGCTATACGCTGCGTGTCGACGAGGTCTCGCCCGACGGGAAGGTGGCGAGCCGTACCGAGACGCCGTTCCAGCGGATATTCCCCGAACTGATACCGGACATGAGCGAGAACACCGACGGGTATTATACCGTTCAGCCGGGAAACAACCTGTGGACCATAGCCAGAAACCATTACGGCCACGGCATCGAGTACTGGCAGATATTCTACGCCAACGAGACGCAGATCCGCGACCCGGACCTGATCTATCCCGGGCAGATATTCGTTCTGCCGGACCAGCGCGGCGTGAACGAGTAGGCGGTTGATCCCGGCCGGCGGGCCTCGCGATCTGCCGATTTCCCCGC
>JBHHXR010000139.1:0-9028 GCA_046757205.1 Paracoccaceae bacterium
CCGCGCCCGCGGCCTTCGCCATGCGCGCCCACATCAGGCCGAGGCAGACATGGCCGAAGAGGTGCATGAAATCGGTGGAGCCGGCCAGTGCCTCGTTGGGGTTCTTCATGGCGTTCTGCATGAAATACATGCCGGCCGCCTGCAGGTCCTTCGACGCCTGTTTCAGCGGCTCGAGGAAGTCCGTCTTCAGCGCCTCGTCGGCCTCGTTTTCCTTGATGAACGCCTTCACCATGTCGAAGAACGCCATGACGTGCTTGCCGCCGTCGGCGGCGAGCTTGCGGCCCACCAGGTCGAGCGCCTGCACGCCGTTGGCGCCCTCGTAGATCATCGCGATGCGGGCGTCGCGGACGAATTGCGAGACGCCGGTCTCGGTGATGTAGCCGTGGCCGCCGAACACCTGCTGGGCCTGCACCGCCATCTCGAAGCCCTTGTCGGTGAGGAAGCCCTTGATCACCGGGGTCATGAGCGAGATCAGCCCGTCCGCGTCGGCGTCGCCCTTGCGCACATGCGCGTCGATCAGCGAGGCGCCCCACATGACGAAGGCCCGGGCGCCCTCGGTGAACGCCTTCTGGTCCATCAGCGCGCGGCGGATGTCGGGGTGCACGATCAGCGGGTCGGCGGGGCCATCGGGGTTCTGCGCGCCGGTCACGGCGCGGCCCTGCAGCCTTTCGCGGGCGTAGTCGCGCGCCATCTGGTAGGCGCCCTCGGCCTGGGCGTAGCCCTGCAGGCCGACGCCGAGCCGCGCCTCGTTCATCATGGTGAACATGGCGCGCAGGCCCTTGTGTTCCTCGCCCAGCAGGTAGCCGGTGGCGCCGTCGAAGTTCATCACGCAGGTCGAGTTGCCGTGGATGCCCATCTTTTCCTCGATCTTGCCGCAGGAAACCGCGTTGCGCTGGCCCGGCGTGCCGTCCTCCTTGACCAGGAATTTCGGCACGATGAAGAGCGAGATGCCTTTCACCCCTTCCGGCCCGCCGGGGATTTTCGCCAGCACCAGGTGGATGATGTTGTCCGCCATGTCGTGCTCGCCCGCGGAGATGATGATCTTCTGGCCGGTGATCTGGTAGGAGCCGTCGTCCTGCGGCTCCGCCTTGGTGCGCAGAAGCCCCAGATCCGTGCCGCAATGGGGCTCCGTCAGGTTCATGGTGCCGGTCCATTCGTTGGTCACCATTTTCGGCAGGTAGGTCTGTTTCTGCTCGTCCGAGCCATGCGCGTGGATCGCCGAATAGGCGCCGTGGGTCAGGCCGGGATACATGTTGAGCGCCATGTTGGCGGAGACGTGCATCTCGCTGACCGCGGTGTTGAGGATGTAGGGCATGCCCTGGCCGCCATAGTCAGGGTCGCAGTCGAGCCCGGTCCAGCCGCCCTCGCGCAGGACGTCATAGGCCTCCCGGAAACCCTTCGGCGTGCGCACCACGCCGTTTTCCAGCACGCAGCCTTCGCGGTCGCCGACCTCGTTCAGCGGCGCCAGAACGTCGCGGGCGATCTTGCCGGCCTCGTCGAGGATGGCGGCGGTGAAGGACGGGTCAAGCTCGTCGTAGCCGGGGATATCGCTTTCGTGCACCCGCAGGGTCTCGTGCAGGACGAATTCGAAATCTCTGAGTGGCGGTTTATAGTTGGCCATGTTCCCTCCGGGGGTTCTGGATTCATTCCGCCGCTTTCGCGACGCCTTTCTCGGCAAGCACCTGCTCGCCCCATTTCAGCATTTCCCTGAGATCCTTGATCGCCGCCGTCAGTTCCGTGCGCTGCGCCTCCATTTCGCGCAGGCGTTCGCGGCCCAGCCGGTAGGTTTCGGCAAGCTGGGTGCGCTGCTGGTCGCCGATGTCGTAGAGGTTGAGAAGCTGGCGGATGTCTTCCAGCGAGAAGCCGAATCGCTTGCCTTGCAGGATCAGCTTCAGCCGGGCGCGGTCGCGCCGGGTGAAAAGGCGTTTCTGGCCTTCGCGGACAGGGAAGATCAGCTCTTTCGCCTCGTAAAAGCGCAGGGTTCGCGGCGTCACGTCGAAGCGCCTGCACATTTCCCCGATTGTCAGAAGCTCTTCGGCCATCGCTGCCTCCGTAGCGTTGCAAAAAACGCTGCCCAAGGATCTGGACCCATTTGCGCGCGCAATCAAGGAGAAAAGTTTACGTTAACGTAAACGTTATGTAAAGGGCGGGCCCGCGCGCCGGCTGTGCGTTCGGACGGGGTTGGATCAGGACAGGAAGCCGGGCAGGAAGAAGTAGAAGAAATAGGCGACGATCAGCGCCGGAACAGCGCTGTAGGCGGTCGCCATGACTGCCGCGCGCGGGTTGAGCGCGATGGCCGGGAACAATGCGTCGCCGTCGTTGGAGATGGCGTTCCCGACAAGGGCGGAGAAGGGAACCAGCCCGTTTATGTACAATGTACAGACCAGTATCTGCGGCCCGCAGCCGGGGATGAAGCCGACGACGATTCCGATCAGCGGCAGGAGCACCGCGACGGATTCAAAGAGCGCCTTCAGCTCGAAGCCGCCGAAGGCGACGACGTACTCGTAGGCCAGATAGGCGAACACCACCCAGATGGTTATGAAACTGGTCTCCTCCGCCGCCCGCGTGATCGGCGAATCGGCGGCGTTGGTCAGCGCGGCGAGCGGTGAGCTGGCCCAGACGAGCAGGCTGACCGCGATGCCGGAGAGGCCGACGGCGACCGGCAACGCGCCGAAAAGGGCGTAGAGATCGAATTGCAGAATCTGGAACAGGCCGAGGACGATACCGGGCAGGAACACGACGAAATACAGGTAATCCCGCGCCCGCGTCCTGCCGATGCGCGGCGCGAGGTCGCAGCGCGCGCGGGCCGCGCCGCGATAGTCGCGCCGTTCGAGGAAATCCACCGCGTAGCCGGAAACGACGCCGACGACCAGCGACAGCGGCAGGACGACGGCCGCCGCGTCGGGGCGCACGGCGATGAGCAGAAACGCCGCGTCGCCCATGGTGGCCGTCAGGGCCGCGACCACCGCGCCGAGGCTGACATTGCCCGAAGAATAGGCCGCCACCACCAGCACCGCGCCGCCGCAGCCCGGCGTCATGCCGAGAACGCCGGCGATCGGCACCTGCGCCTGGCGCGACCGGCGCATCGCCGTGCCCATGTCGAAACGGAACAGTTTCTCGGTGCCGTAAAACAGGAGCAGCGTCGCGGCGACGAAGGCCGAAACCTGGACGTAGGCGTCGATCATCTGGGTCCGCGTCACCGCTCCGAGCGCGCCGGGGAACATGGCGGCGGCGAACAGCGCCAGCGCAATCAGCAGGCGCCCGGTGCGGAACGGGCCAAGGTGCTTGGGAAGGCGGATCGCGGGGCGTACCCGAATGTCCGCCGCCGCTGTTGTCCGTGTATCCGGCGTGAAGACCATGGGAGCCGATTCTGCAAGTGCGAATTATTCTCAATAGCGAAACTAACTCCGACCTTCCGCGAAGGCAAGCAAGATTTGCCTTGATGCCGGCGCCGGTATCGGGGACTTCTCGGCTGAGAGGCCGAACACCATGTCCGAGAGCGACGGCAAGACCCGTATCGCCCGCCAGTTCACGGCGATGATCCCGCATTCGAAGGCGCTGGGGATGCGCCTGGAAAAGATCGGGGCGGGTTGGGCGGAAATGTCGATCCCCTACGACGAACGCCTGATCGGCGATCCGGCCACCGGCGTGGTGCATGGCGGCGTCGTCACGGCGCTCCTGGATTCGTGCTGCGGGGCGGCGGTGATGGCGCACCCGTCCTCGCCCGGTGGCACGGCGACGATAGATCTGCGCATCGACTACATGCGTCCGGCGCCGCCGGGCCAGACCCTGCACGCCCACGCCGAATGCTACCGGATCACGAGAAACGTCGCATTCGTGCGGGCCACCGCCTTTTGCGGCGCCCCCGGCGAGCCGGTGGCGACGGCGGCGGGAGCGTTCACCGTGGAGGCGATGGCGCCGCGCGGGGGAGCAGGCGATGGCGCGTAAGAACCCCGAACCCGTGCAGGTGGTCAAGCAGCGCCGGGACGCGGCGCTTTCACGGATGGCGGCGGCCATCCCCTATGTCCGGTATCTCGGTGTCCAGTTCGAGCGGCGCGGCGACGAACTGACGGCGCAACTCCCCTATTCGGAATCGCTCGTCGGCAACCCGTTTCTGCCGGCGCTGCATGGCGGTGCCATCGGCGCGTTTCTGGAGATCGCGGCGATAATGGAACTGCACTGGACGATGGTGTGGAGCCGCATGGAAGGCGGCGGCGAGGCGGCGCGGGAAATCGAGCGCGGAAAGTTCCCGCCGATGCCGAAGACCATCGACATCACCGTTGACTATCTGCGGTCGGGACTGCCGCGCGACGCCTACGCGCGGGCCCGCGTGGTGCGCTCGGGGCGGCGCTACGCCTCGGTGCAGGTGGAAAGCTGGCAGGACAACCGCGGCCGGCCCTTCGCCCAGGCCACCGTGCACTGCCTGATGCCGCAACCCGACGGGCCGCATGGCTGACCGGCCGCCGGAGATCACCCACCGCCGGGTCCTGAAAATTGCCATTCCCATCGTCATCGCCAACGCCACGGTGCCGATACTCGGCGCCGTGGACACCGGCGTCGTCGGGCAGCTCGGGCAGGCGGCGCCGATCGGGGCGGTCGGTATCGGCGCCGTCATATTGTCCGGCATCTACTGGATATTCGGCTTCCTGCGCATGGGCACCACCGGCATGGTGGCGCAGGCGCGCGGGGCCGGCGACGCCCCGGAGACCGGAGCGCTGCTGATGCGCGGCCTGATCGTGGCCGCCGCCGCCGGCGTCGGCTTCATCGTGCTTCAGGCGCCGGTGTTCCGGGCCGCCCTGGAGATTTCCCCGGCGACGCCGCGTGTCGAGGCGCTGGCCGGCGATTACCTCGCCATCCGCATCTGGGGGGCGCCGGCAGCCATCGCGGTCTTCGCCCTGACCGGCTGGCTGATCGCCATGGAGCGCACGCGCGCCGTGCTGGCCGTCCTGCTGTCGACCAACGGGCTCAATATCGGGCTGGACCTGCTGTTCGTGCTGCGGTTGGGCTGGGGCGTCGAGGGCGTCGCCGTGGCCACGCTGATCGCGGAATGGACCGGCGCCGCGCTGGCCCTGTGGTTCTGCGGCGACGCGTTCGGCGGCCGCCAGTGGCGCAACTGGCCGCGCGTTTTCGACTGGGGAAAAATCCGCCGCATGGCGGCGGTCAACCGCGACATCATGCTGCGCTCGGTGCTGGTGCAGGTCGCTTTCATCGGCTTCCTGTTCGTCGCCGGCGGACTGGGCGACGTGGCGCTGGCGGCGAACCAGATACTGATCCAGTTCCTGCACATCACCGCCTATACCATGGACGGCTTCGCCATCGCCGCCGAAACGCTGGTCGGGCAGGCGCTCGGCGCCCGCGCGCGCCCGGTGCTGCGCCGCTCCGCCATCGTCACCAGCCAGTGGGGCGCGGTGGTGGTGATCGCGCTGTCGCTGTTCTTCCTGCTGGCCGGCGACGCCGTCGTCGCGGTGATGGCGACATCCGAAGAAGTGCGCGCCGCCGCCGGCGTGTACCTGCCGTGGATGGCGGCGATGCCGCTGGTCGGCTGGGCGGCGTGGATGCTGGACGGCATCTTCATCGGCGCCACCAGATCGCGCGAGATGCGCAACGCGATGCTGGTCTCGGTCGCCGTCTACGCGGTGGCGGCGCTGGTCCTGCCACGGTTCTTCGGCAATCACGGGCTGTGGGCGGCGCTGATGGCCTTCAACGCCACGCGCGCGGTGACGCTGGGCCTGCGCTACCCGGCGCTGGAGGCGGCGGCCGACGGTTAGGGCCAGATGAGCTTGTCCGGAAACACCGCCGGTCGGTCCCGCCCCGGTCGCTGGCGGCCCGGGCTGCGCCTGCCTGCCCTGTCCGGTGAAGATGACGTGTTATCGGCACCGGTCGTGGTTCCGTTGCCTGCCGGGGCTTTGTGCCCGCGTCCGGCGGGATTTCGCGCGGCGCGGGTTGTGCCGGACGGTGATGTCAAGCACCGCTTCCCTCACAGCCAGTCCGACATCTTGCTACCGACCGCCTCGGCCACGGTGTCGAACCCGTCGCGGCCGATCAGCGTATGCAGGCCCTTGGCGATGTCGGCGGCGATGCCGATGCCGCCGTAGACCATCGCGGTATAGAGCTGGATCGCCGAGGCGCCTGCGGTGATCTTGGCGTAGGCCTGTTGCGGCGTCGCCACGCCGCCGACGCCGATCAGCGGCACCTCGCCGCCGGTCAGATCGTAAAGCCGCGCCAGCACCCGCGTCGACCGGTCGAAAAGCGGCTGCCCGGACAGGCCGCCGACCTCGGACTTCAGCGGGCTCTTCAGCCCGGCGCGCGACAGCGTCGTGTTGGTGGCGATCAGCCCGGTGATGCCGGAGGTCAGCGCGACATGCGCGACATCCGCCAACTCGCGATCGTCGAGATCGGGGGATATTTTCACGAAGACCGGGATCGAACGCGGCAGCCCCTCGCGGGCTTCCATCACCATGTCGACGAGCGCCGACAGCGCGTCCTTGGCCTGTAGCTCATGCAGGTCTTCGGTGTTGGGCGAGGATACATTGACGGTGGCGAAATCGACGAACGGCCCGATCACCTTGAGCACCGTCGCGTAATCCGCCGCCCGGTCGAGGCTCTGGCTGTTGGCGCCGAGATTGACCCCGACCGCGCCGTGCGACGGGCTCTCGGCCAGCCGGTCGGCGATGACCTCCATCCCTTCGTTGTTGAACCCGAACCGGTTGATGACGGCGCGTTCCCGGCGCAGGCGGAACAGGCGCGGCGGTGGATTGCCGGGCTGCGGCCTGGGCGTCACCGCGCCGACCTCGATAAAGCCGAACCCGGCCTGCAAGAGGGGCCCGACGGCCTCGGCGTTCTTGTCGAAACCGGCGGCGAGACCGACCGGGTTGGGCAGGCGCAGACCGCCGACCGTGGTGACCAGACGTTTGGACGAAATCGGCCCCGGCGCCGGCACCAGCCCGGCCCGAAGCGCCCGGATGGCGAGGCGGTGCGCCTTTTCGGCGTCCATGCGCTGCAGGACCGGCAGCGCGAGGAATTGCAGCAGGCGCTTCACCGCAGACCGTCGGGGAACGCGTGCGTCCCGCCTTCGAGCGGCAGGGGGCGGGACCACAGCGCGTCGCCCAGCCGCAACACCGCGTAGAGATGCGGAAACAGGGCGCCGCCGCGCGACGGTTCCCAGCGCAGGTTGTCGAGTGCCTCGCCGTCGAGAGCCAGCAGCACGAGACCGGTCTCGCCCGCGAAATGCCGGGCAGCGGTCTGTGCCACCTGAGCGGCTGTCGAGAGGTGCACGAAGCCGTCCGCGACATCGGCGGCCGAACCACGGGTGGCGCCCGAGATTTCGAGCGCCCGCCATTCGGCGCCGCGGAGGATCTTGTAAACCATCATCCCCCGGTGATGCGACATGGTGCGCAGGTGGTCAACCTTGCGGTGTCATCGCCTGCCGCGCGGCGCCGCGTTTCAGCCCGAGCTGGCGCTCGCGCCAGATGATGAAAAGCCCGGCGAGGACGACCAGCGCGGAGCCTGCCAGCATGGTGCCGGTCGGAACCTCGCCGAACAGCGCGTAGCCGATGGCCAGCGCCATCAGCATCGAGACGTATTCGAAGGGCGCGATCACCGAGGCCGGGGCAAACCGGTAACTGCCGGTCAGCAGTATCTGCCCGACCCCGCCGAACACGCCGGCGGCGACAAGCAGCGCGGCTTCGCCGAGCGTCGGCAGGGCCCAGCCGCAGGGGGCCGTGAGCAGCGACAACAGACTGGCCGTGACGGAAAAGTAGAAAACGATCGCCGCGGTATGCTCGGTCTGCACCAGCTTGCGAACGAAGACCTGGGCCATCGCGGCGAACACCGCGCCCATCAGCGCCGCCATGGCGCCGATGGTCTGCAGTTTGCCGGTCTGCTCCAACGATGCGAGCGTGAGGTTCGGCGACAGTACGACGATCACGCCGGCAAGCCCCAGCAGAACCGCGCCAAGCCGGAACAGCCGCACGTTCTCGCCGAGAAACATTGCCGCGAGGGCCACCGTCAGCAGAGGCCGGGCATAGCCGATCGCCGTGACTTCGGGAAACGGCAGCAGGCCGAGCGCGGTGAAGCCGAGCGCCATCGCCGAGGTGCCGACCAGACCGCGCCAAAGATGCCCCATCGGGTTGCCGGTTTTCAGCCCTTGGGAAAGGTCGTGCCGCCAGATCAGCCACGCAAGGATTACGGGGATGGCAAAGAACGAGCGGAAAAACACCGCCTCGCCGGGCGGAATTCCGGGGGCGGATGCCTTGATGCAGGTTGCCATCGCCATGAAAAACGCCACCGACAAGAGCTTCAGACCGATTGCCCGGAGATGAGTCATGCACCGTTCCGCCGATGGCTGGCGGCAACGCCCGCCGCCTGCGGCGTATAGCAGCGCGGACCGTGGCGGAAAAGCGCTGCCCGCCGGGTGCCCGGCACTGTCCGGCGCTGCATGTCGACCGATGGGCCGATCGCGACTAAACTCGGCGGCAGCAGGGGACCGGTGTTGCGGTGCCGGATAGGGGAGATCGTCATGTGCGGCCGATTTGCCATTACGTTGCCGGCCGATGCGGTCGCCGGTCTGTTCGACGCCGCCATCGGCGACCTGCCGCCGCAGGAGCCGCGCTACAATGTCTGCCCGACGCAGCCGGTCATGACGGTACGCAGCGCCGAGGACGGCCGCTGGCTGGAGACCATGCGCTGGGGCTTCCTGCCGCGCTGGTACCGCTCGCCCTCCGACGGGCCGCTGCTGATCAACGCGCGCGCCGAGACCATCGCCGAGAAGCCGGCGTTCCGGTCGTCATGCAGAAAACGCCGGTGTCTGATCCCGGCCAGCGGTTTCTACGAATGGACCAAGGCGGCCGATGGCGGCAAGGACCCGTGGTACACCTTTCCCGCAGACAGCGAGATCTTCGCTCTTGCCGGCATCTGGCGCGACTGGGAATCGCCCGACGGGAACGTCTGGTCGACCTGCGCCATCGTGACCTGCCCGGCAATGGGAGAACTTTCCGGCATACACACGCGCATGCCGGTGATTATCGGG
>JBHHXR010000140.1:0-8941 GCA_046757205.1 Paracoccaceae bacterium
GTTGATAAATCGTAAGCGGCGCGCAGGAGGTGCGGTGAACATGCGGGAACCGGATTTTTCCCCCTTGATTGCGGATATTTCGGAGATTTCGCCGATCCGCGCGCGCGGATCGGTCTGCGCCATCGAATCGGGTACGGTGGCGCTCGGCGGGCTCGCCCGCAGATGCCGCGTCGGGGATCTGGTGACGGTGACCACCGCGGCGCGGCGGCGGATCGGCGGCGAGATCGTGGCGTTGCGTGGGGACGCGGCCGTCATGCTGCCTTTCGACCATCCCGAGGGGGTGGCGCTCGGCGATGCTGCGGAATGCCGGCCGCAAGCGCCGCTGCGGCCGTCGCTGCACTGGCGCGGGCGCATGCTGGACGCTTTCGGGCGGCCGATGGACGGGCGCCCGGTACTCAACGGAACGCGTCCGGCGGAGCTGCGCTGTGCGCCGCCCCCGGCGGTCGGGCGCAAGCGTCTCGGCGGCAGGCTGGAAACCGGGCTCGCCGTCTTCAACACCATGCTGCCGATCGCGCGCGGACAGCGGACCGGGCTGTTCGCGGGCAGCGGCGTCGGCAAATCCAGCCTGCTCGGATCCCTGGCGCGCGGCGTCGAAGCGGATGTCATCGTGTTCGCGCTCATCGGCGAGCGCGGGCGCGAACTGGTGGAATTCGTGACCTCGACTCTGGGCGAGGCGGCGCTGCGCCGTTCGGTGGTCCTCGCGGCGACATCGGACCTGTCGCCGCTGATCCGGCGCCGCGCCGCGTGGACGGCGATGTCGGTCGCCGAAACCTTTCGCGACGCCGGACACCACGTGCTGTTGCTGGCGGATTCGGTGACGCGCTTCGCGGAGGCCCATCGCGAAGTCGCCCTGGCGGCCGGCGAGCCGCCCTCGCTTCGCGCCTTTCCGCCATCGACCGGGCACATGATCGCGGCGCTGACCGAACGCGCCGGCCCGGGGCCCGGCGGCAGCGGCGACATCACCGCCGTTTTCAGCGTGCTGGTGGCCGGTTCCGACATGGACGATCCGGTCGCCGATATCCTGCGCGGCGTGCTCGACGGCCATGTCGTGCTCGACCGCGAAATCGCCGAGCGCGGGCGTTTTCCGGCCATCGACGTGCGGCGCAGCGTGTCGCGCTCGCTGCCGCGGGCGGCCACCGCCGGGGAAAACGCCCTGCTCGCACGCGCCCGCGGCATCCTGGGGACGTATCACAGGGTCGAGCCGATGGTGCAGACCGGTCTCTACGTTTCCGGTGCCGACGCCGCGGCCGATGACGCGGTCGCGCGATGGCCGCACCTGGACGCCTTTTTCTCGCGTGAGAACATTTCCGTCGCCGACAGTTTCGCCGCCCTGGCCGAGGCCGTCGGTCAGGCCGGCGACGCGCCCGCGCCCGATGTCTCCGCCGGGAGCGCGGAACCCCTGGCCGCTGCGGACACGCCGGCGGCCGGCGGCGCGGCGGCGGCCGGCGGGGAGCCGGCGCACCGCGCGCGCGCCGGCGATGGCCAACCCGCCCCGGCCGGCGATGGCGGGACGCCCGGTCCCGATGGCGGAGCCGCGTGACCGCCCCACAGCGACACCGCGAAGCGTGATCCGCCCCGCAGCGCCCCCGCCCATGCGCCGCGCCGCCGCCGGCGGCCGCCGACCCCGATCCTGCGGCGTCAATCGCGCCCGGCGGCGCCACGCTTGCCGCGAACGACGAAAGGCAGGCCGGGCCGGGAGCGCCCAGCAGAGAGGGGCGGCGAGCGGCGGCGCGACATGCGCGCCATGGCCCGTTCGCCACCGGCGCGCCGGGCGGCGGAGATTTTTGCGGCGAGCCGCCGCGCGGTGCACGCCGGGCTTACCGCTGCACGCCGGCCGACCTCGCCCCCCCGTCCGCGTGCTGATTACCGGCGGTGGCGGATGTGCCGCGCCGGCTTGCAGTTGCGTGACATGCCTCCTCGTCGGCCCGGCCCCGTCGGGCTGCCGGGTGCCGGCGCGCAGAAGACGCAGCGCCGCGGCGCCACGGGCCAGCGCACCCGCCCCGGCGTCAACCTGCTCGCGGGCGAGGAAGCGGCGAAGAAACTCGCCGGCTTTGCTGCCGGTTTTCCGTCGTGCCCGCTGTACCGCCCCGGCCCGAACTTGCGCGGGCTGCCTTCGCGCCGGCCCCAACCCCGCCCGGTCGCCGGGCGCCGGCGTCTGCCGTGGCGCGCCTCAGGTTGCCGACAGCAGCAGGTTGCCGAGGCCGCGCGGGCCGAGCGCCGGACCGGCGCGCAAAAGACGCAGCGCCGCGGCGCCCGGGGCCAGCGCACCGGCCCCGGCGTCGACCTGCTCGCGGGCGAGGAAGCGGCGAAGAAACTCGCCGGCTTTGCTGCCGGTTTTCCGTCGTGCCCGCTGTACCGCCCCGGCCCGAACTTGCGCGGGCTGCCTTCGCGCCGGCCCCAACCCCGCCCGGTCGCCGGGCGCCGGCGTCTGCCGTGGCGCGCCTCAGGTTGCCGACAGCAGCAGGTTGCCGAGGCCGCGCGGGCCGAGCGCCGGACCGGCGCGCAAAAGACGCAGCGCCGCGGCGCCCGGGGCCAGCGCACCGGCCCCGGCGTCGACCTGCTCGCGGGCGAGGAAGCGGCGAAGAAACTCGTCGACCTTGCCGCTGTCACCGAACACCGCCAGGGACGAGGCGCCGAAAAGCTCCCTGGTCTTCTGCCGGAACAGCTCGCGCTGCCGGTCGATGTCCAGCGCGCCGATATCGCGCGGCAGGTTGTAGGCCTTTTCGAATACCCGGCGCAGGGGCGGTGTTCCCATGATCTGGAACCACGCGGCGCCGTCGGGATCACCCGCCGCCGCGAATTCGCCGATTTCGCGGCTGAAGCCGAGGGCCAGGCGCATCGACGGCTCGCTCGCGCCGATGGCGGTTTCGAATTGCCGGGTGCGGTAGCGCGCCGCCATTTCCGCTGCGAAACCGGGGCTGTCGGTGCCCGCCCACGAAGCGTTGCCGAAACCGAAGGCGGCGGCGAAAGCGCGGTACCGGGCATCGACCAGCCGGTTGGCAAAGGATTTCGGGTCGTCGGTGCCCTCTTCGAGAACCTTGCGCACGAACGCCCGCTTGCCGAGGTCGTCGTCGAGACCGAACGCCCCGAGCGCAACCTTGAGCAGGCGCCGGTCCGAAACCAGATCCGCGGCGGAGGAAACCGAACCCAGGTTGTCGACGAAATGGTCCGTGTCCCGGCGTATCTCGGGCGATCGTTCGAAGGCGGCGGTCTGAACGGCCCGCGTGCGTTCGAGGAAGCGCCAGCCGGCGATGCCGGGCAACGGGACGACGGGCTGGAAACTCATTGCCGCGCCGCGTTGAACAATCGCTGCTCGCGCCCGAGAAGGCCGCGCAGGCCTTGCAGCGCCTGATAGAAACGGGCATCCACGATGTCGCCGGTCGCGGCGGTCAGGCGGCTCCTGCTGTCGTGATCGGTGAATACCTGGCTGAGTTGCTCGATGCCGCGCAGAAGCTGCGGCCGCGCCTCCTCGGGATCGGCATCGCCGGACAGCACCAGCTGGGCGATGTAGCATACCCGCCGCACCGGCGTGTTGACCTCGCCGGGATGGATGGCGTCGCGCAGCCGCAACACGTTGGCCCCCGGCGTAATCACGCAAAAGCTGGCGCGGCGGTCGCCGTTTTCGATCACCGCGCCGTTCACGAGGACGCGTTCGCGCGGCCTCAGTTTGAGCACCAGACCGCTCATGGCACCGGGCCTTTGCGGCCGCGCAGGCCGCGCATCACGGCGGTGTTTATTTCCACCAGCGGCGCGGCGGTGGCGGTTTTCGACAGAACCCTGTGGGTATGCCGGCGGGTGAATTCCGCAAGGTTGAATATCTGCGCGCGCAATTGCTCGGGCAGGCCGTTTCCGCCTTTCAGGACATCGTCCGCCAGCACCGACCACAGCTTGCGGTTCTGCTCCAGCGCCCCGGCCAGTTCGGGAAAGCTGCCGCCTTCGATCGCCGCCGAGAGCCTGTGCGTCGCGCTGGCGAACGCCTGGTACTCCGCGCCGCGGCCGGTGGTGACCACTTTCTTGTTGCTGGAATAGGCCGCCTCGGCCCGGAATGGCAGGTTCATCGCTGGCTCCTGACAGCAGTCAATTCATCGGGCGCGCCGCCCCGGCTTCATGCCCGGGCCGGAGCGGACGCGCCGCTCCGGCCCGGGCGGCCTGTCACCTGAACAGAGAAAGGATGTTCTGCGGCTGCTGGTTGGCGATCGACAGCGCCTGGATGCCCAGTTGCTGCTGCACCTGAAGCGCCTGCAACCTGGCCGATGCTTCCTCCATGTCAGCGTCGATCAGCGACCCGATCCCGGACTTCATCGAATCGCTCAGCTTGGAAACGAAGCTCGACTGAATGTCAACGCGGCTTTGCGCCGATCCGAACTCCGCCGCCGCATCGATGGCGATCTGGATCAGGCCCTCGATATCGGTGAGCGCCTGGGCGGCGGTGGCGGTTGTCGTCACGTCCATCGTGCCGAGCATTTCCAGTCCGCCGCCGGCGGTGCCGGCAAGGTTTTCCGTCCGCGCAAGCGCGATCGTGTTGCCGGCTGTCGCGTCGTTGTTCGTGATCGTCAGATCGCCGGTGGTGGCGTTGCGGGCAACCGTGGTATTGGCAAAGGAGTTACTGGTGAAATAGGCGGACATCTTGTCGTACATCGCCTTCGACACGTCGAGTTCCGTATCGCCGGTGCGCGCCACGTAGCTGAAGTCGATCTGCGTGGTGCCGAGCTCGTTGGTTCCGGCCCCGGTCAGGGATACGCGGTAGGATGCTCCGGCCGCCGCGCCGCCGGCGGTGAAGCTGACCGTTCCGGTGCCGCCGCTCACCGCGATGCTGGCTCCCGACACCGCCAGCAGGTCGTCGGCGGCGCCGACCGCGGTGGTGCCGAACACCATTGCCGTGGTCTGCATGTCGTTCTTGGCGACGGTGATGCTGGAGGCTGTCACCGTACCGTCCGAGGCCCGGTCGAGCGACGACAGGATGGCGACCGAGCCGCCGTCCTTGAGGAAATTCAGACCGTTGAACTGGGCCGCGCTGACGATCGACACGATCTGATCGCGAAGCGCGGAGATCTCGGTCTGGATCTTGTTGCGGTCGACGTTCTGTTCCTGTGCCGCGACGACCTTCTGTTTCACGTTGCCGAGCAGGTTGGTGATCTGCTCGGACGCATCGCGCGCCACGGCGACGCTGGAAGAGCCGAGCGACAGCGATTCCGAAATGGCGGTGAAGCCGTCCACGTCGGACTGCATGACCTGGGATATCGCCCAGATCGCCGAGTTGTCGCGCGCCGAGTTGATTTTCCGGCCGGTGGAGATTTCCGCCTGCGTGCCGGACAGATCGCTGTTGATGTTCTTGAGTGTCTGCAGCGCGACCATGGCGCTGGTATTCGTCAGAATGCTGGACATTTTACAATCCTGTTACTGCGGGCGCTTTCAGCGCTCCGGTTGAAAAAACCGCGTTGTGCGGTGAGCTTCGCCGTTCTGACGTGTGCGGCTTCGTTAGCGGCGCCGCGCCAGCCGATCGCCGGCTGCACCGGAAGGTCTCGCGCAGCCGTCCATAACAGGGCGTTAATTTGCCGGATTAGACACCGAGCCTTTTAGGTAAACGGTGATCGCCGCGCCGCCGGAGACAGCCTCCAGCAGACCGTTCAGAGTTTCCTGAGGCTGTTGCGGTCCGTCGCGCCGAGTTCCACCCGTCCGCCGGCGCGGGTGTAGATGCGCAGGCCCGCGGGCGCCGCATCGAGCAGGCGGAGCTGCCCGCGCGCCTCGTCGAGGCCGCGGATCGCGGCGCGCAGCAGAACGCGGTTGCGCTCCGCCTCCAGGCGGATGCCGTCGATGCGGTCCCTGAGCTGCCGCGCGACATCGGTTTCGAGCGGGAGCAGGGCATCCAGCGCCCTGCCGGTCGCGAGCCGGGCGGTTTCGAGCTGCCGGTATTTTCCCAGACGCAGAAGGTGCCGCTCCCGCCGCAGCCCCTCGATGACCGCCTCGGCCCGCCGGCGGGCGCGATCGGCCCGCTTCATCACGACGCCGGCCCGGCCAGTTCGGCATAGAGGCGCCGCGCCAGACCGATACCTCCGCGTTCGACGAAGATTCTTGCCTGCCGGGCGGCCAGAAGGCCGGAGAACGCTTCCTCGCCGGCGCCGCCGCCGAATGCGGAACGGCCCTCGCCGAGGCCCGCCGCCTGCAACATCTGTGCCAGGAAAACCGCCTCGAATTCCTTGGCGGCTTGCCACAGGCGGGGGTCGCGTTCAGTGGCTCCGCGGGGTCCGGCGGCGGCGCGCGTGGCGGCGGTGATTTCCAATTTTCCTCCGCTCCCGGATGGTTCGGACAGGCGCCCAGACTGCCGCCAATGCGTAAACAAAATCGTAACTCCTGGGGCCGATGCTGCCCGGCGAAGCGGCGGAATGGATTTCCACGATGATGAACCCGGTAGCGGCACTGACTGCCCTGTTGCCCGATGCGGCGGCCCACGGCTCCGAAGGCGGGGCCGGAGCCGGCGACGCGCTCGAAGACCTGTTCCTGGGGGTGTTTCTCGCCGACAGCGATGACGCGCCGCGCCGGCCCGATGGCACGGTCGCGGAGTCGTCCGGCCTGACGGTGCCGCCGGACCGACAGAGCGACGCCGACATCGCCGCCGGCGACGCGGCGTTCGCGCTACCGCCGATGGTGCCGGCAGCGGCCTTCCAGCACCGGGAAACCGTACCGGCGGGCGCGCGCGAAACCGCCGCGCCCGGCCCGGTGCCGGACGGCGCGGAACCGCCTGCAGGCAAGATCGCCGGCCGGGCGAACCTCGGCGGGCTTCCGGAAGCGCTTCGGCACGCGTTCGACCCGTGGCCGCAAGCCGATGGCGCGGCGCGCAATTATCCGCGGCACACCGATGGCAATGCGGCGCGGAGCGTCCGGCCTGAGCGGGACGAAACCGGTGTCCGGGTCTTCCGTCCGGCCTCGCCGGAGGACCGGCGCGAGCCGGTGCCGGCGGTTGAGGGACCACCGGCACGGCCGCTGACAGCCGCCGGCGTCCCCCGGGCAGTCTCCCCCGGCATCGGCTCCGGTGTTTTCTCCGGTATTTCCTCCGGCATCTCCTCCGGTATCTCCGACTCCGTCTCGCCGGGCATTTCGCCCGAAGAACGGTCCGGAACGACGTTCTCGCCGCCCGATGGCCGCAGCGGAGGCGCGAAGCCCGATACCCCTGCCCCGGCGGCGCCAAGCCCCGACGCGGCCGCGCGATCGCCGGTCGCGCCAGGGGCCTCGCGGCCGGCGCGTTCCCTGAAAACCGGTTCCGCCGCATTCACGCAACTGGCGGAAGAACCGGCCCGGCAGGCGGAGTTCCGCGTTCAACCGGCCGGGGCAGCTTCGTCCGCCGCGCCCTCCGGCGCGCCGGCCGAACCGGACCGGGCCGCCCTGGCCGGCCAGGTTGCGGGCCTTTCCCGCACCGCGGCCCGGCCGCCGGATCATGACGCCGGCGGCGCCGGGCGGACACGAAACGCCCACAGCGAAGGCGCCGGGACGCCCGGTCGGGAACCGCCGGCGGGGAGCGCCGCACCGCCTGGAAACACGCCGATTGTCCGCGCGACGGACCACCGGCCGACCGGCACCGGCACAGCGGCGGGGACATCATCACCCGACGCCGCCAACGCCGCCGACCGCGATCACCCGGACCGCCGGGAACCGGTGCCCGGCGCGGCGCCACCATTACCGCCCGTCGGGGCAAGGGAGCGGGGGCCGGCCGGCTCCGCGGCGGCCGGTCCGGCGCCCCATCCGGCCACCGAAGCCGCTGTCCGGGTGGCTCGATCAGTGTCCGAGCAGGTGCTGGCGTCGGCGCCCGCCCAGGGCGAAACCCGCATCGAGATCCGGCTCAACCCGGCGGAACTGGGACGGCTGACGGTACACCTGGCGCCTTCCGACACCGGGCTGTCGGCCAGCTTCACTGCCGAACGCGCGGACGTCGCCGACTTGCTGCGCCGTCACGGCGACATGTTCCGGCGCGATCTCGCTCAGCTCGGGTTCGCCGACGTGTCGCTCGGCTTCGCGTCCGGCGGCGGGCATCGCGGCGCGCCAGGCCGGACGCACCCGGACCAGGCGCCGGATTCGGCCGCCGGGATCGCGCCACCGGGGGATTCGGCCCCGGACACGGCCGGCGCTCGCCAGACGGCGCCAGCGCGCGCGCCGCTGCATGGCGGCGAGCTGGATGTCCGGCTCTGAACCAATCCGACACAGTTGAACGACCGGGAGGACAAGACATGGACACCGCGATTTCCGGCACCCTGGCGCCCGACGCATCGACGGCCGGCAGGAACGCGGCGGCAAACCGGTCCGAGGCGGAAAAGGCGTCGTCAGATTTCGAGACGTTTCTGACCCTGCTGACCGCCCAGCTGCGCAACCAGGACCCGTTGCAGCCGCTCGATTCCACCCAGTTCGTGGCCCAGCTGGCGAGTTTTTCCGCCGTCGAGCAGCAGGTGAAGACCAACGATATTCTGCGCGCCATGGCGGCGGCGGCAGGCGCCGCCCAGCCCCAGCGGCTGGCCGGGCTTGTCGGCATGGAAGTTCCCGCGCCGGTCGCCAGGCGCTTCGAGGGAACGCCGCTGGAGGTGCGCTTCCATCCGGTCGCCGGGGCGCTGCGCGCGGAGTTGACCGTCCGCGACAGCGCCGGCGCGGTGGTGGCGCACGTGCCGGCGGACCCGGTCGCCGGACAGGCGACCTGGGACGGCGGCACCGCGAACGGCGGGGCAGCGGCCGGCGCGCTCTTCCGGTTCGCCGTGGAAAGTTTTGACGAAACCGCATCGCTCGGCACGCAGCCCGGCCTCGTCTTCGCGCCGGTGACGCAGGTACTGCTCGACGGTCCCGAACCGCGCCTCGGCTTCGCCGGAGGTATCAGCATCGGGCTGCCGGAAGCGCAGGCCGTTCGCGCGCCGGGCGGATAGGCCCGGACGCGCCGCCCGCTTCACGCCGCGCCCCGGTTGTC
>JBHHXR010000141.1:0-8938 GCA_046757205.1 Paracoccaceae bacterium
ATTTTCTGACACCAATGTTGCCATCAGACAAAACGTAACGTTTGAAAGTGTTTTTCTCTTGTGCTGTAAGGTCAGAGAACGTCATTTCGATCCAAAGCTCGTCATCGCCGTTCTTACGATGCGCGAAAAAGTCCTGTTCGACAGGTTTCGCGGATGTCGTCAATCCAAATTCAAGTGCCGACAGAACATTTGATTTTCCATGATTGTTTGGGCCAAGTAAAGTTATGAGGCGGTTGCAATCAATTGATATACTTCTGATACTTCTATAATTATGAATTTCTATTTTGTAAATACGCATATCCCCTCCAAGAAATAGTTTTGTTTGTGTAGTGCACGTTATATCACCCCACCGCAAACCCCTGCAACGCCATGACCCCCAGTTCCCCTTCCACCCGGTTCATCATCGCCCGCGCCGCCGCCCGGGCGCCGGCGGCGGTGGTGTAGTAGGGCAGCCGGTCGTAGAGCGCGACGGAGCGTATCTCGCGGCTGTCGGCGACCGCCTGGGCGCCCTCGGTGGTGTTGAAGAGTAATTGCACGCCGCCGTCCTTGAGCCGGTCGACGATGTCGGGGCGGCCCTCGTAGACCTTGTTGATCACCTCCGCCGGCAGGCCCAGCTCGTCCAGCCACCTGGCGGTGCCGCGGGTGGCCAGGAGCTTGAAGCCCAGCTCGTGCACGATGCGCGCCGCCTCGGCCATGATCGGGCCCTTGTCGGCGTCCTTGATCGACAAGAACACCGTGCCGCCCTGCGGCAGGTCGGTCCCGGCGCCGAGCTGCGCCTTCAGAAACGCCCGTGAAAACGACACATCGATGCCCATGACCTCGCCGGTGGAGCGCATTTCGGGACCAAGCAGCGTATCGACGCCGGGGAAGCGGGCGAACGGCATCACCGCCTCCTTCACCGCCACGTGGGGTGTGTCGGGCGAGGCGAGGTCGAAGGCGGAAAGCTTCTCGCCCGCCATCAGCCGCGCCGCAATGGAGGCGATGGGCGAGCCGACCGCCTTGGCCACGAACGGCACCGTGCGCGAGGCGCGCGGGTTGACCTCCAGCACGTAGATGTCGCCGTCCTTGATGGCGAACTGCACGTTCATCAGCCCGACCACATTGAGCGCCAGCGCCATCGCCTCGGTCTGCCGCTTCAACTCTGCAACGGTGTCGCGGTCGAGCGAATAGGGCGGCAGCGAGCAGGCGCTGTCGCCGGAATGCACGCCGGCCTCCTCGATATGCTCCATGACGCCGGCCACGTGCACCGCCTCGCCGTCTGAGAGCGCGTCGACATCGACCTCCACGGCGCCGGTGAGGTAGCTGTCCAGCAGCACCGGGCTGTCGCCGGAGACATGCACCGCGTCGCGGATGTAGCGGGTCAGACCCTCGTCGTCGCGGACGATCTCCATGGCCCGGCCGCCGAGCACGTAGGAGGGCCGGATGACCAGCGGATAGCCGACCTGATGGGCGATCCCGAAGGCCTCGGCGGGGCTGGCGGCGATGCCGTTCACCGGCTGTTTCAGCTTCAGCCGGTGCAGGAGCTGCTGGAACCGCTCGCGGTCCTCGGCCAGATCGATGGCGTCCGGCGAGGTGCCGAGGATGGGGATGCCTGCCTCCTGCAGCGCGTGCGCCAGCTTCAGCGGCGTCTGGCCGCCGAACTGCACGATCACCCCGTGCAGGGTGCCGTTCTCCTGCTCGACCCGCAGTACTTCCAGCACATGCTCCAGCGTCAGCGGCTCGAAATAGAGCCGGTCCGACGTGTCGTAGTCGGTCGACACGGTCTCGGGGTTGCAGTTGATCATGATGGTCTCAAAGCCTGCCTCGGTGAGCGCGAAGCAGGCGTGGCAGCAGCAATAGTCGAACTCGATGCCCTGCCCGATGCGGTTCGGCCCGCCGCCGAGGATGACGACCTTGTTGCGGTCGGTCGGCCGTGCCTCGCACTCCACCGTTCCCATGGCGTCGGCCTCGTAGGTGGCGTACATGTAGGGCGTCTGCGCCTCGAACTCGCCGGCGCAGGTGTCGATGCGCTTGAAGACCGCCGTGACGCCGAGCCGGTTGCGCAGGGCACGCACTTCGCTTTCCCCGCGGCCGGCGAGTTTCGCCAGCCGCGCGTCGGTGAAGCCGAGCATCTTCAGTTCGCGCAGGCCCTGTGCGGTTTCCGGCAACCCGTGATCGGCAATCTTGGCCTCGGTGGCGACGATCTCTCGGATGCGGGCGAGAAACCAGGGATCGAACTTCGTGATCTCAGCGATCTCGTCGTCCGAGAAACCGTAGCGCATGGCCTCGGCGATGACCCGCAGCCGGTCCGGCCCCTGCTGTGCCAGCGCCCGCGTCACCGCCTTGTCGATGGCGAACTGCGCGGTTTCGTCCCGGCCGATCAGGACCCGTGCGATTTTCAGATCGCCGCCTTCGGTGAACTTCACCGCCTCCGGCGCCGGCATGCCCTCGATCTCCACCTCGTCGAAGCCGGTCTGCCCGGTCTCCATCGAGGCCAGCGCCTTCTGCACGCTCTCGTGGAACGTCCGGCCGATAGCCATGACCTCGCCCACCGACTTCATCGCCGTCGTCAGCATCGGCTCGGCGCCGGGGAATTTCTCGAAGGCGAAGCGCGGGATCTTGGTGACCACGTAGTCGATGGTCGGCTCGAAGGAGGCCGGCGTCACCTTGGTGATGTCGTTGTCCAACTCGTCAAGCGTGTAGCCGATGGCCAGCTTGGCGGCGATCTTGGCGATGGGAAAGCCGGTGGCCTTGGACGCCAGCGCCGAGGAGCGCGAGACCCGCGGGTTCATCTCGATCACCACGATGCGCCCGGTTTCGGGGTGGATGGCGAACTGCACGTTGGAACCGCCGGTCTCCACCCCGATCTCGCGCAATACCGCGATCGAGGCGTTGCGCAGCATCTGGTATTCCTTGTCGGTCAGCGTCAGGGCCGGGGCGACGGTGACGGAATCGCCGGTGTGCACGCCCATCGGATCGACGTTCTCGATGGAGCAGACGATGATGCAGTTGTCCGCCTTGTCGCGGACCACCTCCATCTCGAATTCCTTCCAGCCCAGAAGGCTCTCGTCGATCAGGATCTGCGCCGCCGGCGAGGCGTCGAGCCCGGCGCGGCAGATCTTCTCGTAGTCCTCCCGGTTGTAGGCCACCCCGCCGCCGGTGCCGCCGAGGGTGAAGGCGGGCCGGATGATCGCCGGCAGCCCGACATGCTCCAGCGCCGCCATGGCGTCGGCAAGGCCGGCGGCATGATCGAAACCGCCGTTCCCGGTGCGCGGCGCGGCGACGATGGTGGAACGCGGGTTGGCCAGCCCGATCCGCTCCATCGCCTCGCGAAACAGCCTGCGGTCCTCGGCCTTCTCGATGGCGTCGCGGGTGGCGCCGATCAGCTCGACGCCGAACTTTTTCAGCGTACCCGCCTCGTCGAGCGCCAGCGCGGTGTTGAGCGCGGTCTGCCCGCCCATGGTCGGCAACAGCGCGTCGGGCCTTTCCTTGTCGATGATCTTGGCGACCATGTCGGGCGTGATCGGCTCCACATAGGTGGCGTCGGCCAGATCGGGGTCGGTCATGATGGTGGCGGGGTTGGAATTGACCAGGACGACCCGGTAACCTTCTTCCTTCAGCGCCTTGCAGGCCTGCGCCCCGGAATAGTCGAACTCGCAGGCCTGGCCAATGACGATGGGCCCGGCGCCGATGATCAGGATCGAGGATATGTCGGTTCTTTTCGGCATCGCGGTCCCCGCGCGGCAGGCCCGCCCCGGTTCATGCGGGTCAGGCGTGCGGATTCGTCGCTTGAAGCAAATTGCGCCGGTTATAGTAGCCACTGCGCGCAGCGCAAGGCGCTTTGCGTCCGGCCGCTGGGACGACCCGCGCCGCCGCGCCGCGTCACGCCGCGATCATGTAGAACTTTCGCAGTGTTTCGGTAATGTGCCAGGTGCATTTCGCGCCCTTCGGGATGAAGAACGTGTCGCCCGACGTGAAGGTTTCGGATTGGCCGTCGGCATTGGTAACCGTCAGCGATCCGGAAATGACCGTCATCATTTCGTGGACCGGATAGCTCTCGATTTCCTCCCTGCACGGCGCACATTCCCAGACCCCTGAGAGGATGGAGTCGTCGGGCGTCGCAAAGAACGTGTGGTTCAGTTCGCCGTGGTCGTCGCTGGTAAAGGTTTCGGCGGGTGTCAAGTCGGATGGTTGCAGCCCGGTTTCGGGGTCGCCACCCGCGAGCAGCCTGAAGCCCTTGTACGCCATCGCCGTGTCCTCCTGTTTCGATTGGTCCCGACCCTACCCGTCAAGGAACCTGCAATCCATCGGCAATGCCGTGGCCCGCCAAGGCTACGTTGTGCCGGCTTTCGCGCCGCGCTCTTCGTATTCACCCGGTTGTCTGCACACCGGCGAAAGCAGAAACGCCATGAGCGCCAGCGCCATCGCCGCCGCGCCGGCCAGTTGCCCGGCCATCACCGGCCCCGGCAGGAGGTTGAGCGCGTCGAGCGCGGGGCCGGCCGTCATCAGCGCGAAGCCGGCCAGCATCGCCGCCCCGGCGCGCCGGCCCCACAGGCAAAGCAAGCCGGGCAGGAACATCAGCACCGGCAGGAAATGATGCCCCCAGCCGAGCGGGCCGCAGATCGACACCAGCGCAATGAAGGCAGGTGTCAGCGCCCGTTGCCGCCACGCAGGGTCGGCGCCGCGCGCCCTCGCCAGCATCGCCGCCATCCCCGCCACCAGCGTTGCCCGCACCGTCCAGGTGATCCAGCCCGGTTCGGCGAAAATGAGCTGCGACAGGCCACCGGAGGCGACCCTGGCCAGATGTCCGGAAAAGTGTGTCATTTGAAACAGCGTCGCTTCGAGGTTGAAGTTGAACCGCGAGGCGACGACGACCTCCGAAATCCGGCCCACCTGGGCGAGAAACTCGCGGTGTATGTCCACGCCGCCGAGCGCCAGGCTGGCAACACCGAGAGCGGCCCCGGTTCCGGCGAACCAGCCGAGCGCGCGGCGGTTGCCGCCGGTCAGCCAGATCAGCGCGAAGAGCGCTGGGTAGAGCTTGAGCGCCGCCGCCGCCGCCAGTGCCGCCCCGGCCTGCGCCGGGCGGCCCGCCGCCTGCCGCTCGAAGGCCAGCACCACCAGGAAGGCGAGCGCGATCTGCGGCTGGTTCTGCCACACCGCCTGCAGGCCGACGATGCTGACCGTCGCCAGCGCCAGCAGCACCGCCATCCACCGCCACAGCGCAAAACCGGGCCGATAGAGCCGCCACGACAACGCCGCCGCGCCGCAGAAGAGCGGCAGTTGCACGGCATAGGCCAGGTTGGAAAACGCCGCCGGCGGCAGTTTTGCCGCGACCGGGCCGAGCAGGGCGGCCCAGAGCGGCGGGTAGACATAGGGAAACAGGGG
Organism: Paracoccaceae bacterium; assembly: GCA_046757205.1. Lineage (GTDB taxonomy): Bacteria > Pseudomonadota > Alphaproteobacteria > Rhodobacterales > Rhodobacteraceae > JBHHXR01. The sequence goes on from JBHHXR010000141.1 coordinate 5,365, forward strand.
ATAGTCGGGCGCGTAGCCGAACGAATTGGCGGTCTCTCGCCAGAGCCGTGAAACTTCGCCGGAGAATATGAGAGTATCGTGCGCGTAGACTTCCGCCAGCCGCCCGGCGTCGAAAAACCGCGCCCCGTAGTAGAGCGACAGGATGTCCGGCGGCGGCAGGTTCCAGCGCAGCCACAGCATCAGCGCGCACCACGCGGCCGGTATCGTCAGCGCCAGCGCGACGTCGCGTTCGGGGGTTCTTGTGTTCGCCATGCCGCCGGCATGCTGACGGTTCGGGGCGTCGGGCGCAAGCGGCCCGCCGCGCCGGTCATCCGGCTGCCGCCGATATGGCCCGGTCCTGCGCCTTCCACAGCGCCGCCAGCACCATCGTGTAGGCGGCGAGACCGACCAGCGGCGCCAGCAGGAAATCGACCTGCACCAGCGCCAGCGCGATGGTGACCTGTTCGTTGGTCAGGAAGCAGAAGAGCAACAGGACGAGGGCGCCGTTGCGATGCCCCAGCCGCTCGATCAGACCGGGCAGCAACAGGAAGGCCGGCAGGATGTGATGGTACCATGCCAAGGGCGCGCTCAGCGAAAACGCGATCAGGACCATCGGCAGTGCGCTCGCCGCGTCTTCCATGGGATCGCCGCGTTTCATCCGCCTGAGAACGAGCGACAGCGCGGCGACGAGCAGCACGGTGACGGCCGGACCGATCCAGCCCGGTTGTTCGGCCATGAAGCCCTGCGCCAGCGGCAGCACCGATTCCGCCCTCGATTGGTGGAACGCCGCGGCGATTTCCGGAAAATGCGTGAACTGGTAGAGGATGCCGTCAAGGCCGACCGCGCCGCCGACGCTGACCACCTTGTCAGAGATTTCCCGGATACGACCGAGGAAGATCGCGTGCAATTCGGGGCCGGCAACGAAGATGCTCAGAAGCCCAAGCGCCGAACCGAAGACGGCGAACCAGACGACCGGCGCTCGCTTCCCGCGAACCAGCCACAGAAGCGTCAGCGCGAGCGGGTAGAGCTTGATCGCGGCCGCCAGAGCCAGCGCCGCGCCGGCGGTTACCGGGCGTCCGCGCCGCTGCCGCTCGAAAGCCAGCAGGATGAGAAAGGCCACCAGAAGCTGCGGCTGGTTGTGCTGCAGCGCCAGCGTGCCGACGAAGGAGCCGAGCATCATCGCGAAGGTGATGGCCATCCACTGCGCCACCGGCATTGCCGATCTGGTCAGACGATGCGCCAGGAGAGCCATCAGCGGTACCAGCGGAAGCTGAACCAGAAGCCCGGCGCGCATGAACTGCGTCAGGCTCACCATTTCGGTCACCGGCGCGATCAGCGCGGCCCAGAGCGGGGGATAGATATAGGGGTAGAGGTTCTTCCCCGAATAACCGGATTCAAACGCCATCTCCGCCCATTCGCGCGACACCGTGCCGCCGAAAATGTTCGCGTTGATCGCGTAGACCTGAGCCGTTTCGCCGCGGGCGAACGCCTCTGCCGCGAAATACAGGGCGGAAAAGTCCGGCGCGTGAACGTTCCACTGCCAAAGCAGCAGCCCCGCCATCCATGCCAGCGAAAGAAGCACCGGCCAAAGCCAGCGATTGCGAAAAGCCGCCATCGTCTCACCGGCCGGGACGCGGCCAGCGAATGGCGAACCCTCGCTCGTTATGTCGGTCATGGTGCCTCTGGGTGTCCTTTGCCTCTTCGAACATCAAGATTGCGGCAAAACCGTGGCGGAGCCGGGCAGGGCGACCACGCCGCGCACCGGCGGTGCAGGCACGCCGCGCCACGGCGGACTTGACATCGCCCGGCTCAGGCAGTGTATCGGCGGCTGATCCGCCATCCGCTTTCCCAGAGGCCGACACATGCACGCCTATCGCACGCACACCTGCGCCCAGTTGAACAAGTCCGACGTGGGCGAGAAAGTCCGGCTCTCGGGCTGGGTCCACCGGGTGCGCGACCACGGCGGCATCCTGTTCATCGATCTGCGCGACCATTACGGCATCACCCAGGTGCTGGCCGACCCCGACAGCCCGGCCTTCGCCGAGGTCGAGAAGGTGCGCGCCGAATGGGTGATCCGCATCGACGGCGAGGTCAAGGCGCGCGATGCCGATCTGGTCAACCCGAGGCTTGCGACCGGCGAGATCGAGGTATTCATCAGCGAAATCGAGGTGCTGGGCGCCGCCGAGGAACTGCCGCTTCCGGTGTTCGGCGAGCCCGAGTACCCCGAGGAGACGCGCCTGAAATACCGCTACCTCGATCTGCGCCGCGACGGCCTGCACCGCACCATCATGCTGCGCTCGGGCATCATCGCCAGCCTGCGCCGGCGCATGTCCGAGCAGGGCTTCACCGAGTTCCAGACACCGATCCTGACCGCCTCCAGCCCCGAAGGCGCGCGCGACTTCCTGGTGCCGTCGCGCCTGCATCCCGGCAAGTTCTACGCCCTGCCGCAGGCGCCGCAGCAGTTCAAGCAGCTCATCATGGTCGCCGGTTTCGACCGTTACTTCCAGATCGCACCGTGCTTTCGCGACGAGGACCCGCGCGCCGACCGCTCGCCCGGCGAGTTCTACCAGCTCGACATGGAAATGAGCTTCGCCACCCAGGAAGACGTGTTTCAGGCCATCGAACCGGTGATGCGCGGCGTCTTCGAGGAATTCGGCGGCGGCCGCCACGTGTCGCCGGAATTCGAGCGCATCGCCTACCGCGACGCCATGAAATGGTACGGCACCGACAAGCCGGATTTGCGCAACCCGCTGAAGATGCAGGACGTCTCGGAACATTTCGCCGGCTCCGGCTTCAAGATCTTCGCCTCGCTTCTGGAGACCGAGGGCAACGAGATTCGCGCCATCCCGGCGCCCGGCGGCGGTTCGCGCCGCTTCTGCGACCGCATGAACGCCTTCGCCCAGGCCGAGGGGCTGCCGGGGATGGGGTATATTTTTTGGCGTGAAGCCTCCGGGGCGATGGAGGCGGCAGGCCCGCTGGCCAGGAACATCGGCCCCGAGCGCACCGAAGCCATCCGCCGGCAACTCGGCCTCGGCACCGGCGACGCGGCCTTCTTTCTCGGCGGCAAGCCGTCGTCGTTCGAGGCGGTCGCCGGCAAGGCGCGCGACGCGATCTGGGCCGGGACCCAGCCCAACGACGACTGGAAGAACGTCTTCCACTTCTGCTGGGTGGTCGATTTCCCGATGTACGAGCGCGACGAGGAGACCGGCGAGATCGACTTCTCGCACAACCCGTTCTCGATGCCGCAGGGCGGGCTGGCGGCGCTGCAGAGCGAAGACCCGCTGAGCATCCTCGGCTACCAGTACGACATCGTCTGCAACGGCGTGGAGCTGTCGTCGGGCGCGGTCAGGAACCACAAGCCCGAGATCATGTACAAGGCCTTCGGCATCGTCGGCCACTCGAAGGACTTCGTCGACGCCCATTTCGGCGGCATGCTCAACGCCTTCCGCTACGGCGCCCCGCCGCACGCCGGCGTCGCCCCGGGCATCGACCGCATCGTGATGCTGCTGGCCGACGCCGAAAACATCCGCGAGGTCATCATGTTCCCGATGAACCAGCGCGCCGAGGACCTGATGATGCAGGCCCCGGCGGAAGC
>JBHHXR010000142.1:0-8911 GCA_046757205.1 Paracoccaceae bacterium
GACCGATCTTTGATTCCCTGTCCTTGAGGCAGTTATGGAGGTCACAGATGGGCAATCCGCACCCGCTTGCGTTGCGCGAACGGGTCGTTGCGTTCGTCGAGGAAGGGAACACGCATCGCTCTTGCGGCGAAAAGCGGTTGTATCTCGTTCCTGCAGCGACCCCGGATATACCGGGTGTCGCACCTGGTTTGAGAATTCAGCGGCGTCGCGCCTGAAATGTGAATCCAGCGGCGTTCCACGTGGGGAACGTCGAGTGAATTGAAACGGGAGAACGGACGTGGGATGGCGTCGAGCGATTATTTCGGTTTTCCTGGTTTTCGCCTTTGCGCCCCAAGCGACGGCCCAGACCCTGCAGCCAGGGCCATGTTCTGCAACTTCGCTCAAGAGAAACCTAAGATTGCCCATACCGCTGTTCAGCAAGCGAAGCGCCTGGAACCAGCGTGCCGATGCCGCCGCTGTGCTGCCGGAGAGCCGTATTCAAATGCAAGCCCTTCATCGCGCAATGCGCGCCATTCTGGGCGATTGGAGCGGCATGACCCTCAATATTGATGACTACGCCATACCCATCTTTTGCACCGACAGCAGGAAACGGGCGCGCGTCGTTCTTTGCGATTACGAGGGTCAAGAGACCTGGTACAATGAGAAATGGACGGGCACCGCCGCCGCCGGACTCGGAGAGACGCTGGATGTTCCGCAGCCGTTGGGTCGAGTACGACCCGCCGGTCCGACCGGCACGGAATCCGATGGCCATTTGGTACTTTATGATCCCGGCACCCGGGTCTCCTACGAATTCTGGCAGGCGACGACCAGGCGCGGTGGACGTTGCAGAAGTGCGGGCGGGGGATATTCCGGGCAAAGGATATCGGAAGCTGGCGCGGTCGATTTCTTTGACGTAACCGGTTCTGGAACGAACGCCCCTCTGCCGCTCTCCAGCGCACGCGCAACAGGTGTTTCGCTGTTGGCGGGTTTGCTTTTACCGGAGGACGTCGCCACCGGTGAAATCCGCCATGCGCTGGCGGTCGCCATACCCAAACCGCGCAATACCGCCCCTGATCCGGAAGAGCCGCGGCGGCGCGATATCATTTACCCGGCGGCATGGCCGGAGACCGACTCTTACAGCACAAATCCCCGCGCTTTGGCTCCCGGCCAGCGAATTCGGCTTTCCGCGACACTTCGTGATGATGAGGGCGAGATTATCGATGAAACCAGGCTGGCGCCAATTACGCGCATTTTCCTGCGGGCGCTGCGTCGCTATGGCGCGTACGTAGTGGATCATGCAGACGGGTTTGTCTTCTACGCCGAGGATATCCAAACCGGTTCACTGCCGGTGAGCAAGGCCGAAGTCAGGCGGCTGATCGGGGCAACGGCGCAAACGAATTCAGGGGCGAGCAAGGATAATTGGGCGCAAGTCGTCCGGGTGCTGGCCAGCGAACTCGACGCCATCCCGGTTACAATCGGCGAGGCTTCCATGACGTGGTCCAATTTCGTCGTCGTCGAACCGGCCGAACGAAGGCCGTGAGTTGCATACCGAACCGCCCCGAAGGCAAGGGGCGCCCGGTCCCTGACGATGATGCAGAATGCCTCGGTTTCGCCTACTCCGTCTCACCGCCCCATATGGCGACGCCGCGCGATGCGGTCCGCCAGCGTCAGCCAGCGGCGCGCCGGCTCGCCTTGGGCGCCCCGGGCGATGGCGCGGGTCTCGTCCAGCATGGCGTCCAGCCTTTCCACCGGCAGCGCGCGGTTGTCGTCGAGTTCCGTGGCCAGCGCCACAAAGCGGGCGGCGCCCTCCTCGCCTCCCAGCATCGGGGCGACATCGTCGCGGATGAAATCCTCCCAGGTAAGACCCGGTTCGTAGGAAAACCGGGCGAAGGCGCGGTAGCTGATCTCGACGGTGGCGAGATAGGGCGAGGGTTCGCCCCACACCGTCAGCCCCTGCATGCCGACCTCGTGCGCCTTGGCCGCCATGTCGGCGAAGGCGCGGGCGTTCAGCGCGTAGCGCTCGGTGCGCTCGTCGCCGTTCCACTGGCAGGCGAACTGGCAGCGCAGGACGTTGGGCCGGGTCGGCAGGGCGGCGACGTAGTCGCGCGTCAGTTCCCTTTCGATCCGGTTCCAGTAGCTGCGGTTGGCGGTGTGCTGATAGATGCCGCCGCGCGGCAGTTTGCGGGTGGCCGCATGCGCCTCGCGGTCGAGCAGGTTGTCCCACTGCAACTCGCTGTAGAGCCACAGGTTGTCGCGTTTTGCGTTGGCTGCGTCAAAGAGGCGGGGGAAGTTGTCGGCCATGTCGGCATGCGACCAGGATTCCGCCGTTGTGCCCGCACGCCGCGCCGCCGCCTCGCGGTCCGCCCGGCGCTTCTGGCACCGCTCGCAGCCGCAGACACCGTAATCGCCGCTTTCGATGTTGATGCCGCCGATGGCGAAGGTTTCCGCCAGCCACGACACCGCCTCGGTCATCCAGTCCATGGTCTCCGGCGCGCTCGGGCAGGCCGAGACGGTGTAGTCGGAGCGCGGGAAATTCAGCGGGAAGTCGAGATCCTCGAGCTGGAAGCCGACGCCTTTTTCCATCGACGCGGCGAATTGCGGGTTGGCGCGCAGCCAGGTGGCGAGGTTGTACTCGTGCTCGCCCTCCCAGTAGACGCCGCCATAGGCGCCGATGGCGATGCCGGGCAGGATGCGGACGCCGCGCTCGCCCGCGTAGCGGCACAACTCCTGCGCCGCTTTGATGCCGCCGTGGCTGTCGCGCAGGAAACCGTAGATCACCACGGCCGCGATACGGTTGCGGCTGCAATAATCCACCACCCGGCGGTAGTCGGCGAGAAAGCCCGAGGGCGGCTTGCCGTAGGGGTTGAAGACGCCGATTTCCTGGTGCCCGATCTGCGACAATTCCCAGTTGGTCGAATGGTCCCAGGTCCAGAAGGTGCGGTAGGCGAGGCCGGGGGTGCCGGTTACCGGCGCGTCGCCGAAAACGACCGTATCGCCGTCGGCCCGCGCGATCAGTTCCTCCACGCCGTAGATAACGCCGGAAAACGGGCCGCCCGCGATGTCGATGACCGGCGCGCCGCCAGCGGTACGGCCGGCGATCGAGAAGGCGCCCTCGGCGAGGCCGGGGTCTTCGCCCAGCGTCAGGAGCGGCACGCCGTCGGCGGAGCCCGGGCGCCATTCGGCCGCCGGGAAGCTTTCCGCAAGGCGTCTGAGGGCGTGGGGGAAGCGTTCGCCGCCGCTGACGGCGACCGGTCCGCGCATTGGAAATCCGGTTTGTCCCATACTCCCCTCCCTTGGCTGCGGTCGCGCCGCGCATGTTTCGGGAACCGCCGAACGTCGACGCGCCGCAACGAGAGCATGACTCGCGGCAGGGCGGGCTTCAAGTGGCTGCGCGGGCTGTCCTGTCGCTGTGTATTCGCTATAGTGCCCCGACGCGGTGAACGGGAGGCAGGCGATGGTGGCGAGACTGGAACACGCGAACATCACGGTGCCGGATATCGACGCGGCGATCGCCTTTCTGATGGCGCTGGAGCCGGCGTTCCGGGTGCGCCATGACAGCGGTTCGCAAGGCGATTACCGCTGGGTGCATGTCGGAACCGACGACAGCTACGTGGCGCTGGAAGAGCCGCACGAGCCGACGCCGGACGCCTCCATGGCGCGACGCTACACCGATTTCGGGATCAACCACACGGGCTGGGTGGTGGATGACATCGAGGCCGCCTGCGCCCGGCTCGACGCCGCCGGCTACACCCAAGGCTACCAGTCCGAGGCGCACCGGTTCCGCATCCGCAAGTATTACCTGGATGCCGCCGGTTTCGAGTGGGAGCTGGTGCAGTATCTGAGCGACCGGCCGCAGGAACGGGCGAGCTACGATTAGACCGCCGCGCCCGAGGCGGTTCGGGCAGCGTCCGGGTCAGCGCGTGACATAGACGAGCACGTTTCCGTCGCCCAGGGTTCCCGGAAACTCTTTGGCCAGTCGGAATTGGCGTTCGATAAACGGCAATTCGCGGGCGTACTGGCGGAAGGTCCTGCCGGGAAATCCCATGACGATCCAGGTCCGGCCCGTCGCGCTCATTTGCCGCGCCAGATCGGCGCCTTCGGGAACCGGCGTCCAGTCGGCGCCGAAATAGGACCGGTAGTCAACGTCCACGACGCCCAGGATCAGCACCTTGTCGTCAGGCCGCCGCTGCGCTTCGACGAGAGCCCAGGCGCCGGCGAGGTTCTGCTTCGGCGCCCGGTAGTTCCGAGCCGCAAGAGCGGCGGAGATTGCCAGCATGGCCAGCGCCGCCACGGCGAACAGGCGGCCCGCGGTCCACCATCCGCCAAGAACGCGCCGCGCCAGTGCGGCGAGCGGAACGCAGCAGACATGCACGCCCTGAACGATCAGCAGCATCAGCAAGCCGATATCGACGAAGAAGAAGCGCGGCCAGATGCGCATGCCGAGCGCCGAAAGCAATGCCATGGTCAGAACGATGTGCGTAAACGCGACAGGCGCCAGAAGCGGCACGCGCGACGCCAGACCGGCACTGCCGACCACCAGCAGCGCCGCCACGAGCGCGCCGACAAGGAGCGCCAGCCCACCGGTGTCGCCGATCAGCGTCCGCACCGCCTCGACCACGGTCCAGAGCGGGTTTTGGTATTCCTTCATCGGGTCGACCGCCGACGTCTGGGACACCGTCATGGCGTTTTCGATGACGCCGGGCAGAACCGGGGCGTAAAAGACCAGCGAAAGCACACCGCCGATCAGGAAACCCGCCAGCGGCATCAGCAGATCGGCGCGCAGCGCCCGGCCCTGCGAAGCCAGCACCGCCAGCCGGATCAGCCCGACTATTGCCAGCGCCAGAAAGAAAAAGGCGCCGGTCAGGTGCGTGAAGACCGCCAGTGCCAGGGTGACGCCGAATGCGGCCCAGATACGAAAACCAGGCCGCTCCAGCCCGGCCAGGAACAGGATGGTTCCCAGCGTGCTCCAGAACATCAGTTCGGTATAGCCACGGGCGTTCTGCGAAAACCAGATGTGGTGAAAGGAGAGCGCAAGCAGCAGTGCCGCCGCGTGCGCCTGCGCGGTTCCGACGTGAATGCGCGCAAGCACCCACACCGCCGCGATCCCGGCCACGCCGAAGACGACGGCCGGCAGCCGCAACGCCCAGGGCGTTTCTCCGAAGGCGCTGACCGCGGCCTTCGCCTGCATGCTGAACAGATAGTGGAAATTCATCGAATAGGTCGACAGCATGTCCGACCAGGGCAACCTCACATGCCGGGTGAGCGTCAGGATTTCATCGTGCCACAGCGGAGCGTCGAGGCCGACTACGCGCAGGATCGCGGCGGCGACGAGAATCGCCAGCAGAACGAGGAAATCCCGCCGCGGAATCTGCCTGAGCGATATTGTTCCGCTACCGGGGGCTGTGGCCATTTTCTGCCTTACGCATGATCGCGGAAAGATTCTTCGTTCATCACCGGTCAGGCTGTCAATTCATACCGTGGCCGCACGCCGGTTGGCCGGCCACAGGCGCACTGCGGCAACACCGGCCCGCGCGAAGGAAAATCCCGCCACCGGGACGGGATTTCCATGTTGTCGATCCGCAGCCCTCAGGCAGCCGAGACCGCCCTCGCGGTCAGGACGCCGACCAGATGCGCGCGATACGCAGGCGAACCGTGCAGATCGCCGATCATGCCGTCCGCCGCTACCGACAGGCCGCTGATGGCGTCGGCGCTGAAATTCGACGTCAGCGCCGCCTCGGCCTCCGACCAACGGAACACCCCGTCTTCCGAAGCGCCGGTGACCGCGACCCGCACACCCGACGCGGATTTCGCGACGAACACCCCGACCAGCGCGAAGCGCGAGGCCGGTTGCTCGAACTTCTGGTAGCTGGCGGCCTGCGGGATCGGGAAATCAACCGAGGTGATGATCTCGCCGTCTTCCAGCGCCGTGGTGAACATGCCCTGGAAGAAATCGTCGGCCGCGATGGCGCGCGTGTTGGTATTGACCGTGGCGCCGGTCGCCAGCAGCGCCGCCGGGTAATCGGCCGACGGGTCGTTGTTGGCGACACTGCCACCGATGGTGCCGCGGTTGCGCACCGCGGGGTCGCCGATCCGGCCGGCCATGGCGGCAAGCGCCGGGAAGGCGCCCGCCGCTTCGGCGGCGACCGTGGCATGCGTCGTCGCGCCGCCGACCGAGAGCGTATCGCCGGACGCGGTGACGCCCTGCATTTCGGCGATGCCGCCGAGCGACACCAGTTTCGAAGGCGACGCCAGCCGCTGCCTGAGCGCCGGGATCAGGGTCTGCCCGCCGCCAAGCGCCTGGGCGTCCTCGGCGGCCAGTGCGGCGACCGCATCGGCTACCGTCGATGGTTTCACGAACTCGAAGTCATACATCTTCCGGTCTCCCTACTGTGCTGCCTGGATCGCCGACCACACCCGCGACGGGCTGAGCGGCATGTCGATATGGGTGACGCCGAGGTCGGACAAGGCGTCCACCACGGCGTTGACCACCGCCGGCGGCGAGCCGATGGCGCCGGCCTCGCCGCATCCCTTGACGCCCAAGGGGTTGTGGGTGCACGGCGTCTGGCAGGAATGGTCCACCACGAAGGACGGCACGTCGCCGGCTCGCGGCATGGCGTAATCCATGTAGGAGCCGGTCAGCAACTGGCCGTCCTCGTCGTAGACGCACTGTTCCAGAAGCGCCTGGCCGATGCCCTGGCCGATGCCGCCATGCACCTGTCCGTCGACGATCATCGGGTTGATGATGTTGCCGAAATCGTCGGCCGCCGCGAACGAGCAGATTTCCACCTTGCCGGTGTCCGCGTCGACCTCCACCTCGCAGGCGTAGGCGCCGGCGGGGAAGGTGAAGTTGGCCGGGTCGTAGAAGGCGGTCTCCTCCAGCCCCGGCTCGATCTCCTCCAGCGGGTAGTTGTGCGGCACGTAGGCGGCGAGGCAGACATCGCCCCAGGCCACCGACTTGTCGGTGCCGGCAACGGTGAACTTGCCGTCGGCGAATTCCACGTCGCCCTCGGCGGCCTCCATCAGATGCGCCGCGATCTTCTTCGCCTTGGCGACGATCTTCTCGGTCGCGCGCACGATGGCCGACCCGCCGACCGCGATGGAACGCGAGCCGTAGGTTCCCATCCCCATCGGGATCTTCGAGGTATCGCCGTGAACGATGTCGATCTGGCCTGCGTCGATGCCGAGCATGTCGGCGACCACCTGCGGGAAGGTGGTCTCGTGGCCCTGCCCGTGGCTGTGGCTGCCGGTGAAGACGCTGATCGAGCCGGTGGCGTTCACCCGCACGGTGGCGCTTTCGTAAAGACCGGCGCGGGCGCCGAGCTGGCCGACAAGGTTCGACGGCGCGATGCCGCAGGCCTCGATATAGGACGATATGCCCAGCCCCCGGCGATTGCCGCGCGCCGCGCTTTCGGCCTTGCGCGCCTCGAATCCGGCGAGATCGGCGATCTCCTCCAGCTTGTCCATGGTGGCCTGGTAGTTGCCGGTGTCATAGGCCAGCGCCACCGGCGTCTGGTAGGGAAAACCGTCGGCGGGCACGAAGTTGCGGCGCCGCAGCTCGATCGGGTCGATGCCCATCTCGCGGGCCGCCTTGTCGATGACGCGTTCGAGCTGGAACGTCGCCTCGGGCCGGCCGGCGCCGCGATAGGCGTCCACCGGCACGGTGTTGGTGAACACCGCCTTGACGTTCACGTAGATCAGCGGCGTGGTGTAGTTGCCGGCCATCAGCGTACCGTGCAGCCAGGTGGGAACCGACGGCGCAAAGGTCGACAGATAGGCTCCCATGTTGGCATGTGTATCGGTGCGGATTGCCAGGAACTTTCCGTTTTCGTCGAGCGCCAGTTCGATTTTCGTTACATGGTCGCGGCCATGCGCGTCCGTCATGAACGATTCCGAGCGCGACGCCGTCCATTTCACCGGACGACCGACCGCCTTGGCGGCAAACGTGCAGAACGCCTCTTCCGCGTAGTGGAATATCTTGGAGCCGAAGCCACCGCCCACATCCGGCGCCACTACCCGCAACTTGTGCTCGGGTATGCCGAGGACGAAAGCGCCCATCAGAAGCCGGATCACATGCGGGTTCTGGCTGGTGGTGTAGAGCGTGTGCTCCTCGGTCGCTGCGTTGTAGTCGCCTATGGCCACGCGCGGCTCCATGGCGTTGGCGATCAGCCTGTTGTTGACCAGTTCCAGCGTCGTGACGTGATGGGCGTTCCTGATCGCCTCGTCCACCGCCTCGCGGTTTTCCTCGATGAAGCCCCAGTCGAAGCAGAGGTTGCTTTTCAGATCGTCATGGACCTTGGTGGCGCCCTCCGCGAGCGCCGCCTTCATGTCGATGACCGCCGGAAGCTCGTCGATATCGATGTCGATTGCCTCGGCGGCGTCGCGCGCCTCGCTCAGGCTCTCGGCAATGACCACGGCGATCGGGTCGCCGACATGGCGGACCTTGCCCTGGGCCAGAACCGGATGCGCCGGTTCCTGCATCGGTTCGCCGAAACGGTCGGTCACCTGCCAGCCGCAGGGGACACCGCCGACGCCCTCGAAATCGGCCCCGGTGAATATCCGGACAACGCCGGGCATTCCGGCCGCCGCCGAGGTATCGATCCCGTTGATCCGGCCGTGCGCCACGTCAGAGCGCACGAAATACGCGTAGGCCTGCCCATGTATGTTGATGTCGTCGGTATACTGACCCTTGCCGGTCAGGAACCGCACGTCCTCGCGCCGTTTGGTGCTGGCGCCGATGCCTCCGTCTGGCATGTGAATTCCTCCTGTTGATCCTGTCGGCTGGCGGTTTTGCCAGCCCGCGCCTTGCTCAGCCCATCTGGGCGGCGGCGGCCTGAATGGATTTGACGATGTTGTGGTAGCCGGTGCAGCGGCAGATGTTGCCGTCCAGATGCTGCCGGATTTCGGCCTCCGACGGGCTCTTGTTGCCGGCCAG
>JBHHXR010000143.1:0-8907 GCA_046757205.1 Paracoccaceae bacterium
GCGAGGGCGGCCGCACCGTCGGCGCCGGCGTGGTCTCGAAAATCATCGAGTAGGCGGCCCAAGCAATCCGCGGCCGGGAACAGACCCGGCCGCGACCCAGTTCAACCTGCGATGCCAAGAGGCGATCAAATGCAGAGTCAAAACATTCGCATCCGGCTCAAGGCCTTCGATTACCGGGTTCTGGACGCCAGTACCGCGGAAATCGTCAATACGGCCAAGCGGACGGGCGCGCAGGTGCGCGGGCCGATCCCGTTGCCCAACAAGATCGAGAAATACACCGTGCTTCGCGGCCCGCATGTGGACAAGAAGTCGCGCGAACAATTCGAGATCCGGACGCACAAGCGTCTGTTGGACATCGTTGACCCCACGCCGCAGACGGTGGACGCGCTGATGAAGCTCGACCTCGCCGCCGGCGTGGACGTCGAGATCAAGCTCTGAAGGTGTGGATATGCGTTCGGGAGTTATAGCGAAAAAGCTGGGCATGACCCGGCTGTTCATGGAGGACGGCAGGCAGATCCCTGTCACCGTCCTGCAGATGGAAAATGTTCAGGTCGTGGCGCAGCGCACGTCCGAGAGGGACGGCTACTCGGCGGTTCAGCTCGGCGCCGGCGCGGCCAGGGCGAAGAACGTGACGAAACCGATGCGCGGGCATTTCGCCGCCGCCAAGGTGGCGCCGAAGCGCAAGCTGGCCGAATTCCGGGTGAGCCCGGAGAACCTGATCGAGGTGGGCGCGGAAATCACCGCCGACCACTATCTGGAAGGCCAGTACGTGGACATTGCCGGCACCTCGATCGGCAAGGGCTTCGCCGGCGCCATGAAGCGGCACAATTTCGGCGGCCTGCGTGCTTCGCACGGTGTCTCGATCAGCCACCGCAGCCACGGCTCGACCGGCCAGTGCCAGGACCCCGGCAAGGTGTTCAAGGGCAAGAAGATGGCCGGCCACATGGGCGCGGCGCGGGTGACCACCCAGAACCTGCAGGTGGTCCGCACCGATCCCGAGCGCGGCCTGATCATGGTCAAGGGCGCGGTGCCCGGTTCCAAGGGCGGCTGGGTCACCATCAAGGACGCGGTCAAGAAGGCGGCGCCCGACGGCCTGCCGGTGCCGGCGGCGCTGAAAGCGTCGGCGGCGGCCGAAGCGGCGCCGGAGGCGCCGGCAGAGGCCCCCGAAGGAGGCGCCGAGGAATGAAAACCGACGTGATCAAGCTGGACGCCAAGAAGGCCGGGTCGGTCGAGCTCGACGAAGAAATCTTCGGGCTGGAGCCGCGCGCCGACATCCTGCACCGGGTGGTGCGCTATCAGCTTGCCAAGGCGCAGGCCGGGACGCACAGCGTCAAGACCCGCGCCGAGGTCAGCTATTCGACCAAGAAGATCTATCGCCAGAAGGGCACCGGCGGCGCCCGCCACGGTTCGCGCCGGGCGCCGATCTTCCGCAAGGGCGGTGTCTACAAGGGCCCGACCCCGCGCAGCCACGCCCATAAACTGACCAAGAAATTCCGCAAGCTCGGCCTGCGCCACGCGCTGAGCGCCAAGGCCGGCGCCGGTGAGCTGATCGTCATCGACAAGGCGGAGCTGAAGGAAGGCAAGACGCGCGAACTGGCGGCGGCGCTCAAGCACCTCGGCTGGACCAGGGCGCTGGTCATCGACGGCGCCGAGGTCAACGAGAATTTCGCCCGCGCGGCGCGCAATCTCGACGGCATCGACGTGCTGCCCAGTATCGGCGCCAATGTCTACGACATCCTGAAGTCGAACACGCTGGTGCTGACCAAAGCCGGCGTCGAAGCGCTGGAGGCGCGGCTGAAATGACCACCAAGGCAGAACTCTACGACGTGATCCGCAAGCCGGTGATCACCGAAAAGGCCACCCTGGCCTCGGAGGCGAACGCGGTGGTCTTCGAGGTCGCGATGGATGCCAACAAGCCGTCGATCAAGGAAGCGGTCGAAAGCCTGTTCGGGGTCAAGGTGAAGGCGGTCAACACCGTCATCACCAAGGGCAAGGTGAAGCGCTTCAAGGGCAGGCCCGGCAGGCGCAAGGACGTGAAGAAGGCTTACGTGACGCTCGAAGAGGGTAACACCATCGACGTCACCACGGGCCTGTAACGGAAAAAGCAAGACGGAAGACAGCAAGACATGGCGTTAAAGACCTACAAACCGACGACGCCGGGCCAGCGCGGGCTGGTTCTGATCGACCGTTCGGGGCTTTGGAAAGGCCGTCCGGTGAAGACCCTGACCGAGGGTCTGAGCAAGAAGGGCGGACGGAACAACACCGGGCGGATCACCATGCGTCGCAAGGGCGGCGGGGCCAAGCGGCTCTACCGCGTGGTGGATTTCAAGCGGCGGAAGTTCGACGTGGCGGCGACGGTGGAGCGGATCGAGTACGATCCCAACCGCACCGCCTTCATCGCGCTTGTCAAGTATGACGACGGCGAGCGGGCCTATATCCTGGCGCCGCAGCGCATGGCGGTCGGCGACAGTATCGTCGCCGGCGCCAGGGTCGACGTCAAGCCGGGCAACGCCATGCCGTTCTCCGGCATGCCGATCGGCACCATCGTGCACAATGTCGAGCTGAAGCCCGGCAAGGGCGGCCAGATGGCGCGCGCCGCCGGCACCTACGTGCAGTTCGTCGGCCGCGACGGCGGCTACGCGCAGCTGCGGCTGTCTTCGGGCGAATTGCGGCTGGTGCGCCAGGAATGCATGGCCACGGTCGGCGCGGTGTCCAACCCGGACAACTCGAACCAGAATTTCGGCAAGGCCGGGCGCAGCCGGTACCGCGGCATCCGCCCCTCGGTGCGCGGCGTCGTGATGAACCCGATCGATCACCCGCACGGCGGCGGCGAGGGCCGCACCTCGGGCGGCCGGCATCCGGTCACCCCGTGGGGCAAACCGACAAAGGGCGCGAGGACGCGCAGCAACAAGACGACCGACCGGTTCATCCTGCGGTCCCGTCACGCACGCAAGAAAGGCCGGTAAGCTATGGCGCGTTCAGTCTGGAAAGGGCCGTTTGTCGACGCCCATGTCCTCCGCAAGGCCGAGAAGGCGCGCGAATCGGGGCGCAACGAGGTGATCAAGATCTGGTCGCGGCGTTCGACCATCCTGCCGCAGTTCGTCGGGCTTACCTTTGGCGTCTACAACGGGCGCAAGCATATCCCGGTGAGCGTGTCGGAGGAGATGATCGGCCAGAAATTCGGCGAATACAGCCCGACCCGTACCTATTACGGCCACGCGGCCGACAAGAAAGCGAGACGGAAGTAAGCCATGGGCAAGGAAAAGAACCCCCGCCGCGTGGCGGACAACGAGGCGATGGCGGTGTCGCGCATGCTGCGCGTCAGCCCGCAGAAGCTGGGCCTGGTGGCGGCGATGATCCGCAACAAGCCGGTCGACCGGGCGCTGACGGACCTCGCGTTCTCGAAGAAGCGCATCGCCGGCGACGTCAGGAAGACGCTGCAGTCGGCCATCGCCAATGCCGAGAACAACCACGGGCTCGACGTTGACGAACTGGTGGTGGCCGAGGCCTGGGTCGGCAAGAACATGGTGTTGAAGCGCGGCCGTCCGCGGGCGCGCGGGCGGTTCGGCAGGATACTGAAGCCGTTCAGCCAGATCACCATCAAGGTCCGCCAGGCAGAGGAGCAGGCATAATGGGTCACAAGGTAAATCCGATCGGCCTGCGTCTGCAGGTCAACCGCACCTGGGACAGCCGCTGGTACGCCGACGGCGACGACTACGGCAACCTGCTGCACGAGGATCTGCGGATCCGTGACTACATCAGGAAGAACGCCTCGCAGGCCGGCGTCTCGCGCGTCGTCATCGAGCGGCCGCACAAGAAATGCCGGGTGACGATCCATTCGGCGCGGCCCGGCGTGATCATCGGCAAGAAGGGCGCCGATATCGAGAACCTGCGCCGCAAGCTGGCGACGATGACCGACAGCGAGCTGCATCTCAACATCGTCGAGGTGCGCAAGCCCGAGATCGACGCCGCCCTGGTAGCCGAAAACGTCGCCCAGCAGCTCGAACGCCGGGTGTCGTTCCGGCGCGCCATGAAGCGCGCGGTGCAGAACGCCATGCGCATGGGCGCGCTCGGCATCCGTATCAACTGCGCCGGCCGGCTCGGCGGCGTCGAGATCGCCCGCACCGAGTGGTACCGCGAGGGCCGGGTGCCGCTGCACACGCTGCGCGCCGATATCGACTACGCCAGCGTCAAGGCCACCACCGCCTACGGGATCATCGGCATCAAGGTGTGGATCTTCAAGGGCGAGATCATGGAACACGATCCGCAGGCGCGCGACCGCCGCCAGACGGAACTGCAGGAAGGCGGCGTGCGTCCCCAGCGCCGCTGAGGATCGCCGCCCCTGAGGGAGTAACAAGATGCTTTCACCGAAGCGCACGAAATACCGCAAGATGCACAAGGGCCGGATCAAGGGCCAGGCCAAGGGCGGCACCGATCTGAACTTCGGCACCTACGGTCTGAAGGCGGCCGAGCCGGAGCGCATCACGGCGCGCCAGATCGAGGCGGCGCGGCGTGCCATGACCCGGCACATGAAACGCCAGGGCCGGGTCTGGATCCGCATCTTCCCCGACGTCCCGGTGTCGAAGAAACCCACCGAGGTCCGCATGGGCAAGGGCAAGGGGTCGGTCGAATTCTGGGCCGCCAAGGTCAAGCCCGGCCGGATCATGTTTGAGATTGACGGCGTGGGCGAGGATGTGGCAATGGAGGCGCTCCGGCTGGCAGCCATGAAGCTGCCCGTGAAGTGCCGCTATGTCACGCGCGAGGATTGGTAGGGGCTGCACCGCAAGGGGCGGGGCGGCTGCCGGAATTGTTGTTGGAAAAGCGCCGGGGCAGGACCGCGGTAGCTTCTGATGAAAGGATAGCGTGATGGACGCTGCAGAACTGCGTGACAAGACACCGGACCAGCTGCGCGAGCAGTTGGAGACGCTGAAGAAGGAAGCCTTCAACCTGCGCTTCCAGAAGGCGACCGGCCAGCTTGAGAACACGGCGCGCATGCGAGCGGTCCGCCGTGACGCGGCGCGGGTCAAGACGATACTGAGCGAAAAGGCCGCAGCGGCGGCCGAACAAGGGTGATTTGAGATGCCGAAGCGGATTTTGCAGGGCACGGTGACGTCCGACAAGAACGACCAGACGGTGACCGTCCTGGTCGAACGGCGTTTCACGCATCCGGTGATGAAGAAGACGATCCGGAAGACCAAGAAATACCGTGCGCATGACGCCGAGAACGCGTTCAAGGCCGGCGATACGGTGCGCATCCGCGAATGCGCGCCGGTGTCGAAGAACAAACGCTGGGAAGTGATCGCCGAATAGGCCGTCACTTCCTGGTCTAATCGAAACCGTGGGACCGGTTCCCACAGGTCGGGAGAAACAAAATGATCCAGATGCAGACCAATCTGGATGTGGCTGACAATTCCGGCGCCCGCCGGGTTCAGTGCATCAAGGTCCTGGGCGGCGCCAAGCGCAAATACGCCAGCGTCGGCGACATCATCGTGGTATCGGTCAAGGAAGCCATCCCGCGCGGCCGTGTCAAGAAAGGCGACGTGCGCAAGGCCGTCGTCGTGCGCACCGCCAAGGAGGTGCGCCGCGAGGACGGCACCGCGATCCGCTTCGACCGCAACGCCGCCGTCATCCTCACGCCGACGGGCGAGCCGATCGGCACGCGCATCTTCGGCCCGGTGGTGCGCGAACTGCGGGCCAAGAACTTCATGAAGATCATTTCGCTGGCGCCGGAGGTGCTGTGATGGCTGCGAAGCTGAAGAAGGGCGACAAGGTTGTCGTGCTGGCCGGCAAGGACAAGGGCCGGGAAGGCGAAATCACCAGGGTTCTGCCCAAGCAGGGCAAGGCTGTCGTCGAAGGCGTGAACATGGTTATCCGCCACACCAAGCAGAGCCAGACCAGCCCGGGCGGCCGCGTCCCGCGGGCGGCGGCGATCGATCTGTCCAACATCGCGCTGGTCGATCCCAAGGAAGGCGGCCCGACCCGCGTCGGCTTCCGCTTCGACGACGGCAGGAAGGTGCGTTATGCCAAGAAATCGGGGGAAGTGATCGATGGCTGAATATACCCCGCGACTGCGCAAGCAGTACGACGAAGACATCCGCCCGGCGCTGAAGCAGGAATTCGGCTTCAAGAACGACATGCAGATCCCGAAGCTGGAAAAGATCGTGCTCAACATGGGCGTCGGCGAGGCGGTGGCTGACAGCAAGAAGGTCAAGGCCGCGCATGACGAGCTGATGGTCATCGCCGGGCAGAAACCGGTGATCGCCAAGGCCAAGAAATCCATCGCCGGCTTCAAGCTGCGCGAGGGCATGCCGATCGGCGTCAAGGTGACGCTGCGCAACGACCGGATGTACGAGTTTCTCGACCGCCTGATCACGGTGGCGATGCCGCGGGTGCGCGATTTCCGCGGCGTCTCGGGCAAGAGCTTCGACGGCCGCGGCAATTTCGCCATGGGCCTGAAGGAACACATCGTTTTCCCGGAAATCGATTTCGACAAGGTCGACGATGTCCGGGGCATGGATATCGTCATCTGCACAACCGCGCGGACCGACGCGGAAGCAAAGGCGCTGTTGGCCAGGTTCAACATGCCTTTCACCAACTGATCGCGCGAGGAGAGAGAGAATGGCAAAGGTAAGCATGGTCGAACGCCAGAAAAAGCGCGTGCGGCTGGTTGCCAAATACGCGGAAAAGCGGGCGGCGCTGAAGGCAATCGCGCTGAACGAGGATCTGCCGATGGAAGAGCGTTTCAAGGCGCGGCTGAAGCTGGCGAAACTGCCGCGCAATTCGTCGCCGACGCGGCTGAACAACCGCTGCGAGGTCACCGGCCGGCCGCGGTCGTACTACCGCAAACTGAAGATGTCCCGTATCGCGCTGCGCGATCTCGCCTCGCGCGGCGAGATCCCCGGCATGGTCAAGTCGAGCTGGTAAGGGAGGGCTGGGAAATGTCTGTGAACGATCCTCTCGGCGATATGCTGACCCGCATCCGCAATTCGCAGATGCGCGGCAAGTCGCAGGTCCGCACGCCGGCTTCGAAGCTGCGCGCATGGGTGCTCGACGTGCTGAAATCCGAAGGTTACATCCGCGGCTACCAGGCTGGCGAGGATGCCGACGGCAAACCGGAACTGGTGATCGAGCTGAAATACTACGACGGCACCCCGGTGATCCGCGAACTCAAGCGGGTCTCCAAGCCCGGCCGCAGGGTTTATGCCGGGGTGAAGGAAATCCCGTCGGTCCGGCAGGGCCTCGGGATCGCCATTGTCTCGACGCCGAAGGGCGTCATGTCCGATGCACAGGCTCGCACCGACAATGTCGGCGGCGAGGTTCTGTGCACCGTGTTCTGAGGAGGGGCCGATGTCTCGGATCGGGAAAAAACCTGTCGAGCTGCCCGGTGGCGTGAACGCCACGATCTCGGGCCAGACGGTGGAGGTCAAGGGGCCGAAGGGCGTGCTCAGCTTCACCGCCACCGACGACGTGACGCTGGAACTGGCGGACAACCGGATCACGGTGTCGCCGCGCGGCCCGTCGAAGCGGGCGCGCCAGCAATGGGGCATGTCGCGCACGCAGATCGCCAACCTGGTGACCGGCGTGACCGAAGGCTACAAGCGCGAGATGGAAATCAGCGGCGTCGGCTACCGCGCGGCGGTGCAGGGCAATATCCTGAAACTGACGCTCGGCTACAGCCACGACGTCGAATTCGACATTCCCGACGGGGTGCAGATCACCACGCCGAAGCCGACGGAAGTGATCGTCGAGGGAATCGACAAGCAGGTCGTCGGCCAGGTCGCCGCCAACATCCGGTCCTGGCGCAAGCCCGAGCCCTACAAGGGCAAGGGCATCAAGTACAAGGACGAGTACGTTTTCCGCAAGGAAGGCAAGAAGAAGTAAGGAACGCGAAAATGGCGAACACGAAGAAAGACCTGTTCCAGAAACGCCGTATGCGCGTCAGGAACAAGCTGCGCAAATCCGCCGGCCTGAAACCGCGCCTGAGCGTCCACCGCTCGTCGAAGAACATCTCGGCCCAGGTCATCGACGATGCGCAGGGCCGGACGCTGGCCGCCGCCTCGACGCTGGAAACGGCGCTCGGCTTCGTCGGCAAGAACAACATCGAGGCGGCGGCCAGGGTCGGCGCCGAGATCGCGGCGCGGGCCAAAAAGGCCGGTGTCGAGGACGTCTATTTCGACCGCGGCGGCTTCCTGTTTCACGGGAAGGTCAAGGCGCTCGCAGATGCTGCCCGCGAGGGCGGCCTGAAATTCTGAGGAGGCGATAGTGGCAAGGGAAGACAACCGCCGGGGCGGCCGTCGCGACCGCGACGAGGCACCGGAATTCGCCGATCGCCTGGTGGCGATCAACCGGGTTTCCAAGACCGTCAAGGGCGGCAAGCGCTTCGGCTTCGCGGCGCTCGTGGTGGTCGGCGACCAGAAGGGCCGCGTCGGCTTCGGCAAGGGCAAGGCCCGCGAGGTGCCGGAAGCGATCCGCAAGGCGACCGAACAGGCCAAGCGGCAGATGATCCGGGTGCCGCTGCGCGAGGGCCGCACGCTGCATCACAACATCGAGGGCCGGCACGGCGCCGGCAAGGTGATGATGCGCACCGCGCCCGCCGGCACCGGCATCATTGCCGGCGGCCCGATGCGCGCGGTGTTCGAGATGCTCGGCATTCACGACGTGGTAGCCAAGTCGATCGGCTCGCAGAACCCCTACAACATGATCCGCGCCACCGTTGACGGCCTCCTGAAACAGGGCAGCCCGCGCATGGTGGCGTCGCGGCGCGGCAGGAAGGTCGCCGACATCCTGCCGAAAACCGACGCGGCGCCGGCCGCCGAAGCTGCGGAGGCGTGAACGACATGGCCAAGACGATCATCGTCAAACAGATCGGCTCGCCGATCCGCCGCCCGGCCATCCAGCGCGAGGTGC
>JBHHXR010000144.1:0-8850 GCA_046757205.1 Paracoccaceae bacterium
CAGGCGCATTCGCGCCCGCCCAGTCAGGCGCCGCCCTGTGGTTGGCGCGGTCACCTTTCATGAAGGTGATTCCTTCTTTGGGCATCCCGGTCTAGTGAACCGTGAAGAATTCTGAAACGGCAGCTTGCGACACGACGATACCGTCCGGTCACTGCCTGGTGGGCGATGAAAGCGGTTGTCAGACGTTGCCGGGACGATTATCGTCCCGCCATCCGTTGGGAGAATCCGGGCGAGCGCCCGGTGCCGAAGGAGCAACCGCCTCGGAAACTCTCAGGCCAAAGGACCAGCGGGAACACGACTCTGGAGAGAGGCGCTGACGCGTCCGCCGACGGGATAACGATCTCAGGCAAAAGGACAGAGGGGGCGTCTGATCCGTGCCGCCGCGAGGGGCGCGGGTGCAAGCAAGACGCCGGTCCGACCGGCAAGAGCGAACCGGAGGACCGATGTCCGAAACAGAACTTTCGAAAACCCCGCTGAATGATTTCCACGTGCGCCGCGGCGCCAGGATGGTGCCCTTCGCCGGATACGCGATGCCGGTGCAGTACCGGCTTGGGGTATTGAAGGAGCATCTGCACACCCGTTCCGCCGCCGGCCTGTTCGATGTTTCGCACATGGGGCAAGTCGAGGTCAGGTCGGTTTCCGGCGACAACGCCGAGGCGGCGCTTGCCCTCGAAAGCCTCGTCGTGGCCGATGTCCTTGCCCTCAAGGAAGGTCGCCAGCGCTACGCGCTTTTCACCAATGACGAAGGTGGCATTCTCGACGACCTGATGGTGAGCAACCTCGGAGACTACCTGTTCCTGGTCGTCAACGCCGCCTGCAAGGAGCAGGACCTGGCGCATCTGAGGGCCGGGTTGGCGGGGCGATGCGAAGTGACCGAACTGTCCGACCGCGCCCTGCTGGCGCTGCAGGGGCCGAAGGCGGCGGCGGTGCTCGACTCGACAGGCGGCACGACCGGCGACATGGCGTTCATGGACGTGAAAGCGATGACGCTCGCCGGTGCGCGATGCCTGGTGTCGCGCTCCGGCTATACCGGCGAGGACGGCTTTGAAATATCCGTTCCCGCCGCGGCGGCCACCGGCCTTGCCGAGGCGCTGACAGCGCATGCCGATGTCGAGCCGATCGGGCTGGGTGCGCGGGATTCGCTGCGGCTGGAGGCAGGGCTTTGCCTGTACGGTCACGATATCGATACCACGACGACGCCGGTGGAGGCCAACCTGGTCTGGGCGATCCAGAAATCACGCCGCGCCGGCGGCGCCCGTGCCGGCGGCTTTCCCGGTGCCGCGAAAATCCTCGACCAGATCCAAAACGGTCCGCCGCGCCGCCGCGTCGGCCTGCGGCCGGAAGGCCGCGCTCCGGTCAGGGACGGCACCGAGATCTTCGCCGCCGAGGATGCCGCCGAGCCGGTTGGCCGCGTCACCTCCGGCGGATTCGGCCCGAGCGTCGGCGGACCGGTCTCCATGGGCTACGTGCCCGCGGAAATGTCGGCCCCCGGCAGCCAGCTTTTTGCCGCAGTGCGCGGCAAGCGGCTGCCGGTACAGGTTGCCGCCCTGCCTTTCATCACCCCCGGTTACAAACGCTGAGAACCAGAAGGAAGAAACGATGCTCAAATTCACCGAAGAACACGAATGGCTGCTGCTCGAGGGCGATGTGGCGACGGTCGGGATCACCGCCCACGCGGCCGAGCAACTCGGTGATCTGGTGTTCGTCGAACTGCCCGAGACCGGCACCGAAGTCGCCAAGGACGAGGAGATCGTCACCATCGAGTCGGTCAAGGCGGCGTCCGACATCATGGCGCCGCTGGACGGCGAGATCGTCGAGGTCAACGAGGAACTGGTCGAAAACCCGACACTGGTCAACGAAGATCCGATGGGCAAGGGCTGGTTTTTCAGGCTCAAGGTCAGCGATGCGTCCGAGATGGAGGATTTGTTGGATGAGGACGCCTACAAGGCGATGATCGGCTGAGGAGAAGAAACCTATGAGTTTCGAGCTGACGGATTACCAACCCTACGATTTCGCCAACCGCCGCCATATCGGCCCGTCGGTCGCCGAGATGGACGAGATGCTGAAGGTGACCGGTGCCGAAAGCCTTGATGCGTTGATCGACCAAACCGTCCCGGCCGACATCCGGCAGGAGGAGCCGCTCGATTGGGGCCGCGCCCTGTCGGAGCGCGAGGTGCTCTACCACATGCGCCAGACGGCGGCGAAGAACCGGGTGCTGACCTCGCTGATCGGCCAGGGCTTCTACGGCACCGTGACGCCGCCGGTGATCCAGCGCAATATTCTGGAAAACCCGGCCTGGTACACCGCCTACACGCCCTACCAGCCTGAAATCAGCCAGGGCCGGCTCGAGGCGCTGCTCAATTTCCAGACCATGGTGACCGATTTGACGGGCCTGGAGATCGCCAACGCGTCGCTGCTCGACGAAGCGACGGCGGCGGCCGAGGCGATGACAATGGCGCAACGCGTCGCGAAGTCGAAAGCCGGCGCATTCTTCGTCGA
Source organism: Paracoccaceae bacterium (assembly GCA_046757205.1). GTDB lineage: Bacteria > Pseudomonadota > Alphaproteobacteria > Rhodobacterales > Rhodobacteraceae > JBHHXR01. Next base: position 2,500 of record JBHHXR010000144.1, read on the forward strand.
TCACCACTGCCATCCGCAGAATATCGCCGTCATCCGGACCCGCGCCGCGCCGCTCGGAATTACTATCGTTGTTGGCGATCCTTTTGCCGATCTAGATCCCGCGCAGGTCTTCGGCGCGGTATTCCAGTATCCCGGCACTTTCGGCCACGTGCACAATTTTTCCGGCCTCATAGCGGCGCTGCACGAAGCCAGGGCGGTGGCGACGCTGATCGCCGACCCGCTGGCGCTGGCGCTGCTGAAAAGCCCCGGCGAGATGGGCGCCGACATCGCCGTCGGTTCGACCCAGCGCTTCGGCGTGCCGATGGGCGGCGGAGGGCCGCACGCGGCCTACATGGCCACACGCGATGCCTACAAGCGCGCCATGCCCGGCCGCATCGTCGGGGTCTCCATCGATGCGCGGGGCAACCGCGCCTACCGGCTGGCGCTGCAAACCCGCGAGCAGCACATCCGCCGCGAAAAGGCCACGTCGAACGTCTGTACCGCGCAGGCGCTTCTGGCCGTCATGGCATCGATGTACGCCGTCTACCATGGCCCCGACGGCATCAAGGCGATAGCCCAGATCGTTCACCGCAAGGCCGCGCGGCTGGCGCAGGGGCTGGAAAGCCTCGGCTACAAGGTCGAGCCGGCGACGTTCTTCGACACCATCACCATAGATGTCGGCCCCTTGCAGGGCGTGCTGCTCAACGCCGGGGTCGCCAACAAGTTCAACATGCGCAGGATCGGCGACGACCGGGTCGGCATCAGCCTCGACGAAAGCACGCGCCCGGCGATGGTCGAGGCCGTCTGGCGCGCCTTTGGCGGCGACATCAGCTACGACGCGATGGAACCGGTTTACCGGCTGCCCAGGGAGAACCTGCGCGAAACAGACTACCTGACTCATCCGGTCTTTCACATGAACCGGGCGGAATCGGAACTCACGCGCTACATGCGAAGGCTCGCCGACCGCGACCTGGCCCTTGACAGGGCGATGATTCCCCTTGGTTCGTGCACGATGAAGCTGAACGCCACGGCGGAGATGATACCGCTCACCTACCACCAGTTTTCCAACACCCACCCCTTCGCGCCTGAAGACCAGCTTCGGGGCACTTCGGAAATTATCCGCGACCTTTCCGACAAGCTGTGCCGGATCACCGGCTACGACGCCATATCCATGCAGCCGAATTCCGGTGCGCAGGGCGAGTATGCCGGGTTGCTGACGATCCGCGGCTACCACGCGGCCCGCGGCGAGGGGCATCGCGACATCTGCCTGATCCCGACCTCAGCACACGGCACCAACCCGGCCTCGGCGCATCTCGCCGGGATGAAGGTGGTGGCGGTGGCGGCGGCCGAAAACGGCGACATCGACGTGGAGGATTTCCGCGCCAAGGCGGAACAGCACGCCGACAATCTCGCGGCCTGCATGATCACCTACCCGTCCACGCATGGCGTGTTCGAGGACACCGTCCGCGAGGTCTGCGAGATCACCCACGCCAGTGGCGGGCAGGTCTACATCGACGGCGCCAACATGAACGCCATGGTCGGGCTGGTGCAGCCCGGCGCCATCGGCGGCGATGTCAGCCACCTGAACCTGCACAAGACGTTCTGCATTCCGCATGGCGGCGGCGGGCCCGGCGTCGGACCGATCGGCGTGAAAGCACATCTGGCGCCGCACCTGCCCGGCCATCCGGCGACCGATGACGGCAACCCGCCGGTAACCGCCGCACCCTATGGTTCGCCGTCGTTGCTGCCGATCTCGCTGGCCTATTGCCAGTTGATGGGCGGCGCCGGGATGACCCAGGCAACAAAGGTGGCGATTCTCAACGCCAACTACGTCGCCAGCCGCCTGAAGGGCGCCTACGACGTGGTGTACACTTCGCGCTCGGGGCGTGTAGCCCACGAGTGCATCATCGACACCAGGCCGCTGAAGGAAACGGCCGGCGTGACCGTCGATGACGTCGCCAAGCGGCTGATCGACTGCGGGTTCCATGCCCCGACAATGAGCTGGCCGGTCGCCGGCACGCTGATGGTCGAGCCGACCGAGAGCGAGACGAAATTCGAACTCGACCGGTTCTGCGACGCCATGCTGGCAATCCGGCAGGAAGCACGCGACATCGAGGAGGGCCGTATCGATCCCGAAAACAACCCCCTGAAGAATGCTCCGCACACGGTGGAGGACCTGGTCGGTGAATGGACCCGGCCCTACTCGCGCGAACAGGCCTGCTATCCGCCGGGGGCCTTCCGGGTGGACAAATACTGGTCGCCGGTCAACCGCGTCGACAATGTCTATGGCGACCGGAACCTGTTCTGCGTCTGTCCGCCGGTGGATGCCTGTCAGGAGGCCGCCGAATGACGGCGGGCCATGGCGGACGCCGTCTGCAAATGGGTCACGTCCGTTTGTAGACGCCTTCGGGCAGGTTGAGCGCGATGCGCAGATCCTCGACCTGAGTTATTGACAGCACGATCCGCCGCACCCGGTCGGTGCGCGGGTCGACCTGCTCGACGACAACGTGATCGTCGAACGCGGTAATCGTCACGTCTTCCCGCAGCGGCGCGTCCCCTTCGTCGACAAGGGTAACGATGGAGGCGTCGAATTCGTGCTCGATGCTGAACATGGGTGGAGTGTGGCGCGGAACGCGCGGGATAGGAAGCGGAAAGCGGCGGAAATCACTGGTCCGGCCGGTCTTGGCAGGGTGATGCAGGCGCGTTAAGCAAGCGAAATGCCCAGTACCCGGAGAACGTTCATCCTCGGCGTCGGTTGCCAGAAGGGCGGCACGACCTGGCTCCACCATTACCTCAAGACGCATCCGCAGATTGCGATGCCGAAGATCAAGGAACTGCATGTCTTCGATCACCGGGCCATGCCGGGGCTTTTCAGGACCGGGATCGTGAAGAAGCATCTGCGGGTGCTGCGGCTCAACCCGGCAAGGATCACCAATCTGGCGATGTATTACAGCGACACGGTGTATCTCGGCCATTTCGAGCGCCTGTGGAACGGGTCGGCGGCAAAAGGAAATCTGCGTGCGGTTGGCGAGATTACGCCATCCTACGCGATACTCGACGCCGGGCAATTCGCCGCGATCAGAGACCTGTTGCGCGGCGCCGGCTATGATGTGCACGTGATCTTTCTCATGCGCGATCCGATCGACCGGATATTCTCCGCACTTCGGATGGTCGACCGCAACAAGCGCCTTGTGCGGCTCTCCAAGCCGGCCGCCGAACGGTTCCGCGCCGCGCTCGACAAGCCCGGCGTGGCCCTTCGCAGCCGCTATGACAGGACCATCCGGAACCTCGAAGCGGTATTTCCGCCCGACAGGATTTTCTACGGCTTTTACGAGTCGCTTTTCTGCGGTCCGGAGATTTCGCGGTTGAACCGGTTTCTTGGCACCGATGACGAGACCGCCGATTTCGGGGCGACCTACAATGCTACCAGAACAAGGAAATCCCTGAGCACCGACGATGTCGCCTACGCCCGTGCACGGTACGAAGAAACCTACCGCTTTTGCGCTGAGAAATTTTCCGAAGAGATGATTGCCCGGCTCTGGCCGAATTACCTGACGGCGCCGGGCGTCAGAAATCCATGACGTAGGAGAAAATCACCGAGGTCGCCTCCCAGGTCGGCGTGGCCGTGCCGCCCGGCTTGGTGAGGCTGGTTTCCAACCGGTCGCGTACCACCTCGGCGCGAAGCCTGCCGCCGATGATTTCGCGCTGGATGCCGAAGCCGAAGGTAAAACCGCTGACCGCGCCGGTGTCGGTCAGGCCGGTGGTATCGATGGCTCCCTCGCCGACCATGGCCGCATACCCGACGGTGCCGAATACCTCGTAGTCGGACTTGCCCACGCCGGTTCCGGCAAGACCGCGCAGGCGGACGGTGGCGGTATGGTCGCAAAAGTACAGGCTGCTCGCCACGCCGTCGGAACAGCTCAGGCCGCCGTTTTCCAGGTGTCCGGTGAGCGAGAAATCGGCGTTCGCCTCGACCCCGTAAAAAGCGCCGCCGGTCTCGAAGCGGTTTCCGAGCGTCACCGACAGGCCGCCAAGCGTGCCGCTGCTGTCGCTGCCCGAAGGCGCGCCGGCGCTCGGAAACGAACGGGCGTCCGACGCGGAGACGCCCACGCCGAGGTAGACACCGGAATCCGCCAGTGCGCCCGCCGGGCCAAGTAGAAATGTGATCGTCAGCGCCCCCGAGCAGACTTTCGCGAATGCTCGCATTGCAGATTGAATCTCCTGCGATTCCATGGCTTCGACCCCCACAATACGCTTGCGCGGGAGCCTTCCAAACCGGCTTCCTGGCATTTGGCAATTGTCGGCTCATTCATTGAATAATTGCAACAGCACTAACCGCTTTGTGATGCCGCAAGGGCCGATTCGCACCTGTTTGTGAAGGGGGAAATGCCCTCGGCAGGTTTCTGCCGCTCGGCGCGGCGAACGGAAAACCGCCGGCGGCTGGAAAGGGCGAGTGGCGAAAACATGCCGGTGCCGGCGGCGCCGGACCGGCTCGGCCAGCGGCGCGCGGGTGTCAGAGGCGCCCCCACAAATCGTACTCCGACGCCTCGTCCACCTCCACCGTCACGATATCGCCCGGCACCAGCCCCTCGAAACCCTCGTCGATGAACAGGTTGCCGTCGATCTCCGGGGCGTCGGCCTGCGTCCGGCAGGTCGCCCCCTGTTCGTCAGCCTCGTCGCCGAGATCGCCTGCGCCTTCGCCATGAAGCGTTCCCAGCGTTCCTGCTTCACCTCCTCCGGCACATGGTCCGGCAGGGAGTTGGAGCGCGCGCCCTGCACGTCCTCGTATTTGAAGCAGCCGACCCGGTCGAGCCCGGCCTCGTCGAGCCAGTCGAGCAGGGTTTCGAACTCCGCCTCGGTCTCGCCGGGGTAGCCGACGATGAAGGTCGAACGCAGGGTGATCCCGGGGCAGACCTGGCGCCAGCGGGCGATCTCTTCCAGCGTCCTGGCGGCGGCCGCCGGTCGCGCCATGCGTTTGAGCGTGTCGGGGTGGGCGTGCTGGAACGGGATGTCGAGATAGGGCAGGATCAGGCCCTCGGCCATCAGGGGGATCAGGTCGCGCACGTGCGGGTAGGGGTAGACGTAGTGAAGCCGCACCCAGACACCGAGCGAGCCGAGGTCGCGGGCCAGATCGGTGATGTGGGCGCGGTGGCCGTTGGCCTCGGCGTGGCGGATGTCGAGGCCGTAGGCGGAGGTGTCCTGGGCGATCACCAGCAGTTCCTTGACACCCCCCGCCACCAGCCGCTCGGCCTCGCGCAGCACGGCGTGGGCGGGGCGGGATTTCAGCCGCCCGCGCATCGCCGGGATGACGCAGAAGCGGCACTTGTGGTTACAGCCCTCGGCGATCTTCAGGTAGCTGTAGTGGCGCGGCGTGAGGCGGACGCCGGTGGCCGGCAGGAGGTCGGTGAAGGGGTCGGGCGCCGGCGGCACGGCGGCGTGCACGGCGTCGAGGACCTGCTCGTACTGCTGCGGGCCGGTGACCGCCAGCACCCTGGGGTGCGCCCCGGTGATGTAATCCGGCTCGGCCCCCAGACAGCCGGTGACGATGACCCTGCCGTTCTCCTCCAGCGCCTCGCCGATGGCCTGCAGGCTCTCGGCCTTGGCGCTGTCCAAGAATCCGCAGGTGTTGACGATCACCGCCCCGGCGCCGGCGTAATCGGCGGAGAAGGCGTAGCCCTCGGCCCGCAGCCGGGTAAGGATGCGCTCGGCATCGACCAGCGCCTTGGGGCAGCCGAGGCTGACCATGCCGATCCGAGGCTGGCCGGGGCGGGCGGGCTCGCTGAGGCGCGCACGCGGCGCGTCGTGCGGAACGCGCGCATTGGCCATGTCGGGGCGGAGGTCGGGCGGGTTGGTCATGGCGGCCCTCTATAGAGACAGCCACGCCGGCGGGGAAGGGGCGGGTGCTTCCCGCGGCGGTTGATTTTGCCGCCCCGCCGCGCTCTTATCGGGGCGGGGGATTTGATGACGAAAGAGATTTACCCGCGCAGCCTGGACGACCTCGGGGAATTATCCCCGGCGGAGCAGAAGGTGCTGGAGGGGGCGTGTGCGGGTCAGCCAGTTGTTCTCGGCGACGGCGAGCGCCCCGACGGGCCTTCGGAAGAGCGCACCATTCGCGCCGGGCTGATCCGCCTGCTGCTGCAGGGCGGCTGCGACGGGCACCAGACCCATGAGAAGGGGGTTGAGGTTCTCGGCGCTTACGTGGACGGCGTACTTGACCTTGAAGGTTGCGTCGGACTGGGGCCCCTGATGCCGGCAAACTGCCGTTTCAGCGACGCGATCATCGCGAGGAACGCGGAAATGCGGGCGCTGATTCTAAATGGCTCCGCCGTTCCGGCGCGGTACGCGCCGGGGGCGAAGATCACCGGTGACGTT
>JBHHXR010000145.1:0-8839 GCA_046757205.1 Paracoccaceae bacterium
GGTTGGTCCCCTCAGTTTGCGTCTGCCACGGCGGGCAGCGGCGCATAGGATGGAAGCGTTGGTGTCTCGATCTTGATCTCGTCGCCGCTCAGCGATTCAAGGAAGGCAACAAGATCTTCCTTTTCCTCGTCGGTCAGATTGAGCGGTTTGAGAAGCGGCGTCTTGTTGCTCGCCAGAGTGCCGTCGGTGAATTCGTTTTCGCCGCCGCCCTCGTTGTAGAAGTCGACCACTTCCTCGAAGTCGAAGAACGAACCGTTGTGCATGTATGGCAGGGTGTACAGCGTGTAGCGCAACGGCGCCGTGCGAAACTTGCCCATATCCTCCACGCGTTTGGTCCTGTAGTAAAACCCGGCATCGTCCTTGATCTTGCGGTACAGTTCTTCGGTCACGCCCTTGGCATACTGTTCGTAGCGGAAGGTGACCTGGGCCATGCCGTTCTCGAACCAGTCCTCGGCCCGGGGAACGCCCAGATTGTAGTATTTCTCGTCCGTCAGCAGCGGGCCGTTATGGCACTCGATGCAGTTGGCCTTGCCCTCGAACAACGCCAGGCCGCGGATCTGCTGATCGCTCAGGGCGGTCTTGTCGCCGTTCATGTATCGGTCGAACGGGGTGTCGTTGTGGATCAGCGTGCGCTCGAAAGCAGCCATGGCACGCCAGATATTGTTCACCTTCGGCCAGTCGTCGCCGAACACCTTGTTGAACCGCTCTACATATTCCGGAATGAAGGCGAGGCGCGCCTCGACCATGTCGCGTTCGCCGTTGCCCGACACGGCACCAAGTGCGGCGCTGGGGGCCTGGTTTTCAAGCGACTTGGCCGATCCGGCCCAGAACAGCTTGCCGAGATACGCCGCGTTCACCACCGTCTGGCTGTTGCGCCAGTGGATGACGCCGGGATAGCCCCGCGACAGGGGATCGTTGAAACCCCAGCCCTGTTTCGGATTGTGGCAATCGGCACAGGAGACGGATGCGTCGCCGCCGATCCGGGAATCGAAGAACAGCAGCTTGCCGAGTTCAATCTTCTCGGGGGTTTGCGGGTTGTCGGCCGGGATCGGCGGCAGCCCGAGAGCGGCCAGCGGCGGGTTTTCGTCAGCCGCGGCGAGGGAAAAGAGTCCCGTGGCCGCGATGCCTATGGAGGCCGCGACGGTCGCGAGCGCCAGTCTATTGCTCTTTTTCATAGCCATCACCCTCAATTCACCTTGTCCAGCCAATCTTCGATCGGCGTGTAGTTGACGTTCACCTTTTCAGGCCAGACGAATTCCTCACCCGTGAGCGGATCGCCCGACAGCGCCTTCAGGAAAGCCACCAGATCGGACTGTTCGCCGTCGCCGAGCCCGAGAGGCTTGAGAAGCGGATCCTTGTTGGCGTCGTCCCCGCCGCCGGCATTATAAAAGGCCACCACGTCTTCGAGTGTCGCCATCATGCCATTGTGCATGTAGGGCGCGGTATAGGTGAGTTCGCGCAGGGTCGGCGTCATGAACTTGCCGATGTCCGAACCGTCCACCTTGTGGGTGCGGATATGGGCGCCGACATCGCGGCGGATGTTCATGTAGTTTTCAATGCCCATGAAACTGGCAAAGGTCACGAACGTGATGTGCCGCATCGGGTTCGACCAGATTTCCGGGTTCTCCGGAACGCCCGTGTTATGGGGCTGGTCGTCGGTAAACCGCGGGCCGGAGTGGCACGCCGCGCAGCCAGCCTTGCCCGTGAACAGCTCGAAGCCGCGCTTGGCGGCATCGGACATCTGTCCGGTGTCGAAGGGCGCCCCGCGAGAGGTCAGCGTCTTCAGGTATTCCGGGATCGCCTTGCGAACCGAACCGTTGGATGGTTCGCCGTAGCCCGCCGCCGCGAACATCTCGACATAGATCGGGTCCTGCTTGATGCGTTCCTGCATCAGGCGCATGTCCATGTTCATCATGTAGGTCTCGGTGATCGACTCGCGCGTCACATCATTGAGATTGGTGCCCAGCCGCCCGTCGTGGAACCAGGCCGCCTTCCGCGCGGCGTTGATCAGCGTCGGCGTGTTGCGGAACCCGTCCGATCCCGGATAGGCCTTGGATAGCGCCAGCCCGTCCGAAAACCCTTTCTCGGGGATATGGCAGGTTGAACAGCTTATACCGGCGTCGCCCGACAGGCGCGCGTCGAAAAACAACCGCTTGCCCAGGGCTGCCTTGGCGGCATCCACCTCGGCCTGTTCAACCGGGCCGAAGTCAGCCGCCAACGCCGGCGGTGCGGCAGCCACGGCGCCGATCGCCAAAACGATGCTCCAGGAAATTCTTGACGAGATTTTTCTCTTCATCGCTAGATCCCTTGATGGGAATGGCCAAACCGACAACTACTTCCCGGGAAGATTTCAGTCGCCCGCCATCCGTTTCCGTCCTTCTAGTCTTCCATCCTGTCCGCCGCGGGCAGGGCAACGCCGCTTACCCGCTCCAGGAACTCCTTCATCGCCGAAATGCTCTGAAAATAGCATTCCTCCGCCCCCTGAACGTGCTGCACGTGCCCCCGCCAGGTTGCGTCGTCTTCCGAATCCCCCTCCAGCCAGATACGCGCCACGAAGGACCCTTGGACTTTCGGTTCAACCATTTCGCTTGTACCGCCACCCTTGCGTTTCCTGCCGAGGACGGGGGCAGGACGGGCGAAGGGGAACACGAGCCGGTTACACTCCGGTAACACGCGCTCGTGTTCGCCGAGACCGGCGTTCGCGAGCCCTTCACGGGTGGAATCACCGGGCAGGAAACGGGAGAAAACGGGAAGAAATCGCGTGGCCGGTCAGGCGGCGCGGTCTTTCACGAGATGGCGATAGACCCTCAGGGTTTCTTCGGTGGGCTCAAGACCATAATCGGCGCGGAGCGCCCGGCGCCAGGCCGCGAACTCCGCTCTGGCCTGGTCGGGCCGTCCGAGACGTGCCAGATTTTCAATCAGCGAGCGGATGAAAACCTCGCGGCAAGGATCGTTGCAGAGCGCTGTTCGGCTTGCCCGCGAGGCTTCAAGGAAGGCGCCGCGCTTGGCGTGGCACTGCACCATGCCGACCAGAAGCTCCAGGCGGATCTCGCGCAGACGCTCGCGTTCCTCTGCGCACCATTCCGCGTAGGGCTCACCTTCGAAGTAATCGCCCCGGTAGAGGTTTTCGGCCGTTTCAAAACGGCTCAGCGCCTCCGCCGGATTCTCGTTACCCAGGAATTCCCAGCCTTCGGCAACGACCGACTCAAAGGAGTCCGCGTCGACCCACACCGCGTCGACCCGCAGCCGGTACGACTGCCCGACCGTCTCGACGACCTCCTTTCGGATCCCGCCCTCGCGCAGCTTGCCGCGCAGGTACGATACCGCCACCTTCAGCCGCTTCCAGCCAAGTTCGGGGTCGCAGTTCGGCCACAGCCATTCGATCAGGCGCTCGCGGTGCACCGGCCTGCCCAACTGACCGACCAGGCACTTGAGTACTGCGACGGCCTGTTTGCGCTTCCAGCTATCGACGTTGAGCCCCTTGCCGGCAATGGCAAGTCCGAAATTTCCGAGGGAGTATATCCGTATGGGCCACTCGGTGAGCGCATCGTCTTCGGTTCCCTCGGCCGGGCGAAGGAAAACCACCGCCACGGCGTTGCCGCCATCGCCTGTTCTGGTCTCCGGCGGGAGCACGAGGGTGCTGATCGCGGCTCGGATCATCCTGCCGTTTCTGTGACGTATCTTGCACGAACCGGCGCCCCACTTCCTGCCCAGCGCGAAACACTCGCGCCCCTCGCACAACATCGAGCACAATGGTTCCCCGGTGGGATAGATCGCCCGCAACACCCGGCCGCATCTCCGGCCCACGGCTTCTTCGCCGGAATAGCCCAGCAGTTCCTCTGCACCGGAATTCCATCCGCTGACGCGCTGGTCGCTGTCGACAACGAATGCGGGATCGGACGAAAGTGCGATCAGATCATCCGCAGTCAGGTCTCTGGCCAAGTGTCGGTCTCCCCTGCGCCAAACTACGGCATCTAGCGGCCGGCACCAATGAGGCGAGTTGCCGCTCTCCCTTGTGAGGGATGATCGCACCGATGCGCCTGCGAGGGAAGATGTCCGGCACCGGTATTTCACTGTGGTCACGCCCTTCCCGGACCGCCGGACAGCCGGACATGCTGCGACCGCCGCACTGGCCGGCCCGAAGAAGGCGTTTGCATCGCCGCGCCATCGCTGACTACAATCGGACGGGAGCGCCCGGCGCGCCCGCGAGTACAACGACAACTCGCCCGAAATGCCGAAGCCGCAGGGATCAATGACCGACAAGGCCGAAGCCCCTTACCTGATCGCGCTCAACCTGACCGAGCGCTGCAACCTCGGCTGCGAGCACTGTTATCTCGATGCCAGGGTTCTGAAGGAGGGTTCGACCGACGAGCTTGACACCGGCGAGTTGAAGGACGTGATAAGCGGTATCGCGGCCGTCGGCCCCGAGGCCATGGTCGTGCTGACCGGCGGCGAGCCGCTGCTGCGCCGCGACATCGAGGAACTGGCGGCGCATGCGTCGGGCCTCGGTCTCATGGTCGTCGTCGGTTCCAACGGCCTTCTGCTGACGCCGGAGCGCGTCGAGCGTCTGAAACGGGCGGGCGTTGCCGGCGTCGGCCTGTCGGTGGATTCGCTCGACCCCGACCACCACGACAGTTTTCGCGGCCGCCGGGGCGCGTGGATCAAGACCATGGCGTCGATCGACGCGTGCGCCGCCGCCGGCATGGCCTTTCAGATCCATTTCTCGGTGACCGATGAAACGGCGCACGAAATCGACGACATGGTGGCGTTCGCCCGAGATGCCGGCGCCATGGTGCTGAACGTGTTCTTCATGGTCTGCACCGGGCGCGGTGAGAAATATTCCGACATTTCACCGGAAAAATACGAAGCGGTCCTGCGCCGCGTCGCCCATGCCGCGCACAGCGAAGAGCGGCTCATGGTGCGCGCCAAATGCGCCCCCCATTTCAAGCGCATCGCCATGGAGATGGACCCGGACTGGCCAATCACCTCGGCCCACGGATACGACGCGGGCGGCTGCATCGCGGCGACAAGGTACGCCCGCATCACGCCCGACGGCAACGTAACACCCTGCCCCTACATGGAAAACTCAGCCGGCAATGTTCGGGAAACGCCGTTTGCCGAGATCTGGAATGACGCACCGGTGCTGCGCGCGTTGCGTGCCCCGAAACTGGAGGGCCGCTGCGGGGTTTGCGAATTCTCCGAGCTCTGCGGCGGTTGCCGCGCCCGCCCGCTGGCGCGCGACGGAAACATGATGGGCGAAGATTATCTCTGCACCTACCAGCCGCGCGGCGGGGCGTTGATCAGCCCGATCGGGCCGGCTTCGACGCCGCTTCGGTGGAACGCCGAGGCCGAAGCGCGTGTCGCCCGCGTCCCCGGTTTCGTGCGCCGCATGGTGCGCGCGCGGGCCGAGGAATACGTGCGCGGCGAAGGGCGTCTGGAAGTCACCGCCGAAGACTTGGCGTTTCTCGCCAGGCGCCGGTTCGGCGACACCGGATTCCCTGGAACGGCAAGGCGCCGGTAAGCGCCGGCCCCGTGAATTGCTCAGCGCGGTAACCGGGCCGACTGCCGCGGCGGTGCCCGCTACGGCTGGCGCGCCACGCTGTCGACCGGCAGTCCGCTCGGCACGCGTTCCGGAATACCGAGGCGGCCGTCAAGGCTGGCCGGATCGGTCAGGCTGTTGAGGAATGCGATCAGGTCGGCGATTTCGCCGTCAGTGAGTTGTTGGCGCTGCAGTTCGCTGGATGCGGCGATGGCGGCCATCTCGGCCGGATCGTCGAGGATCGCCCAGTCCTGCGCCCCGGGAAGCGGCGGCAGGACGGCCTGCGCGCGGTCGTAGCTCATCAGCGAGGCAACCGGATCGAGGTGGTGGCGGATCACGGCCTCGAGCGTCGCGTAGGCGCCGTCGTGACCATAGGGCGCGGTGCGCGCCACGTTGCGCAGGCTGGGCGTGCGGAACCTGTAGGCGTCTTCCGCGCGCCCGGTGACGCGCATCCGTCCGGTGTCGCGGTGGTGGGTCTCGAAACGCGCCGCCTTGCCGGGGCCGATCTGCGGCATGGCGATGGCGTGGAAATCATGATCGGTCTGGAACAGGCCACCGTGGCAGGCGGCGCAGCCGGCCTTGCCGTAAAACAGCTCCAGCCCCGCCTCCGCCTGATCCGGCAAGTCAGCTTTTCCGCGCAGGTAGCGGTCGAACGGGCTGTCGTCGGCGCGCCATTCGACCTTGGTGAAAGCGGCGATGGCGTTGGCGATGTCGGTAAACCGTATGGTCTGGCCCTCGCCGATTACCGCGTCGAACGCCCGGCGGTAGGCCGGCACCGCCGCCACCCGCCGGGCAAGAATGTCCCATGCCCCGCCCTCGCCGGTCAGCCTGCCGATACGGACCGCCTTGGAAACCTCGTTCTCCGAGTAGTGACCCGCCATTTCGTCGGCGGCCAGCACAGGAAACATGGCTTGCGCCGCCAGCACTCCGTTGAAGCCCTGCACCATCTCATCTTCAAGGGGCGTGCGCAGGCCGGAGGGGCGGGTCTCGTCGCGTTCCAGCCTGCCGTCGTGGAACAGGCGACGGAACTCGGCGGCGCCGAGATTGAACAGCGCCGGGGCGTGGCGCGGGATGCGCTGTTCGGGGAGGTTTGCGCTGTCGGGACGGCGCTCGGGACCAAGCCCGATGCCGCCGTCGCCGAGCGACAGCGAGACGCCGTCCGACGTGGCAAAGGCGGGGTTGTGGCAGGTGCCGCAGGAGATGTTGCGGTTGCCGCTGAGGATCGGGTCGTAGAACAACAGCCGCCCGAGCCGGACCTCCGCCATGTCCGGCGCGGCAAACACGGCATCGGGTTCCGGCAGCGCAGGGGCGGCGGCGATGGCGGCACACTGCGCCAGCAATATCATTCCGGCGGTGACTGAAACTAACTTGCGCGACATGCTGAGCTACTGTGTAAAACGGTTGACGACGTTTTCAAGATACTCCTGTTTTCCGGATTTCGGCCGCGGGTTCACGTCGGCGGATTCGACATTGGCCGCGATTTCGTCCAAGGCATACCCACCGGCCAGCATCTTCCGCGCCTCCTCGCCGTTCCATCCGGCGTAGCGGTCCTCGACAATGCCCTTCAGCGTACCGTCTTCCAGCATCGCGGCGGCGGCTTTCAGACCCTGCGCGCAGACATCCATACCGCCGATATGGGCGATCAGCAAATCCTCCGGGTCGATCGACTGGCGGCGCAGCTTGGCGTCGAAATTGGTGCCGCCGGTGGTGAAGCCGCCACCCTTCAGTATCTGGTAATAGGCCAGCGCTACTTCCGCCACGTTGTTGGGGAACTGGTCGGTGTCCCAGCCCGACAGGGTGTCGTTGCGGTTCATGTCGATGGAGCCGAAGATATCGAAGGCCTGCGCCAGCGCGATCTCGTGCTCGAAGGAGTGTCCGGCGAGAAACGCGTGACCCTGTTCGATGTTGACGCGCACCTCGTTTTCCAGCCCATAGCGCTTCAGGAAACCGTAGACGGTGGCGACGTCGTAGTCGTACTGGTGCTTGGTCGGCTCCTGCGGTTTCGGCTCGATCAGGATGGTGCCGGTAAAGCCGATCTTGTGCTTGTACTCGACCACGAGGTTGAGGAAGCGGCCCAACTGGTCCAACTCGCGGCCCGGGTCGGTGTTCAGGAGCGTCTCGTAGCCCTCGCGGCCGCCCCAGAGCACGTAGTTCTGGCCGCCGAGTTTCCTGGTGGCGTCGATGCAGGTCTTCACCGTCGCGGCGGCGAAGGCGAAGACGTCGGGGTCGGGGTTGGTGGCAGCACCCGCCATGTAGCGGCGGTGCGAGAACAGGTTGGCGGTGCCCCACAGGAGCTTGACGCCGGTCCGTTCCTGTTTTTCGGCGAAAAAATCGGTGATCGCTTCAAGGTTCTTGGTGTTCTCGGCGAAATTCGCACCTTCCGGGCGAACGTCGGCGTCGTGGAAGCAGTAGAACGGCACTCCGAGGGCGGTGAACATCTCGAAGGCGACGTCGGCCTTGAGTTTCGCCGCCTCCATGGTGTCGCCCATGCGGTCGGGAAACCACGGGCGCTCGAAGGTCTGGCCGCCGAACGGGTCGTTGCCGGGCCAGACGAAATTGTGCCAGTAGCAGGCGGCGAAGCGCAGGTGATCCTCCATGCGCTTGCCGAGGATCACCGCGTCGGGATCGTAATGGCGGAAGGCGAGCGGGTTGCGGCTGTCCGGCCCCTCGAAAGGGATCTTTTCGATGTCGTTGAAGAATCCGGTGCTCATGTGATTGCCTTTATCGCTGGATAGAGGGCCCGGTACTGCGCGTAGGCGTCCTGATAGGCCGCCGCGAGGTCCGGGCGCGGCTCGATGGTTTCGGCCACAGGGGGAGGGGCCATGATGTCGGCAGGCGGGGTGGCGGTATGGCCGGCCATGGCCAGCCGGGCGGCACCCAGTGCGGCGCCGAATTCGCCGCTTTCGGGCAGGTCGAGGGGCACGCCGAAGACGATCGCAAGCGTTTCCGCCCAGAAGCGTGACTGCGAACCGCCGCCGATGGCGAGAAGACGGGTCAGGTCTGCACCGGTGCCCTCAAGGGCGTCGAGGCTGTCGCGGAGCGCGAAGGCGACGCCCTCCATGACTGCTTGCGTCATTTCGGCGTGGCCGGTGGCGATGTCGAGGCCGATGAAGGCGCCGCGGATGACGCTGTCGTTGTGCGGCGTGCGTTCGCCTGAGAGGTAAGGCAGGAAACGCACGGGCGACGGGCCGTGGATGCCGCCGTCAAGCAGCCCGGAGAGTTCCGCCGCACTCTTGCCGAGGTTCGTCGCCAGCCAGTTCAGGCAGTCGGTGGCGGCGAGGATGACGCCCATCTGGTACC
>JBHHXR010000146.1:0-8831 GCA_046757205.1 Paracoccaceae bacterium
CTGCCCCTCGGCAGGCGCAATTGCGCCAGCCCAGGCAGGCGCAGCCCTGTGGTCGGGGCAGTCACCTTTCCACGAACGGATTTCAAGCGCACCGGCAACTTAAAACGCAAGATGTTCTTGATCCCGGCGGTACGGTCCCCGTTACCTGGCGACATCCCCCTGCCGCTTCCAACACAGCGCTTGAATTTCCCGGCGGATAGCGCTTCAACCAATCCGCAACGTCCTGGGGAAGCCAAATGTCCGAAAACTACGACGCGATCATCATCGGGGCAGGCGTGATCGGCGCCTGCACCGCCTACGAGATGGCCAAGGCGGGGTGGAAGACGCTGTCGCTCGACAAGGGGCCGGAGGCGGGCTACGGCTCCACTTCCGCATCCTGTGCCATCATCCGCACTTACTATTCCGCCTTCGAGACCTGTGCGCTGGCCTACGAGGGCTGGTACTACTGGAAGGACTGGGCGAACTACATCGGGGTGCCGGACGAGAGCGGGCTGATCACGTACTACGACACCGGCTGTCTGGTCATGAAGACCGAAGAAAACGGCTTTTTGGCGAAGGGCTGCGCTATCATGGACCATATCGGCTGCCCCTACGAGCACGTGGCGGCGGAGGACGTGCCCAACTACATGCCGGGCGCCGATCTGCGGCAATACGTGCCGGCCAAGCGTTTCGAGGACGAGGGTTTCGGCGAACCGACCGGGCCGCGCGTGGCCGGCGCCGTGTTCTTCCCCTGCGGCGGCTACGTGAACGATCCCAAGCTGTCGGCCCACAACGCGCAGCGGGCGGCGGAGGCGCATGGCGCGACGTTCCGGTTCAACACGGCGGTGACCGGCATCCTGCGCGACGGTGGCAGGGTCGGCGGCGTGGAACTGTCGGACGGCACCACCGTGAAAGCCCCGGTGGTGGTCAATGTCGCCGGCCCGCATTCCTCGATCATCAACCAGATGGCGGGTGTCACTTCTGGCATGAAGATGTCCACCCGTGCGCTGCGCCACGAGGTGGCGCATGTGCCCGCGCCGGAAGGCTTCGAGGAAGGTTACCGCATCGTCTACTCCGACAGCGACATCAAGACCTACATGCGCACCGAGCAGGGCCGCAACCTGCTGGTCGGCTCGGAAGACCCCGAATGCGACGGCCGCGAATGGGTCGACGATCCCGACAACTACGACCTGAACTTCTCGCAGCAGTGGAAGACCATGGTGATGCGCGCCGGCCAACGCCTGCCGAAGCTGGGCATCCCGGATACCGCGAAGGGTGTGGTGGCGCTCTACGACGTGTCGGAGGACTGGATGCCGATCTACGACCGCAGCGACCTGCCGGGCTATTACATGGCCTGCGGCACTTCCGGAAACCAGTTCAAGACCGCACCCGTGGTCGGCAAGCCGATGACGGCGCTGATCGAAGCCTGCGAGGCCGGGCGCGACCATGACACCGAGCCGCTCACGTTCCACCTCGATCACGTCAACCAGGACATCTCGCTCGGCTTCTTCTCGCGCAACCGCGAGATCAACATGGACTCGAGCTTCTCGGTGATCGGCTAGGGCATGGGGCAGAGAATTCGCGGCGTCATCGCGCCGATCCTGACGCCCTTCAACCACGACCTGAGCGTCGCGACGGAGCTATACGTTGCGCATGCGCATGAGCTGCTGGACGGCGGCTGCGCCGGGCTCGCGCCGTTCGGCACCACCGGCGAGGCGCTTTCGCTGTCGACGGCGGAACGCCTGTCGCTTCTGCACGCGCTGGTCGACAGCGGTGTCTACCCCGGGCGTCTCTTGCCCGGCGCCGGGCTGAACAACCTGGCCGAAACCGCCGCGCTCTGCCGGGAGTTTCTGGAACTCGGCTGCGCCGGGCTCCTGGTATTGCCGCCGTTCTTCTACAAGGCGGTCAGCGACGACGGCCTGTTCGCCTATTTCGCCAATCTGGTGGAGGCGATCGGCCACGCCGAGCCGGGCATCCACCTCTATCACATCCCGCAGGTCTCCGGCGTCGGCTTTCCCGTGCCGCTGGTCGAGCGCCTGCACCGGGCGTTTCCGGGCCAGATCACCGGTATCAAGGACAGCACCGGGGATTGGGAAAACACCAGCGCGTTGCTGGAAATCGACGGGCTGTCGGTCTATCCCGGTTCCGAACTGCCGCTGATCGAGGCGATGGCGGTAGGGGCAAGCGGTTGCATTTCGGCGACGGCCAACATCAACGCGGGCGCGATAAACCGTGTGATCACGCTGCTGGATGCCGGGCGGCAGGAGGAAGCCGGGCGGCTCCACGAAATCAACGGGCGCATCCGGCTGGCGGTGCAGGCGCATGGACCCATTCCTGCGCAGAAGCGGCTGCTGGCGACATGGCGGAAGGAGGGGCGCTGGGCCAACGTCCGCCCGCCGCTGGAAAGCCTGCCGGCGGCGACCGGGGCGGCGCTTGCCGGGGAGATCGAACCGTTGATGAGAGAGGCGCGGGGCGTCGATGCCTGATAACCAGTCCACCCACTCAGCGGCGGAGGACCCGCGCAACGTCGACGTGCAGTTCTGGGTGAACGGCGAGATCGTGCATCGGAGCGCGGCGCGTGTTTCCGTGCTCGACAGCGGTTTCATGATGGGTGACGGGGTGTGGGAGGGCCTGCGCCTGCACAACGGCCGCTGGGTGTTTCTCGACGCGCATCTCGACCGGCTGTTCGACGGGGCGGCCGCCATCGACCTGGACATCGGCATGACGCGCGCCGAACTGACCGGGGCGCTGGAGGCGACGCGCAAGGCCAACGCCATGACGGAAGACGTGCACGCCCGGCTGATGGTGACGCGGGGGCCCAAGACCCGCCCGTTCCAGAGCCCGGCCTTTTCGCAGTCCGGTCCGACCGTGGTGATCGTCATGGAGCACAGCAGGCCGGCGGTCGCCCGACCCGTCCGCCTGCACACCGTGCCCTTCATCCGCGGGCTGCCGATGAGCCAGGACCCGAAGCTCAACTCGCATTCCAAGCTCAACTGCATCCTCGCCGGCATCCACGCCGAGAAGGCGGGCGCCGACGAGGCGCTGATGCTCGACGTGCACGGCTTCGTCAACACCACCAACGGCTGCAACTTCTTCATCGTGCGCGGGGGCGAGGTCTGGACCTCCACAGGCGACTACTGCATGAACGGCATCACCCGGCGCAACGTGATTGCGCTCTGCCGGGAAAACGGCGTCCCGGTATTTGAACGCAATTTCTCGCTGGTCAATACCTACGCGGCGGACGAGGCTTTCCTGACCGGCTCCTTCGGCGGACTGACACCGGTGGGTGAAATCGACGGACGGGTAATCGGCGCGGGCGAAGCCGGGCCGGTGACGCAAAAGCTTCGGGAACTCTATGAAGCGCTGGTCAGGGAAGCGACGCGGGGATGACGCCGGATTGTGTGCGCATCGCCATGTGGTCGGGCCCGCGCAACCTGTCGACGGCGATGATGCGCAGTTTCGGGGCGCGGCCCGATTGTGCCGTCTGGGACGAGCCATTCTATGCCGCCTATCTGGCGCGGACCGGGCTCGATCACCCGATGGGGGCGGAGATCATCGCGGCGGGCGAGACCGATGCCGACAAGGTGGCGCGCCGCTGCGCCGGCGAGGCTCCGGGCGGCAAGCGGCTGTTCTACCAGAAACACATGACGCAGCACATGGTCGCCGGTTTTCCGCGCGGCTGGATGGCAGATGTGGTGAACGTATTCCTGATCCGCGACCCCGAGCAGGTGGTCGCCAGCTATGCCGCCAAGCGCGAGAACCCGGATTTCGGGGAAATAGGCTTCGGATTGCAGGCGGAGTTGTTCGAAGAGGTGGCGGAGCGGGAAGGCGTGGCCCCGGCCGTGGTGGATTCTGCCGACATTCTCGCCGATCCCCGGGGCATGCTGACCGCCCTTTGCGCGCGGATCGGCATCGGGTTCAGCGAGCGCATGCTGCGCTGGAAGCAAGGCCCGCATCCCGACGACGGCGTGTGGGCGGCGCACTGGTACCGCTCGGTCTGGTCGTCGACCGGTTTTGCCGCGCCGAAGCACCGGGAAGTGACACTCCCGGACGCCGAGCTGCGGCTGGCCGAGCGGGCGCGGCCCTATTACGAACGGTTGCGGGCCTACCGGATCACGGCGTGAGCGGTTCCGGCGGCGGCCTTCGTGCCGGCCAGTCGGTCGCGTGGTGATAGAGACGCGCGGCGGCGAGCACTTCGGCATCGGCGCGCGGTGGCCCGACAAGCTGTACGCCGGTCGGCAGGCCGCCGTCGTTGAAACCGGCGGGCAGGCCGATGACCGGCAGGCCGATCAGTCCCGGCGGCACGACGACTTCCATCCAGCGGTGATAAGTATCCATGCGGTGGCTGCCGATGGTCTGGGGCCAACGCTGGTTGACGTCGAAGGGAAAGACCTGCGCGCTCGGCAGGGCGAGGAAATCAAAACGCTCGAAGAGCGCCAGCGCGGTGCGGAACCAGTCGGAGCGGGTTTCGCTGGCGGCGTAGAGGTCATTGGCGGAAAGCGTGTTCGCCTGTTCGATTTCCCAGATGACTTCCGGCTTCAGTCTCCCGCGCGAGGCCGGATCGGTGTGGTGCTGGCCGAGGCTTCCCGCCACCAGCCAGTGGCGCAGGGTGCACCAGCTTTGCCAAATCCGTTCCGGTGGGAAATCGGGCACGATTTCCTCAACGTGGCCGCCGGCTGACTCGAAGACGGCGAGGGCCGACCGGCACAGTGCGAGGATACCGGGCTCGGTCGGGTAAGCGCCGTTCCAGTCGCCGATCCAGCCGATTTTCGGGCCCGACCGGACCGGCGCCGTGGTGACGAGTTCCTCGCCCAGGCTCAGCGGCGCGCGCGGGTCGTAGCCCGACAATGTGGCGAGCAGGTTGGCGAGGTCGTCGATATTCCGCGCCATCGGTCCGGCAGTGGAAAGCTGGCGCAGGAACAACTCGCCCTCGGGGTCACCGGCGACGCGGCCGAAGCTGGGGCGCATGCCATAGACGTTGTTGAAGGCGGCGGGGTTGCGCAGCGAGCCCATCATGTCGCTGCCATCGGCGACGGGAAGCATCCGCAGCGCCAGCGCCGCCGCCGCGCCGCCGCTCGAACCGCCGGCGGAAAGCGCCGTGTCGTAGGGGTTGCGGGTGGGGCCAAAAACCGGGTTGAAGGTGTGCGAGCCGAGGCCGAATTCCGGCACGTTGGCCTTGCCGGTGATGATCGCCCCGGCGGCGCGGATGCGGGCGGCGACCGGGCTGTCGCTTTCCGGAACGTCATCCGCGAACAGCGGCGAGCCCTGCGTGGTGCGCAGGCCGCGCGTTGCCTCCAGATCCTTTATCGCGACCGGCAGACCGTGCAGCCAGCCGTGGCGGTTCCCGGAAGCGAGCGCTTCGTCAGCGGCACGTGCCTCGGCGCGCAACTCGCCCGGTTCACGCAAGGAGACGATTGCGTTGACGGCGCCGTTGTACCTCTCGATGCGGGTAAGGAAGGCCTCCATGACTTCGCTGCAGGAAAGCTCCCGCGCCGCGATGCGCCGCGACAGTTCCGTTGCCCCAAGCGCGGTGATGTCGTCGACGGTCATGCCCCTGCCCCCGCTTCCGTAACCATATTTCGCCGCATTGGTAGGCCGCGCGAGCCGCAGCCGCAACCGACCCGCACGGGTCGCATTCGGCTTGGACGCAGGGCTGTGCGCCGCGTAAGACCGGCGAATGACCGCGACCGAGATATTCGACAGCCGCTATTCCTGGGTGCGGCTGGCCGTGTGCGTGCTGATCGCCGCCATCGGCAATGTCGGCATGTGGGCGATCATCCTCGTGATGCCGAAGATCCAGGCCGAATTCGGCGTCGACCGCGCCGACGTATCGCTGTCCTACACCACAACGATGATCGGCTTCGCCCTCGGCAACCTGCTGATCGGCCGTTTCGTTGACCGTTTTGGCATCAGCAGGGCGCTGGTGATTTCCGGCATCGCCATCGCCGCCGGTTTCTGGCTGGTTTCGATTGCAACCAGCATCTGGCAGGTGGCGATCGTGCAAGGCGTGCTGATCGGTGTCGGCGCCTCCACATGTTTCGGCCCGCTGATCGCCGACGTGTCGCACTGGTTCGTGCGCCGCCGCGGCATCGCCGTCGCGCTTGCCGCCAGCGGGAACTACATCGCCGGTGCCGTCTGGCCGGTGCTTCTGAAGGACGTGATCGCGGAGGACGGCTGGCGGGCGGCTTATTCGGCCGTCGCTCTGGTGTGCGTCGTCACCATGGTGCCCTTGGCGCTTCTGCTGCGCCGGCGGCCGGAGGCGGCGCAGTTCGGCGCGACGGTTTCAGGTTCGACCGGCACCATTCGCAGCATCAACCTGTCGCCGCGGGCGTTGCAGACCTTGCTGGCGGTTGCCGGTGTCGCGTGCTGCGTGGCGATGTCGATGCCGCAGGTTCATATCGTGGCGCTCTGTGCTGACCTCGGCTACGGCGTTGCGGTCGGGGCGGAGATGCTGGCGCTCATGGTGGCGGGCGGCGTGCTGAGCCGGCTGGTGTTCGGGTTCCTGTCGGACCGGATAGGCGGCGTGCGCACGCTCTTGCTGGGGTCCTGCCTGCAATGCATTGCACTGTTCCTCTACCTGCCGTTCAACGGCATGGCGTCGCTCTATGTGGTGTCGCTGGTGTTCGGCCTGTCGCAGGGCGGTATCGTGCCGGCCTACGCGATCATCGTGCGCGAATACCTGCCGGCGCGCGAGGCCGGGCAGCGTGTAGGGCTGGTGATGATGGCGACAATCGGCGGCATGGCTTTCGGCGGCTGGCTGTCGGGTGCGATTTTTGACGCGACCGGGAGCTATCAGGCGGCGTTCCTCAACGGCATCGGATGGAATTTCCTGAACATCGGCATCATGACGATGATCTTGTGGCGGACCGGCAAGCGGCGGGCGGCGGTGGCCTGACGGCCTGTTGACCAAATCGTCATCGGCGGGATCGTCGGCCCGGCTTTTCACAGCGGGGGTTTGGGCGCATAGTCCGGGACGGCAACACAAGGGAGCGCTTCGATGATCGGTCAGGCAATCGCGAAAAGGGCACTTGTTTCGGGTATGTTGGTTTTCTGTTCATCGCCCGCGATCGCAGACGTGATCGACGGGGATTGGTGTTCGCCGGACGGGACCCGGTATTTCCGAATTTCCGGACCGAGCGTCACCTCTTCGGACGGCTACCGGACGACGGGCAATTACACCCGGCACGCATTCTCCTACGTCGTGCCGGAGAACGAACCCGGCGCCGGCGATCAGTTCTCCATGCTGCTGTTGAACGAGGAACAGGTAAACATATCCGTCAACGGCGGCGCGGCCGAGACGTGGCACCGCTGTCAACTGAACGTTTGAAACCGACCCGCGCCGGAAACGATGTTTCGCGTCAGGTTGGTCGCCCCGAGGGTGGCCGGCGGCGGTGCACAGTCCGGAAGGGCCGCGCCGCCTACCCCATCAGCTTCGCGTCAAACGGGCAGTTGGTCAGGTTCTCGTACCCGTCCTCGGTGACCAGAACCTGATCTTCCAGCTTCACCCCGTCCGCGCCGCCGACCTCGCCCACATAAGCTTCGACGCACATCATCATGCCGGGTTCCAGCACGCCCTGGTAGCCCTTGTCCTCCCAGTCGATCGGGTGCTTGATCGACGGCCACTCGTCGCACAGGCCGACGCCGTGGAACTTGGAACCATAGCGCTGCGGTATGTACTGCTCGGGCAGGTGGTGGCCGCCTTCGCACAGCTCGCGGAAGCTGACGCCGGGCCTGATCAGCTCCATGTTGGTCATGATGTGCTCATAAGCGACATGGTGAATGTCGCGCTGCCGGTTGGTGGGGCGGCCGTCGCCGATGAACCAAGTCCGCGAAATGTCGCAGCACATGCCGTAACAGCCGATCATGTCGGTGTCGAAGGCCAGCAGTTCGTTGTTTTGCAAAACCCGCGGCCCGCATTCCTGGAACCACGGGTTGGTGCGCGGGCCGGAGGACAGTATCCGCGTCTCGATCCACTCGCCGCCGCGGCGGATGTTGGATTTGTGAAGCTCCGCCCAGACGTCGTTTTCCGACAAGCCGGGGCGTGTGGCGTGGCGCATTTCGGCGATCGACTGTTCGCAGGCGTGCATGGCGCAGCGCATGGCGAGGATTTCATCTGGTCCCTTGATGGCGCGGGTATGTTCCATCAGTTCCTCGCCGTCCTCGACGGTAATTCCGGCCGCCTCCAGCGCCCTCAGCCCGGCGATCTGGATCTTGTCGACCGCCAGGCGCCGGTTCGATCCCGTCCGTTCGCGCAGAATGCCGTCGATCACGCCGGCGAACTCGCCGGCCTTCTCGTCGGTGCGCTGGCCGGTGGCGAAGTAGAAGAACGAGGCCCCGGCGCGCACCTCGCGCACCAGCGGGTTGTATTCCGACAGGTGGCGGTAGCCGCCGTATTCCCACAGGATCATGTAGCCGTCGGCCAGAACCAGGCAGGCGCGGAACGGGTTATGCGCGTTCCACAGCTGCATGTGCGTGGTATCGGTGGCGTAGCGGATGCTGAGCGGATCGAACAGCAGCACACCGGCGAGGCCGCGCTGTGCCAGCCCGGCGACGATCCGGTCGAGCCGGTGGCGGCGCATGCGCGGCAGATCGGGGCAGGTCAGGCCGGCGGCCCGCCATTCGTCATAGGCGAGCCGCGTCGGGCCGATCTCGACGCGGTCGTTGTCGTCCGGTGTGTTGTCCGGGCGCATCGGGCGCCGCGTCGGATCGACCTTGGGGTGCGGGATCGAGAACGGATTGTCGGCCATCGCTGGCTCCTGCGGATGCCCCATTGCACGCCTGTGCCGCCGCGAACTCGCGCCTGGCCCGACATCATCCCGGCGAGTGTGCGACAAGTTCCGGATTTCGCGGCG
>JBHHXR010000147.1:0-8812 GCA_046757205.1 Paracoccaceae bacterium
TCGCGACGAAAACACCGGGCTGACCTACTACACCGCCGAAATCCTGCCGAACGCCGGCGAACTGGACAAGCTCGACGGCCTCGAACTGCTGCCCGGAATGCCGGTGGAATCCTTCATCCGCACAGGCGAGCGCTCGCCGCTGAGCTACCTGCTGAAGCCGATGGCGGACTATTTCAACAAGGCGTTCCGCGAGTCCTGACGCCGGCGCGCGCGCCTTCGTTCGCGGCGCCGCGCCCCGGCCAAGCGGGAGAGACCGGTTTCGACGAGCAGGCGCACCCCTCGCTACCGCTCGGGGATCAACCCGCGCGGACTGAAGCGGAGCACCACAAGCAGCAACAGCCCCATCAGAAACAGCCGCACATGCGGGGCGGAATCCAGCAGATGGGCGCGCAGCGCGCTTTCTTCGGACATGCCCGAGGTGATGACGTCCATCAGCCGCAGGCCCATCGGTTCGGCCTGGATCCACAGGAACCAGATCAGGAAACCGCCGAGCACCGCGCCCCAGTTGTTACCCGAGCCGCCGACGATGACCATGATCCAGATCAGGAAGGTGTAGCGCAGCGGGTTGTAGGTGCCGGGTGTCAGTTGCCCGTCGAGCGTGGTCAGCATGGCACCCGCGACGCCGACCACGGCGGAGCCGAGGATGAACACCTGCAGGTGGCGCCGGGTCACGTCCTTGCCCATGGCTTCCGCCGCGTCGCGGTTGTCGCGGATGGCCCGCATCATCCGGCCCCAGGGCGAGTTCAGCGCCCGCTCCGACAGCCACAGGACGAAGGCCAGCACAACGGCAAACAGCACGGCATAGAGGAGTTTCACGGCGACCGAGGCGGCCGACGCCGGATCACCGCCAAAACGTTGCGCCAGGTCGATCACCCACGGCGCGGTCTGCAGGTCGACCTCGTAGGGCACCGGGCGCGGCAGGCCGGTGACGTTCTTCACGCCCCGGGTCAGCCAGTCCTCGTTCTTGGTGATGGCGAGGATGATTTCGGCGATCCCCAGCGTCGCGATGGCAAGGTAATCCGAGCGCAGCCCCAGCGCCACCTTGCCGACCACCCACGCCGCTCCTGCGGCCAACAGACCGCCGACCAGCCATGACACGATGATCGGCAGGCCAAGCCCGCCGAGGAACCCGTATTTCGCCGCCTCGACCTTCTCGATGGCCTCCGATGCCGGATCGTAGAAATAGCGCGCAGCGGCGTATCCGGCGATGACCAGCACCACGGTCGCCAGCGTGCGAGCGCGCCCGGCAAGCCTGCGCCGCGCGAAGACCACCGCCGCGATCGCCACCAGAACCGCCAGCCCGGCGGTCAGGACGCCGGCGCCGCCCACCGCCCACGCGGCGCGGACCGGCGGCACCGAGACCAGCATCGCGGCGATGCCGCCAAGCGCGGTGAACCCCATGATCCCAACGTTGAAAAGGCCGGCATAACCCCATTGCATGTTGACGCCGAGCGACATCACGGCGGAGATGATCCCGAGATTGAGCAGCGTCAGCGCGACGTTCCAGCTCTGCATCAGGCCGACGGCGACGATCAGCGCCGCCATGATGGCATAGAGCGCGACGTTCCTTGCCATCACAGCACCCTCCCGCGGAATATCCCTGTCGGCCGCACCAGCAGCACCAGCACCAGGATGACGAAGGAAACGGCGAACTTGTAGTCGGTCGAGAGAAGTTGCACCAATCCGTCGGGCGCCCAGCTTTCAGGTACCAGATAGGTGAGGAATTTCTTGTAGGCATAGGTCACGGTGACTTCGGAAAACGCGATGACGAAGCCGCCGGCGATGGCGCCCAGCGGGTTGCCGACGCCGCCGACAATGGCGGAGGCGAACATCGGCAGCAGAAGCTGGAAATAGGTGAACGGCTTGAAGCTCTTGTCGAGGCCGTAGAGCGTGCCGGCAATGGTCGCCAGAGTGGCAACGATGATCCAGGTGAAAAAGACCACCCGGTCCGGGTTGATGCCGGAAAGCAGCGCCAGGTCCTCGTTGTCGGAATAGGCGCGCATCGCCTTGCCCATGCGCGAGCGGCTGAGGAAACGGAAGAGCACGATCATCACGATGATGGCGACGACAAAGGTGATGCCCTGGCTGACCTTGATCGACAGGCCCTCCGACAGCCCGGTCATCTGCTTGAACTCGCGGGCTTTCAGGATGAACCGCGCGCCATCGGCGAAGCGCTGGTCGCCGGGGCCGATGATGAAGCGCACCAGCCCGTTGGTCATCAGCATCACCCCGATCGAGGCCATCACGAACACGATCGGCACGGCGCGGCGGTGGCGGTAGAAGCGGTACACCGAACGGTCGAAACCCAGCGCCAGCAGGATGGTCGCGACGATGCCGACCGGCAGCGCCAGCAGCGCCGTCGGCAACGGCCAGAGCGACACCCCGAGGCGCTGCAGCCCCCAGGTGGCGAGAATGGTAAACATGGTGCCGAAGGCCATGGTGTCGCCATGCGCGAAGTTGGAGAACCGCAGCACCGCGTAGACCATGGTGATGCCGAGCGCGCCGAGCGCCAGTTGCGAGCCGTAGGCGATGCCGGGCACCAGCACGAAGTTGGCCAGAAGGATGAAGGCGTTGAGGATATCTTCCAACTTTCAGCCCCCCAGGAAGCTCTTGCGCACATCGGGATCGGCCAGCAGCGCCTCACCGGTGTCGGTGTAGCGGTTGCGGCCCTGCACCAGCACGAAGCCGTGGTCGGCGATGGCCAGCGCCTGGCGGGCGTTCTGTTCGACCATCAGGATGGCGATGCCGGTGGCCGCGACATCGAGGATGCGGTCGAACAACTCGTCCATGACGATGGGCGAGACGCCGGCCGTCGGCTCGTCCAGCATCAGGAGTTTCGGTTCGGTCATCAGGGCACGGCCGACGGCAACCTGCTGGCGCTGGCCGCCGGAAAGCTCTCCCGCCGGCTGCCGCCTCTTTTCCTTCAGCACCGGGAACAGCTCGAAGACCTGCTCCATGGTGGCGGAAAAATCGTCCTCGCGGACGAAGGCGCCCATCTCGAGGTTTTCCTGAACCGTCATCGAGGTGAACACGTTCGCGTTCTGCGGCACGAAGCCCATGCCGGTGCGCACCCGGTCCTGCGGCTGCAACCCGGTAATGTCCCGGCCGTCGAGCGTGACCGTGCCCTCGCGCAGGTCGAGCATGCCGAAAATTGCCTTCATGGCGGTGGACTTGCCAGCGCCGTTCGGGCCGACGATGACCGCGATCTCGCCCTTCTCGACCGAAATGTCGCAGTCGTGCAGGATGTCGGCGGCGCCGTAGCCGCCGGTCATGTGGTCGGCTGAAAGGAACTTCATGCCGGAGCCTTCGGTTTTGCCGGACGGGTCTTCAGCCCGGTGCCCAGATAGGCCTCGATGACGTGTTCGTTGGCCTTCACCTCGTCGATGGTGCCTTCGGTCAGCACCGCGCCCTCGGCCATGACGATCACCGGATCGCAGAGCCGGGAAATGAAATCCATGTCGTGCTCGATCATGCAGAACGTGTAGCCGCGTTCCTTGTTGAGCCGGATGATGGCGTCGCCGATGGTGCGCAACAGCGTGCGATTCACCCCTGCGCCGACCTCGTCGAGGAACACCACCTTGGCGTCAACCATCATGGTTCGGCCAAGCTCCAGCAGTTTCTTCTGGCCACCGGAAAGGTTTCCCGCCAGTTCATCGGCGACCTGCGGGATTTCCAGAAACTCGATGACCTCGTCGGCTTTCCGGCGTATCGCCTCCTCCTCAGCCCTCACCTTCGAGCCCTTGAACCAGGCATCCCACAGCCTCTCGCCCGATTGCTGGCCCGGAACCATCATCAGGTTTTCGCGCACTGTGAGCGTCGGAAATTCATGGGCGATCTGGAACGTGCGCAGCACGCCCTTGGCAAAGAGTTCGTGCGGCGTGAGGCCGGTAATTTCCTCGCCGGCCAGGAATACCCGGCCCGAAGTGGCCAGGTGGTGGCCGGCGACGACATTGAACAACGTCGTCTTGCCGGCGCCGTTGGGGCCGATCAAACCGGTGATCGTGCCCTCGGCGATCTCCAGCGAGGCACCGTTCACGGCGCGGATACCGCCAAAATGCATATGGAGGTCTTCGACCCGGATCATCTGTGCATATCCAATCAGGCTGGCAGCCCGGAACGTAGCGCCCGGGCTGCTGCCCCGTGTTTCCGCGTCTTAACGGAACTTCACCGTCTCGTAGGCGCCGCCCTTGATCACGTACTCGCGATAGGTTCCGGCGGCTTCGCCCGGTCCGATCAGTTCGACGTTGGTGGCACCGACGTAATCGACATCGCCGCCGCCGGCGAGAATCTTCAGCGCCTTGCCAAGTTCGCCCGGCAGGATCTTTTCACCCGGCGCGTTGGCGACGGCGAGCAGGTTTGCCGCAACGGTGGCGCGGTCGGCGTTGCCGCCCTTCTGCATGGCCAACGCGATAAGTGCCGCGGCGTCATAGGATTCGCGGGTGAAAGAGCTGGGATTGATACCCGCGGCCTGCGCGGCAGCCACGAATTTTTCAGACCCTTCGCCCTGCGACCACGGAACCGAACCGATGGAGCCTTCGATATCGGTGCCGACCGCTGCAAGCAGGCTGTCGGCATACATGCCGTCGCCCATCGCGAATGTGTCGAATGCACCGGTGTCGAGCGCATTCTGGATAATGCCCAGCCCGCCCTGATCGGCATACCCGAGCACGGCGAGAACATCGCCGCCGGCCGATGCCAATGCGCCGACTTCGGCCGAGTAGTCGCCCTTGCCGTCTTCATGCGCGGCGTTGATCGTTACCTTGCCGCCCATGCCTTCGAAACTCGAAATGAAGCTGTCCGACAGGCCCTTGCCGTAGTCGTTGTTGGTGTAGGTCACGGCGACTTCGCCGATTCCCTTGTCCTTCAGTATCCCGGCCAGGACTTGACCCTGTCGGGCGTCGGACGGCGCGGTGCGGAAGAACAGGCCCTTGTCCTCGATGGTCGAAAGGGCGGGCGAGGTCGCCGAGGGCGACACCATCACGATGCCGTTCGGCACCGCGACGTTGTTCAGGATCGCCGTGGTCACGCCGGAACAGTCGGCGCCCATGATGGCGGCCACGTTCTCGGCCGTCACAAGGCGTTCCGCCGCCGAGGTCGCGGCCGCCGAATCGATGCACGTGCTGTCGGCGCGAACCGAGACGATCGTCTTGCCCCCGAGGAATTCACCTGAGGCGTTGATTTCCTTCCACGCCAGTTCGGCGCTGTCGGCCATCGGCGGCGTCAGTGATTCGATTGGACCGGTGAAGCCGAGGATGACGCCGATCTTCACGTCGTCGGCCAGGGCCCCGGTCGCCATCAACGCGCCGGCGGCCGTTGCGAGAATAAGTTTTCTCATGAGTTTTCTCCCGATTGGTTATTATATCTGACGAGCGCATTGTCGCGGCACCCGCCGCGGCTCGAATCGCCCCGGCAACGCACCCCACCTGCGCCATACCGGCGACACTAACGAGTTTTTCCCGTGGATTGAAAGGCTTTTAGGCATTTCCGCTTGCGCGGCGATGTCGCGGCCGAACGGGCCGGGCACGGCACCGCGCCAGTCAGTTATCCGCGGGCCCAGCCAGTTCGCCCGCCACATAGGCCGCGACGACGGCGCGGTCGTCGCCGAGCGTCTGCAGGACGAACAACTCCTCCGGCAGTGTCTCGACGGTTTCCATGCGCACAGACATGGCCGGCGTGGCGTGGCTGTCGAGCACGATGATGTCGGCGTCGCTGCCAGCCGCGAGCGAGCCGATCCTGTCGGCCAGCGACAGGGCCTCGGCGTTACCGAGCGTCGCCCAGTAGAATGCGCTGAGCGGATCGACCGAGCGGTTCTGCAACTGCTGGATCTTGTAGGCCTCGTCGAGCGTCTTCAGCATCGAATAACTGGTGCCGCCGCCGACATCGGTGGCGATGGCGGTGCGAACGCCGGCGTCTTCGAGCGCCGCGAGGTCGAACAGCCCGCTGCCGATGAACAGGTTCGAGGTCGGGCAGTGCACGGCTACGGTGCCGGTTTCAGCCATCCGCGCCCTCTCGCGCTGGCTGAGATGGATGCTGTGGCCCATCAGGCTGTTGCGGCCGAGCAGCCCGTAATGGTCGTAAATGTCGAGATAGTCTTTCGCGTCGGGGTAAAGCTTCGCGGCGTAAGCGATCTCGGCGCCGTTTTCCGACAGGTGCGTCTGGATATGGAGATCCGGGTACTCGGCGGCCAGCGCCTGCGCCGTTTCCATCTGCTCGGGCGTCGAGGTGATGGCGAAGCGCGGGGTGATGGCGTAACGGACGCGGCCCTGTCCATGCCAGTCGGCGATCAGCGCCCTTGTATCGTCATAGCCGCTCTGCGGTGTGTCCCGCAGGCCGTCGGGCGCGTTGCGGTCCATCAGTACCTTGCCGCCGATCATGCAGAGGTTGCGGCGGACGGCCTCGCGGAAATACGCCTCGGCCGAGGCCTTGTGGACCGAGCAGAAGGCGACCGCCGTGGTCGTGCCGTTGCGCAGCAATTCGTCGAAGAAGAGCCGGGCGATGCGCTCGGCGTGGCCGGCGTCGCCGAACCGGGTTTCCGCCGGGAAGGTGTACCTGTTCAGCCACTCCAGCAGTTGCGCGCCATAAGAGCCGATCACCTGCATCTGCGGGAAATGGATGTGCGGGTCGATGAAACCGGGCAGGATCAGGTTCGGGCGGTGGTCGATGATTTCCAGCGCCCGTCCCTTGAGCTCCTCGAATGTACCGGCCGCCTCGACAATGCCGTCGCCGACGAGAACCGCGCCGTCTTCCTCGTAGACATAGGCTTCCCGGTCGTCGATGCCTTCCGGTGCCCGATGAAACCCGAACACCCGGCCCCGCAGCAGCCTCTCCGTCATGACGATGAGCCTGCTTTTCCACTGGCGGCGCCTTCGAACCAGGCCCGGATAGCGCGCCGTTCATCGTCTTCCATGAACGAGGCGTTGGCCGGCGGCATGGCGGTGGAGCGCGCCGCCTGCAGGTAGATGTCCCGCGCGCGCACCGCGATTTGGGCATCGGTTTCAAGCACGACACCATTTGGCGCGGTGACGATGCCCTCCCAGACCGGCTCCGCCGCGTGGCACATCGAGCAGCGGCCGCGCACGGTGTCGGCGATCTCGGTGAAACCCTCGGCGGCGGCGAATTTCTGCGCCCGCGGCCCCATGGCTCCGGTCTCGCCGGCCAGCACCTTCGGCATCGATGAAAGCCACATGACGAGGATGAAGAGGATGGCGGTCAGCGCCCAAGTCCATGCCGGGTCGCCCTTGCGGGCGTGGATGGTGTTGAAATAGTGCCGGATGGTGACGCCCATGAGGAAAACGAGGCTGGCGATGATCCAGTTGAATTCGGTGGCGAAGGCCAGCGGGTAGTGGTTCGACAGCATAAGAAACACCACCGGCAGTGTCAGGTAGTTGTTGTGGGTCGAGCGCTGCTTGGCAATCCTGCCATAGACCGCGTCGGGCGTCCGGCCCGCCCTGAGGTCTTCGACGACGATCTTCTGGTTGGGGATGATGACGAAGAAGACATTGGCCGTCATGATCGTCGCGGTAATTGCGCCGAGGTGCAGAAACGCCGCGCGGCCGGTGAAGACCTGGGTGTAACCCCAGGCAATGACAACCAGGATGACGTAGAGAGCGATCATCAGAAGAGTGTCGCCCCGGTGCAGCATGAACTTGCAGAGCTGGCTGTAGAGCAGCCAGCCCAGCGCCAGCGAGGCGGCGGAAATCACCACGCCCTGCAACGGCGTGATGTCCATGACCGCCGGATCGACCAGGTAGAGATCGGCGCCGCCGTAATAAACCAGGCTGAGCAGCGCTATGCCCGACAGCCACGTGGTATAGCTTTCCCATTTGAACCAGGTCAGGTGTTCCGGCATGGCCTCGGGAGCGACGAGATATTTCCGGATGTGATAAAAGCCGCCGCCGTGGACCTGCCATTCCTCGCCATGCGCGCCTGCCGGCAGGTTTTCAGCCTTGCGCAGGCCGAGATCGAGGGCGATGAAATAGAACGAGGACCCGATCCAGGCGATGCCCGCGATAACGTGCAGCCAGCGCACGGCGAATGTCAGCCCTTCCCAGATAACCGCAAATTCGTCCATTTTCGCCTCCCCGAGCCGCAACTGCTTCCAGAATGTCAGACGTCGCAGTTCGGCAAAACCAAATAGATTGTCCAGCACTTTCAAAAAAAGCCGAACAATGTGGACGGGAAGCCCCCGCTACGGGACGGCAAGCTCCGCCGCCAGCAGGTCGAACACCACCCGGATGCGCCGGCTGGTGTTCAACGCGCGGTGCGCCACCAGCCAGATCGGGAACATCAGCGGCTCCATGTCGGGCAGCACCCTGCGCACCTTCGGCTCCGCATCGCCAATATGGCCGTCGAGAATGCCGATCCCCAGCCCCTGCTTCACCATCTCCCACATCACCAGGTAGTTCTCGGTCAGGATCGGGAAATTGCGCTCCGTCAGATTCAGGCCGAGGGCGTTGAGGCCGTCGAGGAAGGCGCCGGTGCTGTCGATGCTGATGAAATCGGCGTTGCGCAGGTCGTAGGGCAGCGTCGGGTTGCCGATCCGCTCGAGATAGCGCGGCGCGGCGTAGAGCCGGGCCGGCACGTCCCTTATCTTCCTGGCCACCAGGTCCGGCTCCACCGGGCGGAAATTGCGGATCGCGATGTCGGCCTCGCGCCGCCGCAGATCGCTCGCCGTGTTCGAGGTGACGATCTCGATCTCGATCCCCGGTTCCGCTGCGCGCAGTTTCCCGACGATCGGCGGCAGCAGGAACGCCGCGTAGACGGCGCTGGCGGCAATGCAGATTTTCCCCTCGATGGACTGCGACTGACCGGC
>JBHHXR010000148.1:0-8775 GCA_046757205.1 Paracoccaceae bacterium
CGCCCGCCGGTTATTGGCAGGGCCCGGCCGGCCCCCCGCGCCCCCCCGCCGGCGACCGCTATGATCTGAGCAGGACCTTGTTTGAATCAATGGCCTGCGCGATTTTCGCGTATTGGTTCTGACGCTTCTTGGAGTTCTCCGCGGACCTCAGAAGAATCGTCTGCGTCTCGTCCACTACGGCGATTGCCGCTTTTCGTGCATCCGCCAGCCTGGAAGGCTTGATTGCCTTCAGCCGACGGCTGCTCGCGAAAAATCTTCCCCCGATCACGGCTTTCGGCGAAATCTTTGGCACAGTTCTGTCTACGTCGCAGTCGGCGCCTTTTCCGGAAAACCTTTCGCCGCATTTGCTGATCCTCGCGAGCCTTCTCGAAGCTCTGAGGAGCACGTCCCGGAGGTCGCGGAATTCGAATCCGTCTGGCAGGGATCGGGCGATGACACCGTACTGATCCGCCAGGCAGTCGATCCGATAATGGATCGGAATTTGCGTGCAAAAACCGTTGATGGCCCGAATCCGCTTGGCAAGCCTGTCTACAAACGGATCTGTCAGACGAATAACGTCTTTTTCGTCGCTGTCGATGCGATCGAAATAGCCGCTTATCACGTCGACCTGATCCAACAGGAAATCCGGAGAGGCGTGGATCGGCGGCGGGGCCGATACGCGGTTCGGCAGGGCGGCATCGGCCGGTGCCGCGCCAGCCACAGTGACAAGAACTGCAAGCACGACGGCAACGAGGGCCGTCACTATCCTGGTTCCAGATGCGACACTTGGCATCTTGCCCCCCTCTCGTTTCTAGTCCGACAATCCGTAGGCGGCCCGAACTCCGCGCTTCGTTCCCGGCCCGAAATCACCGTCGATGCTTCCCTTGTAGAAGCCGTACTCGGACAATTTGGCCTGCAGGGCCTTGCGTGTGGCGCTGGTGAACATCTTCGGTCTCTCGTTGAGGATCTTGAAGACGTCTGCGCTGCCCGATCTGAGCGCCATGTAAAGGTACTGCGCGGCATCCTCCGGACCCTTGGTCGCGACCAGCCCGTCGTCGATGAGCGCCGCGAAATTGAACATCGCCTGCGGATGACGCAAATCCGCCGCGCGCTCGAAAAGCGCGAGCGCCTTGTCGGTATCCCGCGCCAGCCCCAAGCCTCCCTGATAGTACATGAACCCAAGGTCGTTCAACGCGTCGGGAAAATCGTTTTCGGCGGACTGGCGAAACAGTTCCAGCGCGCGTTTCGGGTCCTGCTCCACGCCGATCCCGGTTTCATAGAGCTTGGCGAGTTCGAACTGCGCCTCGCTGGACCCCGCCGCGGCTGCCCTGGTCAGATAATCGACGGCTTTTTCGGGCGCGAACCGGTCCTCCTCCGGATTCAGGCGGATGTAGGCGAGCCCGAGCATCGACCGTGTGTCGCCGCCCTGGGCGAGCTTCGCCAACTGCTGCTCCTGTTCCGGCCGGATGGCCGACCACGCCACGCGCCGGTCCACCGCCTCGGCATCGCGCTGGTCATCGGTAGGCCCGGCAATGTAGAACGGAATCCCCGAAAGCGAGCCATAGGTGTGCGGTTCCTGAAGGTTGTGCGTGGTTTTCAGAACCTGATCGCGAACCTGGCGGAACATCAGGCTGATTTCCAGACCCGGCCTTGTCAGCTTGTCGACCAAGGCCATGGCGAAGGGGCTGTTGTCACCGTCGCCGTCCAGCGCGACCTCGCCGTCGCGGGCCGCGAAGGCGACGAGGGTACCGCGATCCGGCGTCGGCGGTGCCAGACCGCGCCGGATGCTGCGCGTGCTGGCGTCGCCGCCACCGCTTGGCGTGGCAACGTCAAGGCGGATCAGATCGCCGAACGGGTTGTTGCGGCAGGAATCGAGGATCACGATGCGCATCTTGCGCGCCCGGTCGACGGCGCGCAGGAAATCCTTGAGCGATACCGACTGTTTCTGGATATCGGTGTTGGACTTGATGTTGGCGTCGACGGGGATCAGGAAGTTCTCCCCCTGCACCTCGACGCCGTGGCCGGCGAAATAGATCAGCGCCAATTCGGCGGTTTCGGAGCGGAACGCGAAATCGTCGATGGTCTTGCGCAACTCGTCATGGGTCGCGTCGATCACGGTGGTGACCTTGAAGCCGATCGAATCGAGCGCCGCGGATATCGCGCGCGCATCGTTCACCGTGTTTTTCAGCGACGCGACGTTGCGGTAGTCGCCCATGCCGATGACCAGCGCGACGCGCTCGCCGGCCCAGACAATCGCCGGGAACGTCACGGCGAGGAGAACAACGAAAAGCCTTATGCCGGTCCGCACCATGACAGGGCTCCTGAGACTCACCAGATGCAAGGCGCAATGATAACGAAAAAAACCGGCGATGTCAGAGGATTCTGGCAGATGAACCCGTGCGGTGGCTTGCCGCAAGGGGCGCGTTCCGGCCGTGCCGGGCGCCGGTTCAGAACCGGGTGTTCATGAAGATGCGCTCTGGCAGGGCACGGATGATGCGCATCACCAACCACCATTTCCAGCCGTAGATCACCGGCGTGCCGCGCCGCCAGGCGTGGAATATCCGCCCCGCGACCTCGTCGGGCGAGGCGACCAGGAAGCCAGGAAGCTCCATGCCGGCGGTCATCGGCGTGTCGATGAAACCGGGTTTGACGGTTATCACCGTCAGCCCCGAGCGGGCGTATTTCTGGCGCAGGCCCGACAGGGCTGTGGTCAGCCCGGCCTTGGCGGCGCCGTACCAGTAGTTTTTCGCCCGCCCCCTGTCGCCCGCAACCGAACTGATGCCGATGATCGTGGCGCGTTCGCCGTCCTCGGCCAGAGCCCGCGCCGCGGTTTCCAGCGCAAGGGCCGGCCCGGTGAAATTCGTCTCGACGATCGCCCGCACGGCCTCCGGGTCGCCCTCCGTGGCTGCCTGCTCGCCCAGCAGACCCACGACCGATATGACGATACGGGGACGCGGCTCAAGATCGGCGAAAAAGCCCGGGAAACCCGTTGTCCGGGTGACGTCGAAGTCATGTCGCGTGGCGGTCACGCCATGCGCCGCCGAGATTTCCGCGCACAGCGGCGACAGACGGTCCGGTTCGCGCAGTGCCAGGTGCAGCGGATGACCGGCGGCCGCGAATTGCCGTGCCAGCGCCTTGCCGACTTCCGAAGCCGCGCCGAGTATGAGAACCGGTGATTTTACCATGGGGAAATTCCTGACGCGTTAGAAACGCAAGCCTTCGCCGAATTTTGCCACCAGCGCGACGGCGACGATGGCGGCGCCGGCGAGCAGGCCGACCTTGTCCTTCAAGGCGAAAATGATCGGGTCGTCGGTCATCCTTCCGCGGTGCGCCAGCATGACCATTCGCGTGATCCAGTAAAGCAGCACCGGGCAAGCCGCCCAAAGCGCCTCGTGAAACGGGTAAAGTCGTTTGACGGCGGGATTGGAAATATAGAGCGCAAGAACCAGAACCGCGTTGAAACCGCTGCCCAGCGCCATCATCGCGACGATAGGCAGATCCTCGACCTTGTAGGCGCGTCCCGCGGCCTGCTCGCGGCCGGTCCTCAGACCGTCGACCAGCTCGGTCTGGCGCTTGGTCGCGGCAAGCGCGAGGAACAGGAAGGCGGAAAACGCCAGCATCCAGGGTGACAGTTTGACCGGCCCCGCCGCGGCGCCTCCGAGCACGCGCAGCGCATAGAGGCCGCCAAGCGCGCAGATATCGATGACGAGGCGGCGCTTGAGCAGCATCGAGTAGGCAAGCGTGCCGGAATAGTAGAGCGCCAGGACCACCAGAAACAGCGTGGGCGTGAAGGCCAGTCCGACCAGAATTCCGGACAAGAGCAGCATCGGCGCCAGGACCAGCCCGTGGCTGAGCGGAACCGCGCCCGACGCGAAGGGCCGGCCGCATTTGCGCGGATGCGCGCGGTCATCGGGGAGGTCGAGCAGGTCGTTGAGCAGATAGACCGATGAAGCCGTCAGGCTGAACGCCACGAACGCCGCCAGCCCGCCGAGCCAGGTCTCGATCTCGGGGTTCTGGGCGGCGAGAATCGGCAGGGAGACCAGAACGTTTTTTATCCACTGATGCGGTCGGATCGCCTTCAGATACGGCCTGAAAAGGGGCAGTCCTCTGGCCGGCGGCGAAAGGTGGACCGCGTCTTTCGAAACGGCGCCGACACGCCGTTTCAGCCAGCTGCCGGCGCCCACCGTCACGGCGCGGCGCGCGGCCTTCCAGATGGCCAGATCGCGCGGCGCGTCGCCAATATAGTCAAACCGGCCCTCGCCGAATTTCTCGATCAGCATTGCGGCCTTGGCGCGGCCGCCGAGATTGACACCGCCTCTGGAGCCATGAACCTCGTCGAACCCGCCGACGCTGTCCGCGACGGCCTGAACAAGCCGCTCGTCGCTGGCCGACACCAGCGCGATGCGGCTGCCGTTTTCGCGCTCGCGGCGGATGTATTCGAGCACGTTTTCGTCGCGCGGCATGGTCTCCACGGTAGGCGTGATGACGTCGGTGAGCGCCGCCTTGAACGCCGCCCTGCCGCGGACGAGCGCGAACAGCGCCCACAGCGTTGCAAAAGGACGCGCCGCGAGGCCGGCAAAGAAGGTCTCGTACAGAAGATCGGTCTTCAGCAGGGAATTGTCGAGGTCGACAACCAGCGTGTGCTGATCTGGCATGGTGTTCACGTGCTCGATTCCGGGGCCTCTTGTTGACGCCGCGCCTGTTGTTTTGCGCCTGACTATCAGATTGCCGTGGCGCGCGCCAGATTTTCGGCGCCGCCGCGCCATCTCCGGCCAACGGCGGTGCCTGTTCGCTCCGCCATTGACAAGCGCCCCGCGCTTTCCGCAGTAGAGAGGCATTGCGGGGCCGGGCGACGCGCCCCGGTTCAGCACGACGACAGACAGGGCCGGGCCGCCATGTTCCACGGCACGCCGATCATCTCCTCGTTTCCGGCCTCGGCGCGGATCACCTGCCTGCGCAGCGGGCGCGCCTTCGGCAGCGGCAGGTTGGCCGCCGCCGTCGATGCCCGCGCCGCCGGCCTCGCCGGGCAGGGCCTGCGGCGTGGCGATGCGGTAGTGGTGGCAGAGAGCGACGGCGCCGATTTCCTGATCGGTGTCTTCGCCTGCTGGGCAGCCGGGTTGTGCGCCGTCGCCGTCAGTCCGGACCTGAAAGCCGAAGAACGGGCGCGCGTCGCCGAAAGCACCGGCGCGCGGGCGTGGCTCGGCCGTGACGCCCCCGAACTGCCGCCGCCCGCCGGTGGCCCGGGACAAGCATCCGGACCGCTCGGCCTCGACGAGCCGGCGCTGATACTGCTGACTTCGGGGACGACGGGCGTTCCCAAGGGGGTTACGCATACATTGCGCGGCCTGTCGGCGCGTCTGGCGCTCAATCGGGCGGCCATCGGTGACCATGCGCTGCGCCGCACGCTCTGCGTGCTGCCGGTGTTCTTCGGTCACGGCCTGATCGGCAACTGCCTGACGGCGCTGAGCGCGGGGGCAGCACTGACGCTGTGGCCGCGGCCTTCGGTGGCGGAACTGGGAGGCTTTGGCGACCTGATCGACAGCGAGGCGATTTCGTTTTTCAGTTCGGTTCCGACTTTCTGGAAGATCGCGCTGCGCGTCTCGTCCCGGCCGGCCGCCGCGCCGGAGCGCGTGCATGTCGGCTCCGCGCCTCTCGGCATCGGCACCTGGCGGGAGATTGCCGGGTGGACGGGCACGCGGAACATCTACAACATGTTCGGGATGACGGAGACGGCGAACTGGACAGGCGGCGGCGCCCTCGACGAGGCGGACGGCCGCGACGGCTATGTCGGGCGTGCCTGGGGCGGGCATTTCGCGGTGCTGTGCGACGGCGGGGTGCATGCCGACGGCACCGGCGAGGTTCTGGTCTCCTCGCCGTCGGTCATGCGCGGATTCTGGGGGCAGCCGGAAAAGACCCGCGAAGCGTTTCACGGTGCATGGTTTCGCAGCGGCGACATCGGCACGCTGGCGGCCGACGGATCGCTGGTGCTGAAGGGACGCATCAAGTCAGAGATCAACCGCGGCGGTCTCAAGGTGCTGCCCGAGGAGATCGACATGCTGCTGGAGCGCCACCGGGATGTCGCCGAGGCCTGCGCATTCGCCATCCCCGACCCGGTCGCCGGTGAAGCGGTGGCGGCGGCGGTGGTGCTCGCGCCGGGGGCACGGCTGGGCGAGGGCGCGCTGAAGGCATGGTGCGCCGAGCGGGTGCGTGCCGAGGCCGTGCCTCAGCGGCTGTTCTTCGTCCCTGCCCTCCCGCGCAATGACCGCGGCAAGATCGTGCGCCGGGCAGTGCGCGACGCCGTGTTCACGGCGGGGGGCGGATGATGTGGCCTTGGCGCCGGCGCGACCGGTACCTTTCGCGGCCGGTCCGCAGCAAGCGGTTCGACCTCGTGCCGTGCGGCGTCGCCGACGCGTTCAACATATCCTGGCGCTGGACGCGCGATCCGGAAATCCTGGTCAACCTGACCTTCGACGCCTCGCCCAGAACCAGGGTCGGCTGGTTCCGGGAAATCGAAAGGCCGGACAACCGCGACACCTTCACCCACGCCATCATTCCGCGCGGCGGGCGGAAGGTGATCGGATTGCACCGCATCAAGCTGGTACCCTACCGGACCGCAAGCGCCGAAATCGCCGTGCACGACCGCGCCTGGTGGGGCCGGGACGTGTTTTTCGAAACCCGCAGCGCGCTGATGAACCATTTCTTCGCCAGCGAACGGGTCGAGAAATTCCAGGCCCTGGTGCACACCCGCAACTTCCCGTCGGTGTTCAACTACAAGAAGCTCGGCTACCGCTGCGCCGGCACCCTGCGCCGCGCCCGTTACGATCCGGTGAGCGAAACCCGTTTCGATTTCTTCATCTTCGAAATGCTGCACGACGAGTGGGAAGCCGGAAAGGATGCCGGAAAATGAACGGCACGGAAATCGCCCGCCTGATCGTCGCCGAAGCGACCGGCGCGTCGGTCGACGAGATATCGGCTGCCAGCGACATGTTCTCCGTCGCCGGGTGGGACAGTATCGCGCACATGAAAATCATCCTCGCGGCCGAGGCGAGGCTTGGCGCCCGGCTCGCACCGGATCTTGTCGTCAACCTGACCTCGGTTCGCGACTTGATCGGGCTCTTTTCGCCCGACCAGCCGCGATGAACGCGCCAGGAAACGCCGAAGAACGCCTTGCGCGGACCGTCAGCCCGGTGGCGGCTTCCCGCGAC
Organism: Paracoccaceae bacterium; assembly: GCA_046757205.1. Lineage (GTDB taxonomy): Bacteria > Pseudomonadota > Alphaproteobacteria > Rhodobacterales > Rhodobacteraceae > JBHHXR01. Next base: position 7,185 of record JBHHXR010000148.1, read on the forward strand.
CTCCGCCGTTGTCATTTCCCGCAACCACCGCAACGACAACGCCAAGCAGCAATAGTGGAATTATCCAGGCGCCCGAACTGCCCATGACGGCGCTTTCCTCGACGATCACTTCCGATTCAACGGGCTCGTCGAACGTCATGCTGCCCCCGAAAGCCGTCGAGGCGGAGGCGGCGATCGCCGCGACGGAATACAGAATCTTTTTCATTTGTCCCTCGTTTTTTTCTTTCTTCGGCGCCGGCCCGTCATTCGACCGCGGTGCGGCGCTGGAGGCACTGATAGGGCGCGGTTGCACCCCGCACAATCCATGCGCAAGGAACGGGTCGCTGCATCGGTGCCGCACGTGGTTTTCGAGTCACGCGGTGCGCGGCCCCTGCCGGCCGGCCCGAGCGCATTATTTAGGCGTACCGGCATAATGCGGCCGCTCTTTCAAACATTCCGTAATAATGCTATCGGGCCGCATGGCCTATCTGAACAACATCCGGGTGTTTGTCAGAGTGGTCGAACTCGGCAATCTGTCGGCCGCCGGGCGCGACCAGCGGGTCTCGCCGGCGGTGGCCTCGAACCGGATCAAGGAACTCGAAAAACACCTCGGCGTGCGGCTGTTCAACCGCACCACGCGCAAGCTGACGCCGACGGAGCAGGGCCGGGCGTACTATACGGGCGCGGTGAAGATACTCGAGGCGGTGACCGAGGCGGAAGCCGCGGTCGCTGATATTTCCGGCAATCCGCGTGGCACAATCCACGCCGCCGCGCCGCTTGGCTTCGGCAAGCGGGTCATCGCGCCGCTGGTGCCGGAGTTTCGCGACCTCTATCCCGAGATAGAGGTGCGGCTGCGGTTGTCGGATCGCAAGGTCGACCTGACGACCGAAGCCGTCGATCTGGCGTTCCAGCTTGGCTTTATCGAGGATTCCAACCTCAGGATGCGCGGCATCATGGATTGCGAGCGGGTGCTGTGCGCGGCGCCGGAGTATCTCAAGCGCCGTGGCACGCCGCGAAAGCCCGAAGACCTGCACGACCAGTCCCACGACTGCCTGTTGCTGCGGTTTCCCGGTTCGCGGGAATATTTCTGGACCATGCAGACGGCATCCGGTCCGCAGAAATACGAGGTCGCGGGGCCCTTCGATTCCGACGACGGCGATGTGCTGACAGAATGGGCGCTGGCGGGCCACGGCATCGTCAACAAACCGCTCTTCGAAATCATCCACCACATTCGCGCAGGCCGCCTTGTCCCGGTCCTGGAAAACTGGCCGCCGGAGCGCGCGCAGCTTGCCTGTCTGTACCCGCACAAGCGGTTACAGGACCCGAAGGTTCGTATCTTCATCGATTTCATGGCGGACCGTTGCCGCAGGCGCGTCCGGGAGTTGTTGGAGGAAGAACCCGGCGCAGAGGCCGTCTGATCCGTCGCCACGCCCAGCTTCGCTTTCGTCCCTCCGGAACCGAGAATCCGGTTGACGGCGCATCGACCGCGATGCCCAAGGACGGAATCACCTTCATGAAGGGAGTCGCACCAACCAGAGGGCTGCGCCTGCCTGGGCTGGCGCGAATGCGCCTGCCGGTGGGCAGGCAGGCGCAGCCCGGGCCGCGAGCGACC